>CAIXKI010000054.1 GCA_903920005.1 uncultured delta proteobacterium
GTTCAAATACGCCGATGGCGGTTCCCTTAAGAGAGTTGGTTTCTGAGAGCCGGAGGAACGGGATAGTGCCCCCAAATAGTTGAGGCATGTTCGCCGTGACTAGTACTGTGTAGAGATCTCCCGGAGCTGCGGTGTCTAGTGTGCAGGACTCGGAGCATTCGCAATTGACTGGGCACACATGCACCGTCGGCGTCGTGAAGATTGTAGACTGAGCCAGGCGAATCGCGGAATCATTCCACGTCTTTTTTTGCGTGGCCGCGTTACACACTCCTTGAGCATTTCCCTGAATGGCAACACACTGACGTACCTCATCGCTGAGCGCGGTTGCTAAGAATTGAATGCCTAATTGCCTCACCGAGAGAAGAGAGAGGTAGATGCTGGCGTACAGTACTCCCAAGAAGAGGGGGAGCGTGAGAGCAGCCTCAACGTACAAAGATCCACTTTGCCTATATTCGTTTGACCGAATGGGCATAAATCCGTCCCTAACCTGCTTAAAACAACCTTCCTATCGGTAATCGTACCACGCGGGTGAAAACTTAATGATAAAAATCCAATCGACTAGTAACTCCCGGAATTAATTGGAGAGTTTTTGTGGTTTTCAAGAGGGACTTGCTGCTTAATGTCCACCTGGAGAACCCGCGTTCATGGCAAGATGGCGCTCTGCCCAGATTTCTTCGAGCTTTATGAGGGTTTCAACCTTGCCAGAGCTTTGCCAGAATGATGTGGTAGGGCGGCACGTCAGCACTACCCAAGTAAAGATCGTATGACCAACCCCCTGGGACGTCCCGTCTCTTTTAGTGAAACTATCGATGAATCCGTCCTCTTTCCAATCGAGCGCGGGCAGGCCCGTACCCGAATCGGTATTCGTGAGCCCTTACCCTTTGAAGGTGTCGATCGTTGGACGTGCTTTGAGCTTTCGTGGATCGATTCCCACGGCATTCCAGAGGTTGGAATAGCGTCGATTGAATATGCCGCCGCTTCGCCCATGATTATAGAGTCGAAGAGTTTGAAGCTCTTCCTTGGGAGTCTTAATTTTACAAAGTTCGCATCGGTGGAAGATGTTGAGGGAACTATTCAACGAGCGCTCTCAAAAAAACTAGACTCTGAATCCGTCTCCGTATCGGTCCGGATGTCGCACCAATGGTCGGAGATGAGAATTGTCTCTCCGCCGGGAGTGTGTGTGGACAAAAGCTCGTTGGAGACCACCGAGAGTTTTCGCCTCAGAGCTGGAGATGAGGTAGTTGAAGAGACGATTCATTCTAATCTTCTGCGATCGTTATGTCCCGTTACGGCCCAGCCTGACTGGGGAACTGTGGCTATTCACTATCGTGGTAAGAAGTTGGAGTACAGCTCGCTTGTTGGGTACCTGCTTACGCATCGTAGTCAGCAGGGGTATCATGAGGAGTGTTGCGAGGTGCTCTTCACGGATCTATTGAACGTGTGCGCTCCATCGAGGTTGTGGGTCGGGTGCATGTATACCCGTCGGGGCGGGATCGATATCAATCCAGAGCGTTGGATGCCGGGCACTCCACGTCCCTTACTAGAGGGGCGTTTCGCCCGTCAGTAAAGAGATCAAACCCTCTGAGGTGTTGCCCTGTTGCGATGTGTCGCAATCTGAACCAAACACATCGTATTAGCTTTTATACTGATGGTGTGAACGGTCTCGGCAGATATAGTGTCGAGTGGGGGCCCCCGCGGCGAAGGGCTGGGGCGGGTTTCATCACTGTATCAGAGAGATATTCAAACGTGTCCTTGGCATTTTCATCAAAAGCGATTGAGGTTCGTCGTCAGGGCGCGCAGCTTCTTGACGCGGTTATTCGTGGAGATGATCGTGTTGATGAGATGGTTCGAGAGCTCAGGATGCTTCCGTGTTCAGAAGCGTGCCACCTCTCGGATATGGTTGTTACCATGTGCCAGGCAAAGCAGGGGCGGTATGCGGCAAACACGGTCGCGCGTCTCCACGACGTCGGGACCAGGAGCGCGATGCTTTTTGGTTTGTCGCTCAAAGAGGAGACCCTCACTCACAAGGTAGCGCCCTCTCTTGTGCGGATGCTGGAAGACTCAACTTTTCATTCGTCGGAAGTAACATCGAGCAAGCTTAATCGATACGCGCGCATTCTCGCTCTTGCGCAGATCTCTCCTCGTCTGAACGAGGAGGTTGCTTTCGAGGCTCTTATGGCGTGTGTGCTTGCCGCCAGGAACGATACATCCTTCGACGCGGATCTTGTGCTGCCAATTACTGGTTTCGAAGCCCTGTTTCGTGAGGATCGATATGACGAGTATGATACTATTCGTGAGCGAGCCCGCCAGTTATGTATCGAGGCAGTTCGCGCTCGATTGGAGGCGGCTGTCGACTCGTTAACTGACGCGGATACGTTGTCGTTTGATTCGGTATTTCGAGAGCTCCCGTTAGTGCACGCCGCGGGAGTGGGATTACTGACGCTCCTTCCAACCATCGTGGCATCAGAGGATCCTTTGATAGAGCAGCAGGTGAAGGATATCCTCTCCTCCATAGAGTTGATCGTGAGTAGGGGCGAGGGGTTCCCGGGTAGTTGTTTTCATGTATCTGATATCGGAGTTTTTGATCAGGTGCGAAGCATGGTGAGCCTCGGCGCGGGCGTACTTTCCTTAAAGGATTCTCGCTACACTGAGACTGTGCGTGAGATGAGAGTCGCGAAACGGGAAGGCTCGCACTTGCTGGGCACGGCGGTGTTGCATTTTGCGCGGAGTAGGGAAGCTGACGAGGCGATGGAGCTCGTAGACGCGATTGTCCGGGGCGAACTCGGGCTTTTGCAACGACCGGATGGATATCGGCTAACGGGGGGCGGCGCTGTGGAGCTCTCCGCGCTGGCATGGTACTTCGACCTCGGGGATCCTATGTTCGTGAAGGCAGCTCTTGAACGCTTGCGTGATCCGCGAGGGCAGTTTTATCTTACGAAAGCGTTGTATGGTTCGCCGTGGGAGTGATCGTTGAACTGACGAGACTCGGGTTTCAGACGGGTCTTATTTGTTGAACCGACGAAGCGCTATCCTAATCGAATACGGAGCGGGGTGCACGAGTTGATCTCCGAGTACGACTTGGGGGAGCTTTTCGGAACCGGACACTTTGGTCGCGAATCCGTGTAGAGCGGACCCTACCTGGTTCGCCTCGATGTTTTGTTCGACGTATGAAATTCCGATCTCGTTCAGCGAAGCCTTCAGATCGTCGCATTTCGTGCACTTCGATGCCACGAGGATGACCGGTTGGTTGTACGAGAGTGTCATGCCGTTCTGATTATAAAATTGCTCCGCTTCTGTATGGGAACGAAAGAGGGGCACTGAGCTGCGTCGAGGCGCAAAGCTCATCATGCCGATACCTAACACCACCAAAACGAGTGGAGCCGTGCTCACCGTCAGCTCCATGAGCGTCTCAAACCAATTGGAACGCCCCTGTTGCTCTTGTCGTGGTTGCTCGGTGTCTTCCATTAGAGAGAATCCTTCCTAGCTACTATGCCGCACGATGCGGTCCATTCGGGGCCTCCGGCGGTAGTCACCGGCTTGCCTTATTTAGATATCAGAAGGCTCGGAAATGTATCAGATTTTCTTAACAAGATGCCGCTAAAATGCTTGTTTGGGGGTCTGTTGGGGTGCCGAGGTCGAAAAAGACCCCTCAAGGGAGCTGTCCGTTCCCTTCGAGGGGACGGTTAGAGGATTCCAGTAGCAGGAGGAAAAACAAGTAGTTCTAATTGTGCATCTCGATAGTTGGCCCTTTATCTCACCTCAAGATTCGGCGGACTGGACGAGCGTATGAGTGGCGTCGCGTACTTCTTAGGCCGACTCCCTTCTATGTGGGTAACGGAAGGAAATCGGCCTTGGGGGCACCCTACCCGGGTACGGAGCTACAGGTACTCCCGGCACGGTTTTAGGCACCTACGGAGTCCTATTAGGCCGCAATTGATTGCGAGCACTCCTTGTTTTCACGGTAGTGCATGCCCAGGCGTTTCATGAGCTTGTTGTCGTGATCATCGCCCGGATTCGGGGTTGTAAGGAGCTTCTCGCCAGCAAACACGGAATTCGCGCCAGCAACGAAGCATAGTGCCTGCATCTCGTCCGACATCTCCATGCGGCCCGCGGATAACCGCACCATCGATGTCGGCATCATGATACGAGCTGTCGCCACGAGGCGAACGAATTCAAGTGGATCTACCGATGCTCCCTCGGCAAGTGGAGTTCCTTCAACTCGAACGAGCATATTGAGCGGAACGCTTTCGGGATGAACTTCTTGGTTAGCAAGTTGCACCAAGAGTCCGAGGCGATCATTGGGAGACTCGCCCATACCGACGATTCCACCACAACATACGGTCATTCCAGCTTTTCGCACATTGTCGAGAGTTCTAAGACGGTCTTCGTAGGTTCGAGTCGAAATGATCTCTCCGTAATATTCCGGCGAGGTATCGAGGTTGTGGTTATACGCGTAACATCCAGCGTCTCGGAGGCGAGCAGCTTGGGATTCGGTTAGCATTCCCAGCGTACAGCATACTTCGAGGCCGAGTCCGTGAACTTCTTGCACGAGATCGACGATGGCATCAAAGTCCTTTCCATCTTTGACCTCTCTCCATGCGGCGCCCATACAGAATCGGGTAGAGCCGGACTCTTTCGCTTGCAGCGCTTTTGCTCGTACAACATCTTTTGGGAGGACCGAGTGTCTCTCGACCCCTGTTTTGTAGTGAGCCGATTGAGGGCAGTACGCGCAGTCCTCTGGACAGCCACCGGTCTTCACGGAAAGAAGAGTTGAGCGTTGTACCTCATGAGCGTTAAAATTTGCTCGGTGAGTTGTTTGAGCCTGATAGAGGAGGTCGGGAAAGGGTTGGTTGTAGAGAGCCTGGGCCTCTTCAGCAGACCAATTGTGACGTATGGGGGACTGTGTGTTTGTCATAGCTACTCCTTGGCAGATGCTCCCCTTAGATAGCGTATTTTTTGGGGGTGGTATAGGGCATCACATCGGCGGGGCGGTTTTGGACCAAAATCTGGATACTGTACCGCAAATACAGGACTTTTAAGGATCGTGTTGGTAAGATATTCAGGTCGATACGGCTAGGAAGAGGGGGCAAAGGGATGAAACGAATTGATTGGGTCATTTTTGACCTTGGAGGGGTGCTCCTTGAGGTGGACCAAGGAAAGATCTTTGATCGGCTGGGATCCGTTACTGGCCTGGCGCCTGAGGTTGTTGCGGAGCGCCTCATGGCGGCTCCAGAGATGTGGCATGCTTTTACGATATCTGAAGTAACTCCCTCTCAGCTTTCGAGGAGGGTCGGGGAGCTCTTGGGTACGCAGATCGATGAATCTGTTGTGATCCAGGCCTTTAACGCGGAGCTTGGTCCGGAGATCTCGTCGTCGACGACGATACTCCCCGCGCTTCGAACACGGACGCAGGTCGGATGCCTCTCGAACACCAACTCTATCCATTGGGACGAATTGCTTCGCTCGTATGCCTTCATGAGCGAGTTTGATCGGAGATTCGCGTCCCAGCTTCTTGGGTGCGCGAAGCCTGGAAGAGACATATACGAGAAGGTGATCGGGCTTTTGCGCGTGAAGCCTCAGGACGTCCTCTTCTTCGATGATCGGGAGGAGAACGTGGTCGCAGCGCGACAGTTGGGATGGAACGCGCGGCTTTACACGAGTTTCGAGTCTCTGGAGAGCGGCTTAAGGCACTTCTCGTTACTGTAGGGGAGTAACCCGTGTGCGGATAATTTTTGAAGAAATCATTCGCAATAGCAGCACGAGGGCAACTTGGCGGAGCCAAGTTACGCCGTAGAAGGCAAATAATCTAAAGCCCGAAATATATGATATCTACGAGTTGCGAGGTAATGGAATGAACCTAGCCTCATTCATTTTTTGGTCATAACGAATGAGGGTGTTTTTATATTTCGCCGCGTTTCTTTAACTCAGCGAAAGCTTCAGCGAAGTAGGTTATAATGATGTCAGCACCAGCACGTTTGATGCTGGTGAGCATCTCAAGCATGACTCTCTTTTCATCGAGCCATCCGAGTTTGGCGGCCGCCTTTACCATCGCGTATTCGCCGCTTACGTTATACGCCGCGGTAGGCATTTCAAAGGTCTCTTTGACAGCTTTGATGACATCGAGGAAGGCGAGTGCAGGCTTAACCATGACGATGTCGGCGCCTTCTTGCACATCCAGTTCTACCTCTCGGAGCGCCTCGTTAATGTTGGCTGGATCCATCTGGTAGGTCTTTCGGTCGCCGTACTCAGGGGCTGATTGTACCGCGTCTCGGAAAGGTCCGTAGAATGACGAGGAGAACTTCGCGGCATACGCCATCAAAGGAAGATTTGAGAAGTTGTTCTCGTCAAGCCCGTGCCGTAGAAAACCGATCGTCCCATCCAGCATTCCGCTTGGCGCAATGATATCGGCGCCTGCTTCCGCGTGAACGAGCGCTTGCTTGAGAAGATTCGGGAGAGTCTCGTCATTGCAAAGGTGCCCATCCCGCATGACTCCACAGTGACCGTGGCTGGTATACTCACAGAAGCATAGATCGGTTACCACCAGCATCTCCGGGATGGCTTTCTTGATCGCTCTAACTGCCTTGGGGATGATCCCTTGGGGATGCCAAGACGACGATCCTATCTCATCTTTGAACTCGGGGATGGCGAAGAGGAGCACCGATGATACACCCAACTCGTGTAGTTGGTGCGCTTTTTCGACGGCGGTATCCACGCTTAATTGGAATTGCCCAGGCATCGATCCGATCTCTCGCGTTACCTTATCGCCCGGAACGACGAAGAGAGGGGCTATCAGATTAGAAACGTCCACGCGCGTCTCTCGGACCATATTTCGAAGTGCGTGTGAGCTGCGGAGGCGACGGAGACGAGTTTGGGGATACATAGTAAGATCTTCAATACGTTACATAAGGAGAGTACGAAAAATTACGGGGGCAAGTAAAGCCTGCCCGGACGTATTTCCGTTACGGGTGTGTTTCCCTTTGCATTTTTCCCCTTGAACTTTTTCCTTTAAATTATGGGTAGTTGTGGCAATCTCTTCCCCCAGAAATTCCGGACGCATTTTGGTATTTTTGCGCAACTTTTGGCGCGCGATTCCGAATGAGAGAAAGTAAAACCCAGCGGTGCAGGGAATAGGGGGAAGTCAGGGATGTCTCGAAAGCAGTCCGTACTGGTGGCTCGTTCCGCGAGTGATGATCTAGTTGCCGATTCCGCTGAACGAGATGCGGTAATCGCTCAGTATAGCCCCTTTGTGGAGGGCTTGGTTGGCCGACTGATGCGCTCTATGCATCTTCCGCAGTCGCTTCGAGAGGATTTTATCGCGGCGGGATATTTGGGCTTGGTTGAAGCCGCGAGTCGGTTCGATCCCTCTCGGGGTAGCGAGTTTCGATCGTATGCGTTTTTACGCATTCGAGGGGCCGTCGTTGATCATATTCGGTCCTCATGTGAGGTGTCTGGAAAAGCGTATCGAATGCTGAGAGCTATTGAGATAGCTCAGGAGCTTCGCTTGCAACAAGAACAATCCCCTAAAAATGCGGGGTTGGACGCTCGTACTAGGGCAGGGCGAGCCATCGAAATGCTCGGCAACAGCGCGATGGCGTTCTCTCTGGTGCGCGCCGGCGAGGAGGTTTTGAAGATTGCGGATGATGGTCGGTGTGATCCAGAGCGCATCTTCGAGGAGAAGCAACAATCACAAAAAATTCAAAAAGCATTAGCAACTTTGCCCGAGAAGGAGCGAACAATCATCGAGCAGTATTACTTTCGCGACCGAAAGTTAGTTGAGGTCGCGGAGCAGTACTCGGGATTGTCGAAATCGTGGGTATCGAGGTTGCATGATCGCGCACTGGCAATGTTACGAGACTCCCTTATGGAAGACACTTGTGAGGAGCGCCCGCAGGGCTAGTCAATCAACCTATTATTTCCGGAAGAGGAGCCCTCTTTGGATAGGTGTCGTGGTGGCGCTTTGTTGCGCGGGCTGTCAGGAGCAGATAGTTCATGATCTCTCTGAACGAGAGGCGAATAAGGTCTTAAGTGAATTGCACAACGCCAAGGTTGACGCGAGTAAGGTTGTTCAATCGGATGGTCGATGGGCGATCTCAGTCTCTAAACCAGAGATGTTCCCGGCATTAACCCATCTTGAATCGCAACGTGTTCTGCAAGCTCCCAGTCCGCGCGGCTCCTCTCAGGCGAAGAGCGGATTTATCCCGAGTCGAGAGGAACAGCTCTTTCGTCATGAGCGCGCGATGGCCCAAGCGATAGAGGAAAGCCTCGCGGCGATACCAGGTGTGCTTGAAGCGCGAGTGCATCTCAATCTTCCAGCCGAAGATCCTCTCTTTGGCGTCTCTCGAACTAAGGCAGGGTCAGGGTCTGTTCTCTTGCTCGTAGATGATCTGTGTACGGCTCGTGATGAAGAGGTGGCTCGGTTAGTAAGTGGCGCCGCGGGCCTTCCCGCCGGGGCGGTGGGAATTCTTCGAAGCAGGGCGGAAAGGACGCCTTTCGCGAAGAGCTTTCCCGCTGAATCGGTTGTCGTGCCACAAGTTACTGGTGGCAAAGAGCGCGTTCCTCCGTTCAAGGAGGTCGCGCTCGGGACACTTGGGGTTGGATTGGCATATGGAATAAGGGCTCTGTTCCTCCGGCGCCGCAAGCGGGTGAGGTTCGCCCTACCGAAGGAGATGGTGATTGAATAGGAGGGGGGATGAACGAAGTTCCTGATAAGGTTTCTCGATGTGGAGTCATTGGTGATGTGGGTCAGCGTCTCGCCGGAGTCTCGACGCTCGCGATGGCCTGCTTTCTGGAAGGGGTTGTTCCGACCGATCTGCCTCTTACAAAACTTCAAGTCGAGCGTGTCACCGACGAACTTTCGCTCATTGGGCGGGAGTCTCCTCTTGTCGCGTACCAGTTCTGTCTTGCTCGTCTCTCTGTGGGCCCTCAAGAGCAGGAGGCCGGGGTATGAAATGTCAGAGTAAGAAAGTGCTTAATCGAAAAGACTTAGAGCTCGAAAGGCGGTTGGCCCCTTATATAGGGGTGTGCACCGATTTTCTTGTTGAGGGCGGAAGGCCGACTAGGGTCTCTCGACAATGGCTGGAGGCTGCTCCCCAAGAGGATTGGTTAGTTCTTAAAGATTCTCACGGGGCCGGATTCGCGGTGTATGGATATTTGGCGTGTGGGCATATCACCGCGATCCAAAAACATATCAGCCGTGTCGAGACCCTTCGAGCGATTTCGCGGGTATGCCGGACCCGCGATGAGAAACGTCTAGAGCTGAGAGATGAAACCCATCCTCCCCGTGAGTGGGTATTTTTTCGGGTGATGGTTGCGCAAGGTGAAATATGGTGCGCGATTTCGGAGGATCCCCCGGCGCTTTTACATATTGTCCAGCAAGCTCCATCAGCTCCGGTCTCTCGCGCTCGTATTTTGGGCGCGCTCTCATGTGATGTGGTTCCAGGGGTCGGAGAGCGCGTAGTGGTTCAAGAAGTTGGCATCGCTATTCCAGAGTTCCACATGCAGGGTCGTCTGCTTTTTGAAAAGGAGAGAGGTATGGCTATAGAGGTAGTGTCATTGGGAGAGCCAGAGGAGCAGTTCGTTCCCGGGGTAAGGATCGACCTCGGCGAGATAGAGATCTCGCTGGCCGATATTATCGGCATTCGGTCTGGATCCGTCATTCGGCTTGGTCCGGGCGGGCCGCATAGGTGTTTTTTGAGGATCGGATCTTCAACGCTCGCGGAGGGAGAGGTTCTGCCAGAGGGGGATGCTCTGGCAGTGACGATTACACGAGTCTTGTAATCCAACCCGAAACATTTTGTATCGATTCTCGATACTATCCACGAGCAGGGTAGCTAAAAAGATCTCCTAGCGCGCTTTTTGAGAGGTTAACCGCAGTATCGTTGGAGGCGTTGAGAAAACTGAGGATGTGTGTCCGCGGTTTTGTAGACTCCTCCACATGGGGTCGCCCAAAATCTCAAAACGCTCGATATGGGATCACTTTTTATCATTCCGCTGGAGACCTTAGACATTTAGGAGGAGGGAATTATGTCAACGCTTCAAACGGTTCAGCTTCCATCAACAGAAGCCTGGGGAGTTTCTATCGGGGGATCGCGCCTCCTTCGGACGCCTCCAGAGCCACGTAATTCAGGGATGGGATGGATGAACACGGCAGCATCGGCAGTGTCCTCCGTGGCCCAGACAGCGCTTGGAGTTGGTGGCTTCGGCGGTTCATCCGATATCACAAATCTGTTGAATCAACAGATTCAGATTCAACAGGTAATGCAAACGGTGACGATGGTATCGAATGTTGCTCGTTCTCAGCATGAGACTGAGATGGCACCGATTCGAAATATGCGGGTGGGATAGTGTCCCCCTGATTGCGTTCGCGGCGGCAAAACGGGCGCCGCCGCGGGGCTTTCTATCAAAAAAGATGAGGGGAGCATTGTGGGAAATGGAGCCTTTACGCCGCAGGAGGTTATCGTTCCTGTCGGATTGTTGGTGGTCGTGGGATGTATGCTCGTTCCGCTACCGCCCGCAATCCTTGATATCTTCCTCTGCGCGAATCTTCTGTTCGCGCTCCTGCTGGTGATCGGAGCGCTGCACATCAAGGATCCGCTTCGTTTGGCGACTTTGCCATCTTTGCTTTTAATAGCGACCCTTGTGAGGCTGTCGCTCAATCTTGCCACTACTCGAGCCGTATTGGGTTCAGGGCATGCTGGCAAGGCTGTAGAGGCGTTTGGATCGGTGGTTATCCAAGGTAACTTCATCGTAGGATTCGTACTCTTCCTTTTGATTACGCTGATCCAGTTTATTGTGGTCGCGAAGGGAGCCGAGCGGGTAGCTGAGGTTTCGGCGCGTTTCACCCTCGACGCGTTGCCTGGAAAACAGATGGCGATCGATGCCGAGATTCGAAGTGGATTACTTGATCCGGAGGGTGCTCGAAAGAAGAGGCAAGAGGTCCAAATGGAGTCTCGGTTCTATGGGGCTCTCGATGGCGCGATGAAGTTCGTAAAGGGTGATGCAATCGCCGGGATTGTGGTCACCGTTGTGAACATCGTTGGCGGTTTATGCGTTGGATTGCTCATTCATCAGCTTGAACTTGATGTCGCGGTAAGGCGGTACACGTTACTAACAATAGGAGATGGACTGCTTTCGCAGATACCGTCGCTGCTTAACTCGGTCGCCGCGGGGTTGGTCGTGACGCGAGTTCAAGTCAACGAGTCGTCGTCGCTTTCAAGCGATCTCCTCTCGCAGCTCGGGGAGTTTAGGGCGGCACGAACGTTTGTCGCGTGCGCGTCCTTTGTCCTCGCCTGCTTGCCAGGGATGCCACATGTCGCGTTACTTGCCGTGGCCGCGTTGGCGGGAATCTCATTGTTCGGATCGAAAGCTGCCCCTGGGCAGGAGGAAGCTCGGGGAAAGTTCTTTGAACCAACTCTCTCCCCCTCGCTACAGATTGAGGTAGCGAGGGAGTGGATAGGCGCGTTGCCGCAACTTTCGCTCCTATCCGATGAGTTGGAGGAGGTTCGTTTATACGCGTTTCGTCGATGGGGATTGGTTCTCCAACGGCCAGGTATCTCGTTGTGGGAGGAGTCGAGATCCGCATGTCGGATGCTCGTGAGAGGGATGGACGCGTGGAGTAGTGAGAGCCCCTCTTCTGAACTTTCATGGCCTGAGGTATCGCTCGAGATTAAAAGGGTGATTGATCGTCATAGGGGTGATTTAATTGATGACGGAGCCACGCGACGAGCGCTCGACTATGTCGAGAGGCACATACCCGATCTCGTTTCAGGAGTGGTACCCGCTGTGCTCTCTCTCTCTCAGCTTACTGGCGTCTTGCGCGCGTTGTTGCGTGAGGAGATTACGATTCGGCATCTCGATGTCATTCTGCAAACTGTGGCTGAGAGTGGAGGACGATATGGAGAGCGAGCAATCGTCGCCGAGGTTCGGGTCGCTCTGGCGCCCGTCGTGAGCGCGACAGTAGCACAGGGATGTTTCATTCACGGAGTCGTGGTGGATCCATTGCTGGATCTGGCGCTTGCTAAGGCTGAGGAGAGCGGAACGCTCCTTCCAGGGGAGATAGTAGACGCAATCTGCGCGCGAGTGGCAGAGTTTGTGAAGCCGGGGCTCGTTTTGATCTCATCGAAACGGGCACGAGCGTATCTACGGGATCTCATTCGAGTGCGGTGGGGGGATCTCACGGTTATCGCCCATGAGGAGATCGCCCCGCGTTACGAAGTTATTCCCCTAGGACAGATAGATGTATCAGATGAAAATCTTAGGACGACGCTCATGCAGGTGGCTGTGTAGAGAGACTATGAAAAAAAAGATCGTGAAATACGCAACTTTTGGTCGGCTGTTCTCGATTAGTCTTAGCGCGGTGGCGCTCTCTGGATGTCTTTTCAGTAGAGAGATCCCCGAGGAGCGATACGTTCGGGCGGATTTGTTCGTCGATCAGGGGGCTGAGGAGTTACGGCAGATGCATTTTGAAGAGGCCAAAAGGTTCTTTGAGCTCGCCGCGGACTTGGCGCCACTGGCAGCGGCGAAGGATGGTTTGGGGTGTGTTGAATTACTCAGGGGGGATGTGGATAAGGCCGTTAGCCTCTTTGAGGAGGCATATCAGATGGATAAGACGTACGATGAGGCGATGCTTAACTTGGCTTTGGCGTATGAAGTGAGAGGCGATAGTGAGAGGGCTAGGGGCATCTATCTGGAATATTTAAATAAATACCCAGAGTCTGCTCCGGCCAGAAACAACCTCGCAGCGCTTGAGTATGAGAGGGGTGGGGGTAGAATAGAGGTGCTTCATGCACTTACAAAAGCAGCGATGCTTGCACCTAATAGAGTGCTTTCTCAAAATATAGTCGTGTTGCGTCGAAGCGAGGAAAACTAGATATGTCCAAAAAAGCAACGTTGAAGAGCCTCTCCGAAATTCGTCCCGTTCCGTCATTATCTGAATCTGTTGGGCGGATAGCCCCAGATGTCACCGACCCGCTTTCTCCGTTCGCAGAGCAGGTTCTGGATGAGGCGAGGCAGTGTTTTA
>CAIXKI010000055.1 GCA_903920005.1 uncultured delta proteobacterium
ATTCCGAAATATAGCCACAAGGAGGTATTTCTCCATAAAGAACTCCCTTAGCTTTTGCGAGTCACCGAACATAGAGTCGTTCTCTCTCCGCTCGTTACAGCGGGGCCAGGACAGGAGCTCATTCACCAAGCGGGAAGTAAAGAGCGAGAGACCATAGACAAGGTCGTGCATGATCACGGATTCACCATGGAGCTCAGGCAATCTCCAACCTATACGGCCAAGGTCGCCAACGCCGAGGCCCCCCCAGGCTTTGACATCGTTGGTGTCTTTGTTCGTAAGCGGTAAGAGGGGCTCCCCCTCTCGTGGTGCCTTAAAAGCTCCAAACACTACGAGGCATATCAATCAGCGACCTAGTTCACCTGATCCCCCGTTTTTACCCTTCCCCAATCCCTTTCGAAGAGGGTACTTTTTCCGACATGAAAAGGACCCTCCCATGCACCTTCCTCGCGCTTGTTTGCGCATCAATCACCCTCCTTTCAGGATGTAACTTCGGAGGAGGGAGTAATAACGATCCCGTAGACGCTGACCTCCGCATAGGGGCGTTGCTCGATCTCTCCGGGGACTCCAGCGCGACCACAGCGATGGTCGAGCAGGCTGTCCAGCAAGCGGCTCTTAACGCTCAAGCACTCGGCGTTGTGGTTGGAGTTGAAGTTCGCGATACCCAGGGAGACCCGAGCATCGCCGTTCAACAGATGCAGGAGCTTCTGGATCTCGGCATTCGTGTATTCGTTGGGCCCTCAACGAGCGCCGAGGCGCAAGCAGTGTTACCACTCGCGAATGCCTCTGGGGCGCTTGTAGTGAGTGAGTCGAGCACAGCGCAGTCTCTGGCGATTCCGAACGACGCGCTCTATCGGATGTCCCCAACCAGTAACGTTGAGTCGCAGGCCAGTGTTGATTTTATTAAACTTCGCGGGCGCACTTCGTTGGTAACGGTTAGTCGTGATGACATCGGAAACCTTGAGGCAGTATCCGCCGTGCGCGCGGATGCGAGTAGAGCCGGCATCTCCCTTCAACCCATGATTACGTATTCATCAAGCCAGGGAACTGATTTTAACGCGGTCGCTCGGCAGATTGCGGACGCGGTGAGCGCCGCTGGAAACGCGGCCACCGTTGGTGTCTACGTAGCTGGATTCGATGAGGTCGCGGGTCTCTTAGCGGATTGCGCGGTGATTCCAACCCTTCAAGATGTCGCGTTCTACGGATCTGATGGAGTTGCGCAAAATTCCACCATCAATTCGTCGGCAAAATCGTCCTTTTTCGCGGTTCAAGCCGATAGCCTGCCAAGCGCGCTCATTGGTGTACCTACCGACAAACAGGTGCAGGCGCAACAAGTGACTCTTGAGATCGGAGGAACGACTCCAAACGGGTTCGTCTTGAACGCCTACGATGCCGTGTCGATTATGACGAACGCCTATATCTCCAACTCTTCGTTCGGCTCCGGCGGGGCAGGGGATCGAACCAGCTTTGTAAAAGCGGCTGATGGATATTCGGGGCTAACCGGCACTATAGAATTGAACGCGGCCGGAGATCGAATAACCGCGCTCTACACGATGTGGGGAGTCTGTTACGTGAGCGGTCTTACGAATTGGTATTCCGTTGGTTCGTGGACACCAAACTCGTGGACCTCAACGAGTGGTGTCGCCTCATACTCGGGATGCCCTGCGACCTAGAAAAAACGTAACAAGCGCTTCTTTTCATTTTCTTTGTTCGGAGCTTCTGGACAGGGGAAGCGTGGCTGTTTATCACAAACTACAAGCGCCTCAGGGGGAACCCACTGGTTGCCCCTCTGAAGCGCTTGCATACCTAAGCCGCGGTACTACCGCTCATCGAGTACTTGCAACGCAAACGGCGATCCGCCACCTTTTGCGTCAAGCGCTGCAACCATCGCCGTCAAGCCATCTGCCACTTGAAGCGCGTCAGCCTTAATCGCCACCGTCTTCGTGCCTGCGATAGTCACCTTTACGTCGTAGCTACCCGCTGGAATCGTAAGGTAATCAGAGATCGCGCTGAATGGAACTTTCGACAATACGGGCGACTGATCTGCGATGCTTGTCCCCGGTGCAGTCACGTACACATCGACAGCCGGAGCACTCGGCGCACCGTGAAAGACCCGGAGTTTCGCCTGCCCAGCCGGAGGTGGGGTACGATCCGCAGTGGTCACGATCGGCGCTATCGACGCGACTCGATTAGATGCGATCACCACGTAGTCGGTATCTCCTTCAAGTGGCACTGTTGCGTCGATAGCCGTCACATCAGTACCCGTCACTTGAATCTGGAAGCGCCGTTCGCCGGCATCAACGTGGAGAAAGTCTGAAGCTACCGTATACGGTACATTCTCAAGCACCCGCCCGCCATCGACGAGCACGTCAACATTCGGAGCGTCAGGAGATGCGTGAAATATCCGTACGCGCGCTTCATCGTTTCCATCGCCCCCACATCCAGCTGTCCCTGCAATCAACGCCATCACATACGCGAGAGCCTGCTTTGAATACCTTTTCATAGCGATTTTCCTCATCCTTTAGGTGGGTTCCTTTCTTACTCAATACTTCCGCAGAACCCGGTATCTTTGAATTACTGCGAAAGTTTAACACCAATAATACCAATTCCTGTTTACTAAGCAAGTCGGGGGGGCCTAATGAGGATTCTGGGTATGGGAGGGGACTCTGATCTATGCGACGGAGAGCTCTCTTGCCTGCAGATAAGGCGTCGTCTACACCCCCACTGGAGGCTTCCCTTTGGCCGGCCAACTATATGGATATACGGGTTAATTCCCCCGGCCTCAGCCGCGAGCATTTGCCTTGGGGTCCGTTCCTTTCTTGCGTGTCTCTAGTATGCTCGCGCCGCATTTAACACCAACCCTTACGGGGCCGTTAGGGGTTGGGCAGGGACCATGTCTGGCCCCTCCCGTCTCGGAGGACTCTCGGGATAACTCGTTGTCAGAAAATGGAGAGCAGGGGACGGTAGCAGAAAGAGGATGCTACTTTTTACCACAGCGTTAAGTTGCTCTCCCATTCGAGCGAATACATCGCAAGGCAGGTGGATATGCGAAGGGTGCGGAGGCGGTATTGTTGACGAGGTGGTGTGTGCGTTGGTTCGGAGAGCGTACTATCGAGCGATGCTAGTTCGTTGGTGCGACAACCTCTCGCTATTGCTCTCAGAGATCCCGCTGATCCCGAGAGCGAAACCTAGAAAACACACAATGTAAATTAATCGCCTTTGGGCTGGAATAGGATCGATCCGAATCCATCCTGGTCGATTAGCCGCGATATTGGATTGGGGACATCCGTATTGAATTTTGAAAATAAGTTTAAGAATCGCTTAATATCTTGGTCTTTCCACCAAGAGAGATGAAACGATACCCAGGCATGTGATTTGTTTTTAATACAGAATTCGAGGAGGTCCTCAAGGATGGACTCCTCGCCACCTTCAATATCACACTTCACGAACGTAACATTTGCGCCTTCGGGTATCGGGAGATTGTCGAAGGTCACAGTTCTTATCGTGACGTCATTAGGATTATCTTGCATTGCTTTGATATAAGATGTGGACTGATTAAGCTCGTGTCCTCTTGGACCAAAGACGACATCCCTCTCTACGTTGGAGATGGGGCGGTCACAGATTATTACATTTGTGCACCCGGATGCGACGAGGTTGCGC
>CAIXKI010000056.1 GCA_903920005.1 uncultured delta proteobacterium
ACTGCAACTTCGTTGGAGCCCACGAAAAAATCCTCAGCGTATCTCAGAGGATACGCCTCCGGTTTTTTCGCAATCTCCGCCTCGTTTCGTCTCAACGATCAAAATGCTCACGACGGAACCATTTTTCACCACCCTGCTAGGATGTGTAAAATACCTGTGACGCTCTTGAACATACTGGGGTAAACTAAAGTGGTTCCATAAGTTTGTCACGTAACGTCGGCCCTGAAGGGGCAAGGCGCCGACGAAGGTCCCCAACACTAGGAATGTGCGATGCTCACTGATGGTCTCCCTTCACAGGTAACGATTCGAGAGGTTGGACCGCGAGAGGGGGTTCAGATCTTACAAACGATCATCCCGACTGAGTCAAAGCTAAAGATTATTCAGGCGCTTGTTCGTTCAGGTATCAAAGAGATCGAGGTAGCTTCGTTCGTGAGGCCGGATCGAGTGCCGACGATGGCAGATGTAGATGCCCTCGTTGCTGGACTTCCTCGTCATTCTGACGTCGATTTCACCGCGCTTTACTTAAATCAGAAGGGCTTCCTTCGCGCAGAGGGGAGTGGTGTACTAAAAAACAGGGGGTGGCTCTACACCTCTCCAAGCGAATCCTTCCTCAAGGCCAATTCAAACGTTTCATTGAACGACTCACTCGCTGCTGTTTCATCTTGGATCGAGCTTTTCAATCAGCATGGAAAGGTTCTCCACGGCCTTATGGTTTCTGCGGCGTTCGGTTGTGGATACGAGGGCCGCATTGAATCAGCGCAGGTGGAGCTTGTAGTCCGCCGCTTCATTGATGAGTGTCGAAAGGCTGGAGCCGACCTCGAGGAGGTATGTTTAGCTGATACGATCGGGGTGGCTAATCCTCGCTCGGTACGTGCGACGGTTCGCGCCCTACGACAACTAGGAGTGCCGACTATTTCCCTCCACCTTCACAATACGTGGGGCCTCGCCGCGGCTAATGTCTATGCAGGCCTCTTAGAAGGTGTCAGTCTCTTTGAGTCTTCGGTTGGTGGAATGGGGGGGTGCCCATTTACTCCTGGGGCCTCAGGTAATGTTGCCACAGAAGATGTCGTGTACCTTTGCCACTCGATGGGAATTACGACTGGTATCGATCTCAAGAACCTGTGCGAGGCCGCTGAGTTAGCGGAATCATTGACTGGTAGCATCCTGCCGAGCGAAGTATATCAGGCATGGAAACATTCAGGCCGTATAGTACCTTTCCCCGTTGAAAAGAGCGGGGGGCGTGATTAACCTTGGAGGTAGCTATGGAAAATTTATTCGTTCCCTACACAGGTAAGAAGCCAGCACTCGTCTGCATCAATGGCCATCGCCTCGTTATCTTGACTCACGAAAAGGATACCTTGGAGGAGGATTTGGATCTCCTTGGTGCCGATCGGGTGAAAAAAGTTAAGGTCAAAGGTACCGATGCCGAGCAGGAGCAGTTATTCGGTAAGATAGCGCGACAAGTTGACGGCGGTGTGGTCATAGCTCCTGCTGGAATAGGCTTGAGGGATGTTCTCAAGAACCTTGAGACCGAGCTCCCTTGGCTACAATAATCAGCCGGAGCTTTACGCGCCTCGGTTTCCTGGTGCTCCTGATGGTTTTTGTCGGTTGTAACGATGGGGGTCAAACTCGTCCAGTGGGCTTTTTTAAGCTCGGTCCCGTAGACGAGCTTGCTAAGCTACCCGAGACACCGATGTCAGAATTAAAGCTCTACGTTCGGCACGATGTGGGTGGTTTCTCTGTTATGAGTACCGCCTGTACGTATGATTTGAGCGCGCTAAGTCGAGTTGTTACTCCAGAGGGCGTTCGCTGGAGGTCCGCTTTTTCTACCAGCGAATACGACGAGCAGGGGCGAGTTGTGCACGGACCGGCTCGTGGAGATCTGCCTTTTTATAAACTTACCCTCTCTCGAGACTTTTACCATGGACCGGTTTTATCGGTGTTCGCAAAGGTTGGAGAAGAGGTTCCCCGGTCTTGGCGACTTAAAGAGGTTTCGGTAGGTGTGGAGCCAACTGTTCAATAAAAGAGGGTAATAAACCCTCGCTGCCGCGGCTCGTTGCAGCCACAACCGGTGGCGTGTTTGGCGAACCCAGTCGAGTAGTTGGCACGTGAGCCCACTTTTTTGAACTTTACCCAAACTGTAGGCGTTCTCGTAGAGCATCGTTATGAGGCTCATCGTCGTATGCATTCTCATTCCTCGGCGTGATGTCACATTGAGTGTCTGAGGTGGTTGTTCTACGATGATGAGACTAATGGGGCTGCGCGATGAATTCTATGTGATTACGCCCACACCCGAACGCCATGCATATGTATAACGTAGACGAGCCAACACCTCGAACGAAAAAGACCCCCGATCCATTCGCTGTCGCCGCGGGGCTACTCAAAAACGATAGTCACCTGATCGTACCCTTGCTCTTGCTCTTGTCGCTCTCGGGAGTGGCCCAGGCCTTAGACGTATCTCCGAAGTTTCGCGAAGCGATCGGCCTGCAGCTAATCGAGAGATTTATTCAGCTCGCCGTCTTAGTTTTTGTGGTGCTGCGTTGGCGAACAAAACTTGGTCGCGAGGGGCAGGCATCAGTGAGCGCGTTTGCGGTTACCAGTCGAATGATGCTCGTTGGGTTTCTCGTGTGGGGAGCTCTGATGAGCCCCACGTTTCTCCTGCTTTTTTCTACTAATCCGGCCATTACTCTTCCAATATGCATCCTTTTTACCGTGGGGATATTTTGGTGGTTCCGGTTTTACTTTTATTTCCTCGTATATGGGATTCTGGGAAGTTCCCTGTTAACGGGGGTCTCTCAGACACTAGCGATTGGCAGACGAGCTCCAACTGCCGCGGTGCGTTCTCTTGTTGCGCCGGTCGCACTCACATCGTTACTTGTGTGGTTAGTCGCGTTGCCCTCTCCGGACGGTAGGTCGGTTGGATGGGCCGCGGCTGGGGCTGCCGTGCAAGGGGTATTCTGGCTTCTCAGTATCTATACGGGGCTCGGGCTCGGATTACTCCTGCTTGATGAACAGGAGTGGCGCGGGGCGAAGCTTGATGCGTACAGGAAAGAGCGCCTCGAAACCCTCGAAGCTCAAGGAAGGGCTAGTTTTGTTAACATCCTCTCGCCCGCAAGCGGTGTGAAAATATTCGTCCTTGCGGTGTGTGTCATGGCCTTCAATCTTGTTCAAGCGTTGCATACGCCCCCCGCGGCATCTATCAAGGTTGTGTCATTGCAGGCGGAGGATCAGATACTACGAGTGGCTTTGGAGCTTAAAGATACGGACTATCACTTTCGCGGATTCAACCCCCTCGGGTTTTCGGTGGCGTCGCAAACTGGATATAGCATTTCAACTGAGCTCGTGCGCATTAGTCGCACACCTAACGGAAAGAAGGGGGAGCGCGAGTTCGAAGTGTCGGAAGACGAGCAGAAAGGACCGGTAATGCTCTACCTGGAATTCGCGACTAATAAGACTGATGACGTCCTGCGAAGCCTAGATAATATGTGGTTGTGGTACAACCAAGTGTCGATCGCCCCACTTCGAATCGAAGACGGTCGCGGGACCGGGCGAATCGCCTAACATTCGCGAGAACGAATGGAGGGACGGCGGCAGGTACAAATGTCGCGGGGTCATGCGAATCGCGTAATGTTCGCGGGAACGAATGGAGGGCCGCCGGCCCTCCAGGTACAAATGTCGCGGGGTCATGCGAATCGCGTAATGTGCGCGAGAACGATTGGAGGGCCGGCGGCCTCGCCGGCCGCAGGTACAAATATTTGAATGCGTTTAAT
>CAIXKI010000057.1 GCA_903920005.1 uncultured delta proteobacterium
CGCTCGGTCAGCCCAGCGCTCCATCCCTTTCTCGCCGCTCACGAGATCGCGCACAACTTGAGCGCGGTGCACGACAACGAACTCTCCTCTGTTATGAATCCTGCCATCACCCCTCAGAACGACCGCTTCTCGGATCGTTCCGTAAACTCGATACTCGGATTCGTGGCATCCTCCGGGTCATGTCTCGCGGCGGAGGGAGTTGGAAATGCGATTCTCGAGCTCAACGCCGCAGACCCCACATCATTCGACGCACAGGTGAACTTCACCGGGAGACCCTCCCAAAAATGCAACGTATCGCTGTTCGGCTCGGCAGACGACCGCCGCTACGTCCAGCTTGCGACGAAGCGGATATACACCCAAGCATCGGGACAGGGGGCCGTACAATTCCGGAGCCCCCTTCCGCCCCTCTCATCCAGCCAAACATTTACCTTTTATTCCCAGGTTTCGTGCACCGGGGGCCGTCGCGTAACCGCAAAGAGCCCCCTTACTCTTGGGACCGTAGGGACTTCAGGGGTCGCGAGTGGAAAGAGTTGGCTTTCGCAGCTACGAAGAACCCTTAGCTAAATATTTTTCTATAACCACGTCTCTAAATCGAGCCGTGCGCAAAAAAAAGAAGCGGCCCCAACCCTCGAAAGGATTGGGACCGCCTCTAGAAAACGAAAGAAAAAGCTTACTTCTTCTTAGCTGCTTTCTTTGTGGTCTTCTTCTTAGCTGTCTTCTTAGCTGCTTTCTTCTTAGTTGCCATTGTCTTTTTCTCCTGTGTTGAAGATGCGAAAAGCGAACTTTTCACACCGTCTACGTTGGTTTACCGACCGAGCACCTCAACCAGCATTCGAGTTAAACTCTCAACTGACCAAGTATCGCTTGACCGAAATTTGTGCCCCCTACCTTGCTAACGCGATTTTTAAATACCGCGAAAACAATATGGTAGCTGGCGTTTCCACTCCCTTCCCTCTTATCGAACGATACGAGCGGGAGCTTAACATTTACTGCCTCGGTGAACTTTCAATGAAAGCCCACCCAACCTTTTTTTAACTTCGCCGCGCCAGACCTAGTACAACTTTTGGGCGGCGGTTCTCTGTCATCTCCTGAAGAGCCACAAGGACCCTTCGCTTTTTTACTTCGCTGCTCACTCACCACCATGTCGGGAGTCAGTGAGCAACGAATGAGACTTCATTGAGCGCAGGTTGACACCGCTCAAGAATCTTGGCAAGCCCTATTTTGATGATAGGTGATCCCAAGAAGGTTTCAGGAGATCTCTTTTTTTCTCTTCGAGTATCTCGTCACTCTCATTTTCACTCTCACGCTCACTCACCTTCGCGCGCGAATCACTTCACTGAGAATGATCCAACCCACGCGCCTCGCTCGATGAGGCGCACGCGTTCTCCATTGAGCAAACGCGCGTCAACATCAACCTCCTCGGAGGAGATCATGATGTCTGTATGAACGGAGCTGATATTACACCCGAGCTCTCGACACTCCTCATCAGAGAGCGATGCGCCATTTTTTAGACACCCACGATACGCCGACCCAAGCGCGATATGGCATGCGGCGTTCTCGTCGTACAAAATCTCCTGGAAGACCAACCCGCTCATAAAGATCGGAGAATCCGTCCCTACCAACGCGACCTCCCCGAGTCGCTTGGAGCCCTCGTCACTCTCGGTATACGTCTTGAAGGCCGCCTCACCTTCGTCACACGAAAAGTGCGAAATCTCCCCGTTTTTAAAGGTTATTAAGAGGCCCTTAACGAGCGTCCCATTCACATAAAACGGCCGAGTCGCCGCAACGGTTCCGTTCGTTCGGCGCCAATCAGGCGTCGTGAAACACTCCTCCGTTGGAATGTTAGGCTCGAAGCGATCTCCAGTCGGAGTGGAGTCGGATCCCCCCTTAAAGATCGCCTTTGAGGAGAGCCCGACTCGAAGGTCGGTGCCTGGTCCTTGGAAGTGGAGCTCCTCGATTCCAAGAGAGGAGAGAGCCGATGCCCGACGATGCAGCAGATCATTGTGCGCCTCCCAACGCGCCATGAAGTCGTCGTGGTCGACCCTACATATCTTGAAGATCTGCTCCCACAAGCGTAGCTCCGCGTCCTGCTCGCCAAGCGTAGGAAATATTCGCTGAGCCCACGCTGGTGTAGCGGCCGCAACGACGCACCAATGCACTTTAGATTTCTCTATCCCCTCCGTGTAAAAGTGTTTTGCTGCGCGATACGCGCCCTTTCTGACGGTATTCACCGCATGAGGATCAAGATCTACAAGATGATCCGGCTTCTCTGGACCAAGCACCTTGAGATTCGCTGCGCCACTCTCGACAAGCTCATGATACTTGTCGGAAAAAAATGCCGGGGTATCGCCCAAATATTCGGCGTTACTCCTTAGAATCCGGGTGCGACTGATAGCTGGGTCGGCGAAGTCAACGTGGACATACTTCGCCCCTCGAAGGTAGAGCTCCTCCACGAGAAGAGCGATAAAACTCCTGTGATATACCTCAGTTGAAACCTGAACCAGTTGTCCAGGCCGCACGTTCAACCCGTGCGACGCGATGAGCTGAGCATAGCGCCGCATGTAGGTGGTAAAGTAAGCGGGTAATTCCCGATTCAACAGATCCATAGGCCCTCCAATCCGGCAAACGAGGGCCTTATAGCGCCCCTTCAACCGGACATAACACGGGATTGTCACACTGACAGCTATCAACCTTCACCGGAGCGTCCCCCGGCTCGCTAACGAATGCTTCGCAGGACGCTTCGACACACCTTCGAGTGCCCCCGCGAAGAGAACCTACTTCCGGTGCTGAGCGCAGAGGGTAGAAAGACGCTCGCTCGGTGCCCGGTCGTCGACACGCTAAGGCGAGAAACACCCGAAGGGACTTCAAATCCGAACTGAGCTCTCCCGTTCAGGAGGCCAATAAGAGCGCGGCCCTCGCATCGTTTGCGGTCAACCGCCACGGTGAGTGGGAACAGATCGCTCCCATTCCCCTCAAGGGTTCCTGAGAACTTGGTCGATGAGCGCTCTCCCGCTCCACGTCGGAGCCTTCGCACTCGTACCGAGGATACGGTCGCGCTCTCGTCGGGGATGCCACCTCCTATGCCGCCACCACCTCCACCGCCGTCACCGTCACTAGGACCTCCAACGTCCTGACCGGGATGGCTGGGCGCGCACAGCGGAGCGTACGTCGCCCCAAGGATAACCGGGGAGCTTGACCCGATTCCTAACGAGGCAAGGGTTGAGTTCAGGTCTACCGTGAATGCATTCGCCGAAGTCGGCCCGGCGATTCCCATAACCGCCCCAGGAGCCATGACAGGTGAACTAAAGGGGTCCCCGAGCACCATCCGTCTCAACGAACCTACGCTTCCGGTCTCCGCAAACTGTACCGACACCGAGACCTCTCCGCTCGGTCGCAAGGTCGCTCGAGTTGTAACCACCCCCATACCCGGATAACTGTAGACCTCAGAGGACCAAGCCACTGTGACCTTCTCCTTCGACGAGGCGACCCGAATACCCTGAGAACCCGTACGAGGTATGAGATCAGCATGGAGGGCCGCTATGGAATTAGAGGGGGCCCTATCTCGGGTATTATAATCGGCAACAGAGGGAGACCTCTTGTAAATCACACCGTTCGGCGACAGGTATACCCGAGTAATCGTCTCACTGAAGAACTGAAACGCGAAGGGGAGTTCTACGGGATAGAAGCCTCCCTCATCCGAGGTGTTGACCAGCGGTGCGCTGTCCGCAGCTGTGTCGAGCGTTCCTCCGGAGAGAAGGTTACCCGTCTGAACGGCATACGCACACGTTTCCGTCGCTCCATCGGGGCCCGGAAGGGGTGCCGTCTCATTGTACAGCATCCTTGCGACATCAAGCGTTCGCTTAGAGCTGACCAGCCGAACGCCGGTGCTGGGGTCCACGAGCCCTGCAATCTCACGCCCCGACTCTAAGAGCCTCTGAACAACCTGAGCATTCGTTAATGACGACTGATACCCCAACAATAACGCCAGAGCCCCTGTTACGTGAGGAGCCGCCATACTCGTACCAGAGAATGAGCTATAGGTATTGCCCGGCGTGGTGCTCAAGATTCCTGAGCCAGGCGCCGCGAGATGAACAGAGGTGGCACCATAATTGGAGTAGCTCGCTCTCTGCTGACCGATGGTGAGAGCGGCGACAGAGACTATATTGCTCACCTCGTAGCTTGCGGGATAGGAGGGATTCGAATCGAGATCCGCGTTACTATTTCCGGCTGCGGCAACGAAGATAATACCTGCGGCATTGGCACGCTCGATAGCAGCCTTAAGCGGAGACGAGAAGCCCCCTCCCCCCCAAGAGTTATTGACAACCCTCACGTTCACGTCACCGCGATTCTTCATCGCTACGAGATAGTCGATCGCCTTAATGGCATCACTGGTGTTTCCAGAGCCGTCTGAATCGAGGAACTTGAGCGCCATCAGGCGGACCTGTTGATTTATTCCGACCACTCCGATGGAGTTATTCCCCTCAGCTCCGATAGTTCCCGCCACATGAGTCCCGTGAGAGTTATCATCCATCGGATTACCTGGGCTCGCGGCGCTTGTTATCGTGTTCGCGCCGTGAATGTCATCGACATATCCATTGGCGTCATCGTCTATACCATTACCCGGCGTCTCTTGGAGGTTCACCCACATGTTGTTGGCGAGGTCTGGGTGAGTGTAGTCGATCCCCGTATCAATGACCGCCACCACCACATCTCGAGTCCCCTCAGAGAGTGCCCATGCTCGCGGCGCGTCAATTCCTGTTGAGGCACTTAAGCCCCAGAGTTGCGAATACGACGGATCATTTGGCGCCGTTGTTGACAGCCTCAATTCGTAATTGGGTGAGCACTCCTGAGCGATACCATCCCGTACCAGCTGAGCGCAGGTAGTATCCTTGGCATCTACTTCAACCAGTTTACGAGAACCTCTTGTAAGGAGGGAGAGAGAACCGCTCCACGGTATTGCGGACACGAGGTGCGTATCGTGCCCGAGGCTCTCTTTGAGCTCCACGACCCCGTCCGAGAACGCCATCATATCGGGAAGCGATTGACTCCCGATGGTATCGGAAGAAGCCGGCCTCGTTATCACGTACTCACCTTCAATCATCCGAAGGGGGGATGCCAAACAGAGACGGGCGCCGCTTGTCGCGACAAGCGATACAACCGCGACTACGCGCGCAAGAAACAAGTATCGCGGTGAACCGACACCAGCCCGAGCCATTCGATCGCTCTCCGAGTAGTAAAGCCTCAGAGGCGTGAGAAGCTACTCTGAGGAGCGCACAAACACGCCTACCTCGGATACTCGACAGGGTACGGAGCAAACTTAAGAGGAAAGTCCTCCCATGCTGACGTTGATAGGGGATCTGCGTAGGAAAAACGTCCGAAGGACTACGGAGGGGTCCACCACCTCATCCCTGGGTGCGAGGAAGGAGGGAGACCTCTAGCTTTCCATCACGGATGAAGCGAGCGAAATTACCTGCATTGAGCATCGCTTGACGGGATTCACCCTGAGGACCAGGAACACAGCGCACCGAGTATCGATACCCCCCGGCATAAAAATCTTTGAAGACCTCATAAGAGTAGGACGAGGCAGTCGGAGGGCTCCCTAAGCCTCGTCGAGTACCCACAACCTTAACGACCGGATTGCCATGCTCGACACCATCGGTCGAGTAGTTCTCAAGAAAGAATCGAGCCCGTTCCCACGCAAAACGGTCTTGCTCAAGAGTGATATCAAAGTCAGTCGGCATCGCGAGCACCTCCTCACGCGCTTGATCCTCGGGGGTCGCTTCCACCTCGAGCCCATGGGCGGAGGCCTGAACCACATCGGCGATAGATCCGGGCTGCGCGCGATCGACAGAGCATGCGGAGAGGGTGACAACAGATACCAACGCAAAACAAATTCGATGCATACACACCTCTTCTAAGGACGTTCCTCGTTCACGTACGATATTTTCCCGGCGCGATAGGATTGTCAAAATAAAAAAAGCCGCCCCCCTACAGAGTCTACACTCGAAGGGGGACGGCTTAGCCGAACTATGGCTCCGCTTTAGCTGAAGGAGCTACCGCAACCACAGGTACGCTTAGCGTTCGGATTTTTGAACTGGAAACCTGTTCCGTTCAGTCCGGTGACGTAATCTACAACCGTTCCACGGAGGTACCCAGCACTCATTGGATCTACAACAACCTTTACGCCGTTGTAATCGAGAGCGAGGTCACCCATACGCTCCTCTTTGTCGAAATCGAGACCATACTGATAGCCAGAACAACCTCCGCCTACCACTGAGATACGAAGGAAATCTCCCTCTTCGCCCTCTTCTTTCAGCGCCTTCTGAACAGCGTCAACTGCAGAAGGGGTGAGAAGGATCGGCGTCTCATCCGTTGGTGTGAAATCAGTTTCAGTTTGAGGCGCTACGTTCTTAGCTCCCGCTCCGCTACCGCATGAACCTGAAGTTCCGCATGACATATAAAATCATCTCCTGTATTTCGGCACCCAATTCTTAGGAACCGCCACGTGTTCTGTACACGTCTCTTGTAACCACTATTCTACCCAATTTCACCCCCCTTTCACAAGAAAGGACGGTTAAAACGGCTAGTCCTATCAGCCATATAGGGTTTAAAACGACAAAATGTCCCCCTACGACCCCACTAATCCGGTCAAATCACCCCCTTTACGGGTGGCCATGCAACCGTTTTAAGGGCTTACACTATGCTGGCATAGAGGACTCCGAAACCCAAAAATCGGCTCATGAAATCACCCCAGAATTCCGACCTTTCTCTTAGAACGCCTAATGAGTTGCGCACGCTCAGCGGTAGGTTTTTGAGTAGTGCACGACGAGAACGGTTGAGCAGATGCCCCTTCATCGGACGCGACACGACCAGCTATCAGCACTCCTCGCCTCGGCGATAGCCATACTTGTTGCACTTCCACCACTCTCAGCACCTGCCCAGTCCAAAGAGATCCCCAGAGCAAGGTACACCGACCCCGCGGAAGAATCGCGCCTCCGCTTTACGCCGCTGAACCTCTCTAACGGAAGCAAACTCACGGTCATCTCACCAACCAAGTGGTCAGACGTGACCAAACAGATACTGAAGACGCTCAACGATACCCATAAGGAGTTTACCCAACTCTTCGCGGAGATCCCCGCGTTCAGTACCTCCGTCCGCCTCATGGAGGAAACGACATTTTTTGAACTTACCGGAGCGCCCGCTTGGACCAACGCGATGTTTTTTCGAGGGCAGATCATCATTCCCCTCTCATCGAAGAAGGAGATCGATCTCGACAACCTGATCCGCTCCGTGAAACACGAATACACACACGCGATTATGTCCTCGCTCTCAGGGGGACGGCTCCCCGGATGGCTCGACGAGGGAATCGCTCAATGGTTTGAGGGGAGCGAGAGCCCGGGACTCCGCGATGCGCTCAGAGAATGGCTAAAAGACCACGAGCCGATATCTCTTTCGCTCCTGCAGGGTGGATTTACGAAACTTAATACGGAGATGGTCCCAGCTGCGTACGCTCAATCACTGCTCGCGACAAAAGCCCTAGCCGAGAAATTCGGATTCCCAGCCATCGGACGCTTCCTCATCCTGCTTCGGGAAGGTGTCGACAAACAGTCCGCGTTCCTTACGGCTTTCGACATGACTCAAGAGGCCTACGAGAAGGAACTTGGGAAAGCTCTTACGACCTGGGGCCCCTCTGAGGAACCTGTTCGCAAACCTTAAAATCAATCAGGGGCGGCCGTTATACCTGCGGCCGGCGAGGCCGCCGGCCCTCCATTCGTTCTTACGACAATGATGCGATTCGCACGAACCCGCGACATGTGTACCTAGAGGGCCGGCAGCCTCGCCGGCTTGCCGCAACCCTCGACAGGCATCGTATCGAAACATTTGTACCTGCGGCCGGCGAGGCCGCCGGCCCTCCATTCGTTCTTACGACAATGATGCAATTCGCACGAACCCGCGACATGTGTACCTAGAGGGCCGGCAGCCTCGCC
>CAIXKI010000058.1 GCA_903920005.1 uncultured delta proteobacterium
CGATGGGTAGGTCAAAGTAGCCCCGGTACAGGAAGAAAACTAAGCCTTGCTATCTTCGATCCGATGGGTAGGTCAAAGTAGCCCCGGTACAGGAAGAAAATCGTTCACAACTAAGCCTTGCTATCTTCGATCCGATGGGTAGGTCAAAGTAGTCCCGGTACAGGAAGAAAAGTCATGACTGACACTGAGAAATCGTAGGTATCGTTCGTCGAGCCTTGTGTCCGTATCTCTTGAAGAGTCTGGTCAAGAACGCGCTTCACAATCATAATGCTCGATACCTCATGATAAAAGTACGCTTCAGCAACAGGCAACCCTCGGCCCAGACGACAGGCATTTTTCTCGCAATGGTAGTATGGACGGGCATCAATGTTGTCCCTGTAGTCATGCTACCACAGGCCCATGCGACCGCCTCGTGGTACCTGCGAGGTTCAAGCCTTAGTATGGCTCACTTTTATGCCGCCTATTTAGCAGCGTTGTTTGCGATGGCGTTCTGTGGGGGCGGCATGCTTCTGCTCTCCTCCATGGCGAAAGGGCTACCTCGCAGATATCGATTGATTGCCGCGCCCGCAGTGATCGCAGTGAATGCGCTCTTTATGTGTTTTGTAACCACGAGTTGGATATGGTTTTGCAAGAAGGGACTTTACCTTTCGATCGATGATTTGGTGCTCTTACGCTATATTCCTGATCTCGCCCCTTTTCACGCCTATGTAAGTTCGAGGGATATCCTATTGGGGATAGCTCTTGTCTCCTGCGCTATTTTGAGCGCTGTTGCGCTGTGGTTTTCAGTGCCGTCAAGGCACTGGAGGGGTGCAGCACGCTCGAGCCTCGGGTATTCAGTCCTGTGTGCAGTGCTTGTAGCAGGCTGTTTGATGGGTGGGTGGAGGATAACGCCGTCAGCCGGAGAGGAATTTCGATTCTTTGTATCCTACATGACGACACCCTACGGGTCTCTGGCTAATGACGTGCTGTTTGGCCCAATTCGCGCGTATACGACGGTAGACAATCTCGCCCTTACACCGTCGGAGGACCTCAACTCATACATGAAACGGGTCGCTTCTTCTGCTTCAAAGCATTCGAAGCCCAATGTTCTTGTATTGGCCATTGAGGCTCTGCGGCACGATGTGGTGGGGCTCGAACAGACCGGGATGCAGATTATGCCGACAGTGAATCGCCTGGCACGGGACGGTCTCGTGTTTCGTCACGCGTACGCGAATGCGCCCGAGACCGGATATTCTCAGTCGACACTCATGACTGGACTACATCCACTCAAGTATCCTACGCGGGATTTCAATAGCGATTTGAGTTATTCCTTCGTTAACATCTTCGACTTCATGCATGCAGCGGGATACAGGACTGCAAACCAAGGGCTCGAATGGATGGTGCAACGGAGGATTACCGACACCGCAAAGATCGAACTCCGTTCTCGTGATCTACTCAGGCTTCAATCTCAAGATACGCTGGCTCAGATATCCAATGCAGAAAATGTCGGGTCGCTTCTAGCTATCGATCGTTTGCAGGTCCAGCAGCTCTCCACCTGGATCCGCGACGACCGGGATTCGCGCCCGTTTTTTGCGTTCGTCTACTTCAATTCATCGCATTTCCCCTACGAGCAGGACTCGGATAATCAAGGTCCATTTTTCCCTACCGAGGTCGATCCTCTAAAGGTCGCTTTCTATGGGTATCCCGAAGATCTCGTTCCGATCATGAAGAATCGGTACTGGAACTCGTTACGTAGAATTGACGAGATGGTAGCGGATCTTACCAAGTCGCTCGCTGAGTCGAAACGCCTCGAGGATACCCTGATAATCATTACTGGCGACCATGGTGAAATGTTTCATGAGCATGGCGAGGTCACTCATGCAGGTCGCCCCTATGAGGGTGCCATCCGAGTTCCTTTAGTTGTGGCGGGGGCTCGTGGACGGCATAGCGTGGCCGACGGTGCCATCCCCGTTAGTCATATCGACGTAGTCCCAACAATCCTCGATGTGGTGGGATTGCCACCTTTCGGCGGTTTTCAAGGGCGATCGGTCCTTGAGTCGCAAGACGATGGGAGAGAGACATCACTCACGAATAGCGCCGTGTTTGTCACTGCACAGACAGGCGTTTTCGAGGACGCAGTTATCTCGTATCCCTTCAAGTATATTCGCGGATACAGGGGTGAGGCCCCCAGGCTTTTCAGGCTCGATTCCGACCCTGGCGAGATGCACAATGTCGTTGAAGAAGAGAGGGATGTAGCGCAAAAGCTGAATGCACTTCTGGAAAGATTCCGGAACGAACAACTCTCGTACTATGCGCTTCCGGCTGTCAAACGATTGAAGTTCTTTCCGCCACCTCTCCCGAGAGAATAGGAGAACAGATAAAGGGTAGCGTCCCCTTTTTTATTCGCGCGTTGAATCGTCTTGATGAATCGTTACGATCCAATTCCAACGAGTTCCAACTGAAAGCGTGGACTTTCTCTCCTTGCTCGCTTTGGGAGCTTGGCGTGAGTACGTTATGAAGGTGCGTTTGCGAGACTGAGATAGTGCGTGAAAAACGTCCACTTCGGAAGTCACCTTCTGGTTGTTAACAAAATGAATGATATCTCCATTTTTTAGACCTACCATGCCAAGCGTGCTCACCGGGTCCAGTGAGACGATCGCGACACCACTGCTGCCGCGAGGTCCGCTTATTGGAGTCACGTTGCTGGCACCAAAGAACAGTTTCTCAGTAAACGCCAGCGCGAGTGTTGAGCCGCTCGCTTTAAAGTGATGAGAGATTCCAGGAACAGGGGAAATGGAGGCGTTGTTTAATGCTTTTTGCTGTGACGAGGTTGCGGGACTCGGCGAACTAATCGCTGCCGCGGTAGGCGTCGGAGTCAGTATCCCTCGACACTCCCCATCTACGCAATGAGCTCCGGACGTACACCGTCGCTTCATATCGCTACAAACCTCACCTCCCTCATCAAGTTTGACGCAGGAGGTAAGTGATACCGTCTGTGACGATATGCAGGTTAACGAGTGCTCCTGGCAGTTAGCGCAGCTACTGCCCCCCTTACAGGATGCTCCGTTGACCCAGAGGCCAAATGTTTGACCGAGTCCAAAGCCTTGACCCGGCTGACAGCATGTTTGTTGGATAGTTTTTCCGTTCGGATCGAGACAACTCCACGTGTCGCCTGCCGGATCACATATCGAACCCTCCGGATTGCAGGACAATTCAGGAGTATCGATCGTTGCCGTCGAAATTATAAAAAGCTTTGAAGCCGCTAGTCGAGAGCAGGTGGCGCCGAAGTCCGAGCTGGTATTGCCACACATTGAAAGTGTTACATGCGGATACATTTCTCTGCGTATATTAGTTAGAAACGTATTGACCTCGTCTTCATTTCGAAAAGACTTACACGATCGATCATCGATGTAGAGGGAACACGTCGGAAAGGTTTTGATACATACACGAATCGAATCGGCGAGATCGTCGAAGCTTGGACCGTGTTGATTATTTGCGATGTAGACATTCTTCATGCAGTGCCCTTGTCGTTTCAGGTCGGTTAGGGCCTGATCAAACTTCGACTGCTCTGCAATAATCTTCTGAGAACACCCTTGAGCTTTTGGATTCTCATTTTCATTGAGAAGGCAGACCTCGCACTCCTCGGTAAATCGGTCGTGGTCCTGCTCCCCTTCGTTCGGAATGATACACGCGCAGCATTTCTCTTCAGGTGCCGGGGTCGGGGTGTGGGTTGCGGTCTCGGATGGCCGTGGTGTCGGCCCTCTCTGAGCCAGCACCGAACTCGCCCACGTAAGGGTGCTCACCATGAGAAGGCATGGCAGCCATGTGTTAATACTCTTTAGTGTTCCTGCTCCCATTATACATAGAATCGGGCGGTTAGCTGATTTTCATGAGTGGGAAGCGAAACTTGCACTATTTCCCCTCTTAAGACCGATGCTCGACTCGCCGATACCTCCTTGGGGCTAAGTTTTTTCAACTGTGGGGACCATCGTGAAGCATACTTTTTTCGCCTGTGTCATAGGGTTATCTGCAAGTCTTTTAACAATAGACGCTTTCGCTGAGCCTCCTGCAAAAGAGACGGCAAAACCTTCGGCCACGGCGACGCCAGTTGCTCGGACGAAGTGCACTAGTCCTGAGATAAACGCATGGGCACCCCTTGAAGACTTTTCGACATTGCAAAAAGCGTGCGATGACGCGTTTGAACAATTGGTAGGTAAATCTCCGGCTGCCTGCGCAGCGGGATGCGTTGAGGTTAAGGTCGTTAATGAGATCCACGGATTTCAATCCGGCTTCTGGGACGGCGTTACGAAAGAAGTGCTCGACTTTGTCGTTGGTGAGGAGTGCCGGGTAACCCGACGCCGCATCTGTCGACCAAATAAGCCCGTAGCCTAATCAGTAGCATCGCTCCCGCCCCATGTTGCATCTACGACACCTGTGTCGTCTCGTGTGGCTTAACACCCTACGGTGAGTGAAAATAATTTTGAAAGACCCGCTCGATTAGATTAGCGAGCTTCTGACAATCAGATTCGGATCTGGACACAACGTCAAAAAGAGATCCCGTTGAGACTCTGCCGCGACGCCCGGATAGTCTCCTACCTTTCCGAGCATATCGAGAATGATCTGAAGGTGTAGGTGAGGGGGCCAGTCGCCATTAATCGGCGGGGCCCCAAGCTTCGCGAACTCTTCTCCCTGTTTAATCGTGGTGCCAGGCTCCTTTCCTATGAGAGATTCGCGCGAGAGGTGTCCGTATAAGGTATAAAATGTTTCATCTGCTATCGTATGCGAGAGGATGACAGTCGGACCGTAATCACCGAAGAGCGCGTTGTCCTGCGCACTATGCACTACCGAATCATAGGGCGCGTACACCGACATCCCTGCGGGAGCCCAGATGTCGATGCCGAGGTGAATGGAGCGGACCTCCTCTCCGTGAGAGAACTGCTCTCCACGGGCGTACCATCCACGCTTCTCGGCGTATCCTCCGATACCGTAGGTTGCCCCCGACTGAGCAAGTACGTCATGTAGGAGCTGAGTTACGTCTTTGTTATCTTTGCAATCGGTAGATGCTACCAACGGATTCGCTAGTGAGAGGTCGAGCTTTGCCGTGGTAGGAGCTTCAAGAGAGACTCGCATCACAGGCGCAGGCGAGCTCGCCCGAATCGCGGACACTATACGTTCGTGCACGGTGTGCAGTGCGGGGCTCATATGTCTATCTCCAGGAACTGATGTCTCGTCTCACGAACAAATCCCTGACGCTCCCAGAATCGCTCAGCGATCTCATTTCCCGGAGTTGTCATCAGGTGCACAATGCGTGCGCCTCCGTCGTAGAGCGAGGTGAGTGAAGCCTCACTTAACGCGCGCCCTAGCTTATGATTTCTATGCTCCGGAGCGACCCAGGTATGCGAGATAGTTCCGCGATCGCCGCACAAGCCGCCGATCGAAACGCCTACGATCTCTTTGTGGTGCTCGATAACCTTGAAGTATCTATCCTGGCGCCCGAGTTGACGACCGATAAGGAGCATCTCCCATCCCTGAAAGGCAAGCTCGGGGACGTGTGTTAATTTCGTGCTAATAGTGAAGAGGTCGTGCAGCGTGCCATCACGCAGGGTAAACCCTGGGGACAGAGCCTCTCCTGGCATCGGCTTCGTATCGAGCACTCGTTGAAAGAGAGACTCTCCAGGACATGGCTTAAAGCCGGCGGACTTCGCTACACTCTCGAGATCTCCACCCGATTGCATAATCATGTGTACACGGCGAACCCCACCTTCTTTCAAGGCTTCAAGGGAGCGAGAGACGAGGTGTGTCTTCTCCGAGAGATCTCGTCCATGTACTTCAGAGATGAAGCCACGCACGCCGAAAGACCCCGATGTCGCTCCACCGTATTGGGTGGTGAGGCGAAAGGAGTGAATGAGCGAGCTGAGCTTTACGTTTGCGCTCATGAGCGCCATGAGATCCGGAGGCGAAGCTGAGTTAGTTGAGTTTGAGGTGTGTTGCATAAAATATAAAAAAGGAGCGAAGTTTTTGGCTCTCGGTTACCGCGAGAGCTACAGTTTTATGGATTTTGGGGGCTCAACTGGCGCAAAGGGATTTCGTACCGATCGCGAAAGTGGAAGATCGAGAGTCAGAGAGGAGAGGGCGATAGAGAACGTGCTGTTGTGAGAGCCCGCTGTTATGTGCGCGCGGGCCCCCTCAATACTATCAACCGTAAAGGGCCCCGGGCCGCCGAGAGATTCGTGGAGGTGCATAAACGCGAGTCTTCGAAGGTCGTTTGAGTTACCGGCTTCGCGCAGATACACCTGGTCCCCGGTCTCAATGTGACCTGGCTCTCTTGAGCGACCCATCTGTGTATCCATTGAAAGTGTCATTCGGGGTTACGTCCTTACCAAACCATATTTGACACCTTTTCAGCCCTTTACATAGGGTTTTGAATAAGTTTTTCACAATCGCTACAAAATGTAGTAAATATTACAGTGTATGAGACCCGTCGCTAGCTTTGTACGAGAGATCCTAGATGAATCAGAGATCGCGCTGACCGCGTTAATTGAGGGGTATCTGAACCTCTCCGCCTACGCAAAGAAGATCCAGCCAGAGGTGGAGCGTCGCGCAAAACGGGACGTGGCCGCAGGTACGATCGTCGTGTCGCTCTGTCGGTATGAGATCGACGCCAAGAAGAGAACGCCCCTTACACCGAAAGTAAAGATAGAGAGCATCTCAACACGAAGCGCGCTTTCCGAGGTAACTTTTACGAAGAGCCAAGCCAATCGAAATCGGCTTCGAGCACTGCATGAGAATGAGAAGCTCGCCGATGCCGACCTCTTAACGGTGACGTCAGGGATACGCGAGATATCGTTGATCCTTCCAGCGACCCTCCAGGGAGAGGTACTAAAGATTTTTAAGGGAGAAGCCCCAACACTTGTGCTTGAGAACCTCGCGAGCCTTACGCTTCGATTTCCATCGCGCTATCTCCACACTCCAAATACGACCTTCGCGCTCCTTCGCCCCTTAGCGTTGAATCGAATTAATATCGTTGAAGTGGTTTCAACCTACACTGAGCTAACCGTGATAGTCGCCGAGAAGGATTTGCAGGCTGCCTTTGCCGTCTTAAGTCGCTTGCCGACGGTGTAGGCTGCCCGGCGCACTACTTCAATGTCGCGTGCTTCCTCCCGTACATGAAGTACACAAGCATTCCAAGCGCCATCCAGATAAACAACCGCTCCCACGTTTCAAATGGAAGGGACGCCATCTGAGCGACCGCCGCAAGCGCTCCCACCGTGCACGCGACTGGCGCAAAGGGGGTTCTAAAAGGACGGTGCGCCTCTGGCTGGGTGTAGCGAAGCACAAGAACTCCCAGGCATACGATCGCAAACGCGAAGAGCGTTCCGATTGAGACGAGCTCTCCAAGAAGTCCGATCGGGAACAGTCCCGCGACGAGCGCCGCGAAGATCCCGGTGAAAAGGGTCGTAATATACGGCGTCTTAAATTTCGGATGTACCTTCGCGCACGTTTGCGGAAGTAGCCCGTCGTGCGCCATCGTGTAAAGGATTCGAGGTTGCGCCATAAGCAACACTAGCACCACCGAGCTTAATCCCGCGACAGCACCACCTTTAATGAATGGGCGGAGCCACGAGAGCCCCGGGCCAGCCGCGTCAACCGCGACCGCGATAGGATCCGCCACTCCAAGTTTTGTGTACGAGATAACTCCCGTCAGCACCAAGGCGACAGCGATGTAGATGACCGTGCACGCAATGAGGGAGCCGATAATCCCAATTGGCATATCCTTCTGAGGATTCTTCGCTTCTTGAGCGAGTGCCGACACGCTATCGAACCCGATGTAGGCAAAAAAGATAACTCCGGCACCGCGAAAAATACCGCTCCAACCGAAGCGACCGAACTCGCCAGTGTTATCTGGAATGAATGGCACCCAGTTTTCAGGAATGATGTACATCGACCCAAACACGAGGAAGAGCCCAAGAACGGTGAGCTTGATGATAACGATAAGGTTATTGAACTTTGCGGATTCCTTAATCCCAACGTAGAGAAGGGTGGTACAGAGTCCAACGATGAGCATCGCGGGCAGATTGACAATTGCGCCCGTCTGAATCCAGCCTCCGTCGTGGGTATGATTAAACGGGGCGCTACTTAAAGCGGCTGGGATGGTGATGCCAAAGTCTTTCAGGAAGCTCACTACATACCCTGACCATCCTACAGCGACGGTCGACGCGCCAAAGAGGTATTCAAGGATGAGGTCCCATCCGATGATCCAGGCTATGAATTGGCCAAGGGTAGCGTATGCGTAGGTATATGCGCTTCCCGCAATCGGGATCATCGCCGCAAGCTCGGCGTAGCAGAGCCCGGCAAAGGCGCACGCCACACCCGACAATATAAAGGAGATGACGATCGCCGGTCCCGCGTAGTTCGCGGCGGCTTGACCGGTCAGAACGAAGATGCCGGCGCCGATGATCCCTCCGATGCCCAGCAGAAGGAGGTTGAGGCCGTTGAGTGAACGACTAAAGCCGCGCGTCTCGTCATTCGCCTCGGCATGAATCATAGCTAGGGGTTTTCTGATGAAGAGTCCGAACAACATAGCGTCGTTAACCTCGTAAAAATTAGCGTCTGATAGGGGCTATAGCTGACCTTTGGGCTCGTGTCACGACTACAAATGCCCCGTGGAGTTCAATAGGGGGCCGCCGGCCCTCCAGGGACGATCGCCACTACGAGAATCACCCATCAGATAACGACGAGGAAGCCATTCATTTTGCTAGCTCATACTAATTGCCTCTACTTTCTCAAGTTTCACTACCTTCTCCCGATACTCTGGGTGCTAGGGGGGAACATCATGAGGGAAACAACGCTACTGATCGGTACCCAAACGAACCCACTCCTGAAGAGAAAGGCAGTGGAGCGAGCTATCCGGATCTTACTTGTCACCATCGCTCTCGTGCTTCTGTACGTCCCGGCCCTCGTTTGGGCTCAATCTTCTACCTCATCACCATTTGGGTCTAGCCCGTCCTCAACCGCTGCGATAGGCACACCCATTATATCAAAATCGTCTGATTCAGTATGGCTCTTTGCGCCTGCTCACTACACCCAGGCCGTAGCATACGGGCCGGATGGCGCGATCTACTACACCGAATTCGCCAAGCACCGCTTGATGAAGCTTAGCTCTAAGGGCGTTGAGCCGGTCCTGATAAATCAGCCTGGCCTCTACGGCGTCGCGGTTGATTCAGCAAACCGTATCTACGTCGGCCTCGATCTCGGCGACGAACCGGATGCCTCGGGAAAGTTTGTGGGTTCGGTGAATCGAGTCGAATACGACAAGGACGGCAAGGCATTCCTGCAGCCGTTAATTACGAACATCCGTCGCCCTCGTAATCTTGTAGTATACGGCCATAGACTCTACCTCATTCTCGAAGCTGAGCGTGTAATCATATCCATCAATCCCGATAAAATTACGAAAACGGGAATGCCTGCGGTAAGGCGGGAGTTTAAACTTCCCATAAAAGATTCCGCAAACGGACTTGCGATCAATAAAGGGAATTTCTACTGGGCTCAATACGGAGAATATGAGGATCGTAACAAGATCGTAGGAGGAACGATCCGTAGCACGAGCATGAAAAATCCGGGGGAGATCAAAACGATAGCGAGCGGGCTTGGTCGCGCCCGCGGCGTGGCCTTTGATGCAAACGATAATCTCTATTTTACAACTGAGTCCAACGCAAAGGATCAAGGGAATAGCGGCGTTCTTGGTAAGATCTCTCCCAATGGTACGGTGACGACCCTCATCGATGACCTCGATTATCCGCAGTTTCTAGCGGTATATCTTGATGGAACGGTAATCATCCCCTTCTGTCGTGAAAATTTTATCGCAATGCTTCAGCCAAAAGTGCCGAGTAAGAAGCTTAACAGCCCTTATCCAGGAATTGAGATCTTTGGAACGGGGCTTATAAGCGGCACGTCAGATGCCGACAATTCAACCCTGACACTCTCCTTCACAGAGCTGGGGCGAACCTTAAAATTCCGGGTTAAAGTGGACAACTCAAGCCTAGTACATGGAGGGTGGATCACCGTACCGTTTAGCTCGTTGAACCTCTCTCAGGGGGAGTTGGCGCCGTACCGCACCGAATTGCTGTATCCGATGCAACCTGAAGTTCCTACTCCCGGATTCTTTAAAAAGCCGAGGGTCACGTGCTCGATTGGGGGCAAAGATTGCGCCGCCTCAGTCCTTTCTCAGAGATCCCACGTAAAATGGAGGTGGCCTATGACCGGCCCCGCAGGAGCCGAACAGCCTCCAGCCGGCTTCAGCGAAACTCCTCATGCATTCCTCGTTAACTTTTACTGGTAGGACGCTCTACCTCAGAAAAGTTTCTTAAATATGAGGGTCGCTTTTCGCTTTAGATCTGGTTCCGGGTGAGAGAGGAGCCATGTAAGCTTCGAGGCGACAGCCTCTCTAGTCACATTTACTCCGAATCTCGCTGTCATCACAGTAAAGCACGCGCAGAGCTCATGTGGATCGGTGATGTTATCTCTCTGAGTGAGCAGTTGTGTCCAGGTCATCCGGTCAAATCTCCGCTCTCGCAGGGATTCTAGCTCCTCTGAATTTTCCCCCTCGACTGGGCGAGGCGGTAAAGAGATCCGCATCGTTGTAGCGAATACACTTGGGTTCTTTTGCGTCGACGGAGAAACGGTTGGTGAGCTAATAGGAATAGGAGGAGGTGTGGCGGCTGTATCACTACGCTGCGCCTCTTGGGTTTCCACGCCCCTAGGAATCGCCACCGCTGGCTTCCGTTCTTCAGTAGGGTGGGGTGTGGACGCCTTGGATTGTTTCGGCTTCTGACGAGGCTTCATACTGCTGACGTGAGTGACGTGCGCTGGCTCCATTTGAGTCTCGATTGATTTACATAGCGCCGTTTCGAGCGCGGCTTTGAGGGTCGCTAACGAAGGCGTAGTTGCTGGATGTAACTGCTCAGCCACGGTCTTCAACGATTGCAGTTTATTTGTGGGCTGCCCTTCGAGCGATCTTGTTATCGCTTCTCTTACCGTTCGAGATTTGGAGCTTAGCGCTGCGGCCAGTAATTGCACGTCATTCGACATTGTATCCGGTAGTTCAGCCAGCGCCGCGTACGCGCGTGCCCGCACATGTTCACGGTCCTCATCAAAAGGTCGCTTCACAAGATGGCCGATGAGTTCACGGGCGTGGGTTGGATCGAGCGTAACCAATTGAGTGATCGCTCGGATCTGAATAGGAGGAAGGTCTTCTCGGCTGAGCACAATATCCAGAACCGCTCTTCCCCGGTCCGACGTTGGCGCATCACTACGGAGTATAATGTCTTGGACAATAGTATCTGCTTCGTTGGCGCAGCTAACACGCAACGCTCTTTCTCGTAGCTTTCCTAACTCGTCAACAGGTCCGTCTTGTCGCGCCACCGGCCGGCCGTTTTTTACCACCACTGCCATAAGTCACCCCAACTTCTAGAACAGAGGATCTTGGTACCCTAGTTGGAGACCCTAGTCATAGCTGATAGTGTTAGAAATTCGTTAGTCGCACGGTTTCTCTGTACCGGGGCTCCTTCTCTTTGTACCGGGGCTACTTTTGACACACCCCTCGTATCGAGAATAGCGAGACTTAGGTGTGAACGATTCCGGGAAAAGTAGCCCCGGTACAGAGTTTAGAAGTAGCCCCGGTACAGAGTTTAGAAGAGTCGTAGGAAGGGATTTCATCGATAGCGCGTGAGGAATCGATGAATTTGGGGATCGTTGCGGCGCCTGGAAGTCCGGGATTCCTACCTCGTGACACCCAACGCTTTGACTAGTAACACCTTGATTCTACTTTAACAGCCCAATGTCAGGTACCACGGTCGAGCGGAACATACATCACACAATTACCTGCGGCATCAATAACAGTCTTCAGTGTAACTGGGACAGAAGATGGCACCAAACGACCCAACATTAAGGCCTGATCATCGGCCGGGAGATGACCCTTGGCATCCCAGAGCTCACGCCCTGGGCGACCGGGATAAGGCCGATCCCACAGAGTCACCGGCTATAGCGATCTCCCGTGAGCTTCATGAATCGCTCTGCATTACTCTCACACTTTTTCAGAAGTTTGCTGAGAAAACGTCCGCTAGGTTGTGCGCGGACTTACCAAAATTTCAGGAAGCGCTCACAATCGCGAGCTTTCCCTCAGCTGCGGGCAAGTGCGAATTGCTCGATCAGACTCTCACATTTCAAATTGCCAGAGACTCTAGACTACTCAGCAAAATCCTCTTAGTGCTGGGTTCCCTTGACACCCTCTTGAAAGACGAGTCGCTCGTGAGCGACCCTGGACTACGCCGATTCGGCGAGATCTGCGTTCAACAACCCTTGGATACACTTCGAGGCCTCTCGCAAGACGATGATATCTCCACCCTGGGATCTGCCACCCCCGTTAATAGATTCGAGCATCGTGACCATTCTCTCAAAGAACTCTTCGCTGTTCATGCTGAAGAGATTCGGCGCCTCTCACGAATACCGACCTAGCTATCAAGCGGCAACCTCACTTTCTCCTTCTCCTTGTACCGGGGCTACTTTTGACATACCCCTCGTATCGAGAATAGCGAGACTTAGTTGTGAACGATTTTCTATGTAGGGGGGCTACTTTTCTTCTTTAGAGGACCATCCTGCCATAGGCGGTACGAGTGGAAAAAGTAGCCCCCCTATAGGGCAAAAAAGACCTATTCCAAGCGCTAGGATTTGTCGTGAGGGTCTTATCGACCGGTACAATTGTAGCTGGCTTTTATACTCGATTTC
>CAIXKI010000059.1 GCA_903920005.1 uncultured delta proteobacterium
GGTATCGGTCGCAGCAAGGAATGAGATGGTACCGATTCCAGCGGCCATGACGCATGCGCCTACAATAATGAGGTGAGCTATCTCTCTAGTCGCGGCGGCTCCGGATCGAACCCGAAAGTATACAAAGGTGGCGAGCAAGGTAAAGAAGCAGAGCGCTCCACTTCGTGACATCGTAGCAATGATGATTGCGGAGCAGGTAGTGAATACGAGCGGATTAAACCATCGGGCTCTTTTATCTGAATAGTCGAGAATTGTTGCGGTAATCATCACGGAGACGAGCGCCGAATAGTTAGCGTTACCCGAAAATCCAGCGGCACGCTCCGTTATCGCGGCGAAGGTTCCAGGCGTGGTGATGTCGAGGTATATAGACCAACAGATGAGGATGAGGGCAAGAATCCCGGCGTTTTGAAGCGCCGGATAGAAGTTGATGTTTCGGGGAAGATAGAGTGCGAATAGAGAGAGAGCAAACCCGTAGGTGATAAGGAATATCCACTTACCATCTTCTTTCCAGTGCGCGCCCTCAAACGTGCTACATACAATTGAGGCTACAACGAGGAGAAAAAATGCCAGGAGGGGCCACTGATTTACTCGGAGAGGTTTGAGCGTCCGATGTATTGATCGACTCGACAGGTCCTGAACCACCGCAAGGATGACGAAAGGGAACATCGCTAGTAGGGCGAAGATAGTCGGAGGGAGGGGAAGTATCCCGAGTCGTCCCATCGGTTGGTCCGCTACAGTGAGCACTATCAAAAAAAACACCAGTGTATAAAGCCGCTCGGGAAGAGAGAGAAGATGACGTACTTGTAGCATCGCTCGACGGTACGGGTACGCCCTTAAGAGATCAATAAGAGAGGGCGGATGCACGTTTTGTGCATGATCGTCGCCAGGGTTATCGCATCGTTATCGTTCAGCATGGCATTGTTGATGGGGAGAGTTGGCGGGATCGAGTACAAGAAACCTATGCAGAAAAAAGAAAATGTCTTCAGTCATTCCGTCGTTCGGGGTTTTCAATGGATCGGAGCGGGGATGGTGTCGCAGGCGTTATTGAAAATCGGTGTGCTCGCCGCTCTTACCCGGATGGTTGAACCAAAGGAATTCGGACTTCTTGGAATCGCGTTTATCTGCACCAGTTGCGCGGAACGGATCGGTCAGATTGGAATCGGCCCAGCGTTCGTCCAGAAAAACGGGATCGATGATGACGATGTGCGCACCGCTCAGGTTCTCTCTCTAGCATCCGGCTTTATTATTATGCTTTCGCTCTGGGCGATTGCGCCGCTGGTGGCAGATTTCTTTCGGGAGCCGAAGGTTTTGCCTGTACTATCGGTGTTAGCCGTTGGTTTCGTTGTCGACGCGCTCGTGGTCGTGCCAGATGGTATCCTACAGCGTCAGTTGCGTTTTCGGGAGATCGTTAGGGCCGAGACTTTTTCCTACATACTCGGACCGGGTGTAGTCGGCATTACTGGAGCGACCTTGGGATACGGCGTATGGGCATTGGTTGGTTCTCATCTCGTCATGAAAATCTTCCGCGCTATTATGACGCGGGCGGTGGTGGTCATGCCGAGAGGTGGACGGTTTACACGCATGAGCGCAGGCGCTCTGTTCTCGAAGGGGGTCGGGTTTAGTGCTGGACGAATACTCAATTTTATCTCGCTTCAAGGAGATAACTTCGTTGTCGGGAGGATTCTGGGGAGCGAAATGCTCGGTATGTACTCCCGCGCCTATCAGCTCATGGCGATCCCCGCCATGTTTGTGGGCCAACTTTTTGAGCGGGTGCTCTTTCCGGCGTTGGCTCAGAAGCAAGAGGATGTGCTCACTATGCAGCGCGCCTTTCGGGCAAGTCTTGAGGTCTCAACGATGGTCGCTCTTCCGGTGAGTATTATCCTCTACAGTTTAAGTGATGAGGTCGTCTCAGTGCTCTTTGGATCCCGATGGCTCAGTATCAGCCCAGTATTATCGATCCTCGCTCTGGGCGTATTTTGTCGTACGACCTATAAGTGTGGGGATACGGTGATTCGGTCGCAGGGGGAGATGTTTGGGTACACGACCCGTCAAGTATGGTACACCGTCATCGTGTTCCTGGGGTCGTGGATCGGTGCCACCTGGTTCGGCGTTATCGGGGTCGCCTGGGCGGTTGTTGCGGGGACGGCGGTAAATTACGTCTTGATGACGCAACTCGCGGCTCGTCTTATCGCAATGCCATATACCTCGGTTTTGTATTCCCATCTTCCCGGTATCTGGATATCGATATGTCTTGGGTCGGTGATCTCATGGGTCTTACATCCGTTACGGTCCTTAGGGCTGCATCCGGTATTTACCCTATTGGCTGTAGGGGTTGTATCGTTAGCGGTTGTGGCACTAGCTCTCACGCTCGGATGGGCATTGATCAGAAAGACCTCTTCGTTTGAGCTTGGTGCCAGATACTTGGCTCGTCGCAATGGTCGAGGGGCAACCGCTCGAGCAATGTAGCTCAAGCCGCTTCATTCACGGTTGAAGGAGTGTCCTGAACGGCCGATGTCGACAAGTTAAGTACTCGAAGATATGCGTCGAGTACATGTCGCTCGTCAAACCGAGTCTCGGCGATGTTTCGACTTGCTTTGCCCAGATGCACGAGCTCCTCTGTGGAGCATTGAGCAAGGTGCGTTAATGCCTTGGTCAGCGCGTCCTGGTCGTGAGGCTGTATCCGATACCCATTGATTCCAGTTCGTACCGTTTCGCGGCATCCTTTCCAATCCGTAGTTACGATCGGCTTTCCACAGGCGAGTGCCTCCAGTAAGGATCGCGGAACCCCCTCGTTATACGTCGAGGGTAAAACGACGATATCACTTTCTTGAATGATGGGAAGAACATCGTCGGTTTTTGGGAGATATCGGATGACCCCTTTCGCGTGTGCCGATTGAATATCGTGAAGGAGACGGACTGAATCCTTACGGTCAGGGTCGGGGGACCCAAGGATCCAAAATCGTGCCCGATCGCCGAGAGTTTTTCTGACAATCTCCGCGGTTTGTAGGAAATAACCAAATCCTTTTTGGGGAAGGAGTCGACCGAACATAAGAAACGTTCGAGTATTCCCTGGTACACGAGTGGTCGGAGTAAAGTAGTGGATATCTACTCCAGAACCTGGAAGGACTTCGCATAACTCCTCCCTTACCAAGCGAGACGCAACGCAGAGAGATAGGTCCTCCTCGTTTTGAAAGAAGATTCTACGACATCTACTCAGGCTCACCCGATACATAACCCGAATAATATGTTGTAGAGATCCCCGGTGTGAGAACCCTTCGCCGAGCCCCGATACGTTTGGAATGAGGTGAAATGGAAGAACCCGTTGACACAATCCCGCATAGAGGTTGCATTTAACAGTATACGACAGCACGACATCTGGTCTCACAGATTTCAGGGCCGCATAGAGTGCCTTGATAGTAGCGAGCTCTTGAATCACATTTTTGCTAGATGGCCACAGTGGAATCTCAACAACATTGACGCCCAAAGCACGTACTCGCTCTGTATAAGAGTCGAAGGGGGCTATTACTGTTATCTCGGCTCCCGCTCTCTTAAGCGCGGAGATCAGATTCCGTCGGAGTAAATAAACATACCACGATGTGTTGTACAGAATGACTATTCGCATAGGTAGATATCGACGATAGACGTATATCGTTTTGTATCATTTGAATGCGTCGTGAGTATGTGATCGCAGCTAGGTGAAGCTGCTCTCCTCAGTCGCACCACAATACAATAGGGGTGAAAGATGAAAGAAGATGTTCAGGTTCTCTCTGATAAGTCGTATCACTTTGGGAAGCGTGTAGTAGATATTTGGGGTTCCACCGCGCTGTGTCTCGCGGCAGCGCCGCTGATGGTGTGCGCGGCGATAGCGGTTAGACTCTCTTCTCGGGGCCCCGTGCTCTTCTCACAGAAGCGATTGACGGTAGGTGGAAGAGAGTTCTCCCTTCTGAAGTTTCGGACGATGTATCAGGATACTGAGGGACGGGGGTGGGATATGCTCGCTCAGGAAAATGACTCTCGAATAACACCGATCGGGACATTCTTGCGGAAGACTCGTATCGACGAGTTACCTCAGCTGTTTAATGTGCTCAAAGGGGAGATGAGTCTTATCGGCCCTCGGCCAGAACGCCCCGAGTTAGCGCAGAAATTTGAGGAGCGTATCCCCGGGTTTAGTCGCCGATTGAGAGTTAAGGCGGGGCTAACCGGATTAGCGCAGGTCATCCAGGGATATCCGCGGTATATAGATGGGTATCGGCAGAAGCTCGCCTTTGATTTGGTGTACATTAAGCGTCAAAGCTTCGCCCTCGATGTATGGATCGTACTGAAGACAGTGGGGGTTGTGGTATCGGGTTCGGGGGCGAGATAGCTGAAAAAGGGGACGCTACTGCTCTGTAGACACCCCTGAGAAGGCGAGCATGTAATTTCATCGAGGACATTTTCGCTGGAGATGGAGGGGCGGGCTACGACCGCCCGTAAGGATCGCCTACCTTGATGAGGCATATTATTTCACCAAGGTCGTTCAACCTCACGGGCAGTCATAGCCTGCCCCTCCAAGGGGACCTACTACCCGTACCTATCCGCCGTCGATGACGTACCTTTGAGGATTGAGATACTCCTTTTCTACAAAGCAGTAGCGTCCCCTTTATTTCCTTTATTTGACGGGAGTTTCTCACCTACGAGAAACCCCTAGCGCGCCCAAGGCAACAGGGCGACAGAAAAGCGCCATACCAGCGGATGGATTAGATGTTGAGGCCATTCCGCTATGAGCGCCACCGTATCACATTCGAAAACTCCTCCTGCTGACGCGCGCGCGGCTGAATATGCGGAATCTGCGCGAATGCCGACGCTGCCCCCGGCTGAAGACGGTGGCGACGAGGGGAAAAAAGACGCAGGAGCCCGTACCCAGACGCAACGTATGATCTGGGAAGGGTATGAAGCCGTTGCTCGCGGAGAGGAGGTTTCGTTCGCGCATATCGAGCATATCGATGGGGGCAAGGGGCTTGATATCTCAGCGGTGATTTCGAAATACGGCATAGCTCAGTGCTCCTTCCCCCTCCCCAACGGAGAAACGATTAAAGCCACCCTTGGAATCGGGCTCCCATCCTCGTGCTCCAACCCCCGCCTCCTCTCAATGAGCATTGATGGTGAGGGTAGGGGCGTGTGGCTTGAAATAACAGGAGAGAATGCCAAAGGCGACCCCAAAACCACGCACATCCTCCTCACTTCTACGGAGGGTGTTACTGGTCGTGATGCCTTGGTGTGCTACGGGGAGACTAGGGAGCACGCTCTGACGAAAAAAAACGCAGCATCTCGTACCCAGACGCAAAGTATCATCGGCGAAAGTTATGAACAGGCTAAGACGCAGGGGCGTGTTTCGTTCACCGATTTCGATGAGGGCGAGGGGCTTGATATCTCAGCGGTGATTTCAGAATACGGCAGGATTAAGTATTCCTTCCCCCTCCCCAACGGGGAAACGATTAAAGTCAACCTTGGAATCGGGCTCCCAAAAGGGTACTCCAACCCCCGCCTCCTCTCAATGAGCAATGATGCTGAGGGGAGGGGCGTGTGGCTTGAAATAACAGGGAAGAACAAGGGCGGAGTCACCACAACCAC
>CAIXKI010000060.1 GCA_903920005.1 uncultured delta proteobacterium
ACTAATCCTACGTATCCTGTGCCAACAACTGCGATATTCATGATTCATTCTCCACATCGATGCGAACGAGGAGCGGTTCCACGCTTGATACAACAACGGGGCGCTCTGCTCTAAAGTTTCGTTCGGCAGTGTACGCGCGGTACCCGGGCGCTCGTACGTGATGGGTATTGCACAGCGCACACAACAACAACTGTCTTGAGAAACTTTTTCCTCGAAGGTTATAGCCGAACTACCTAGAGAGATCAAAGGGTTGAGTCGCCTACAACTACCAAGAACGACTCGGCTTGCGGCGCCTCAAAAAATCACCCCCTTTCAAGCTGGTCGCCAAAAAACATTACACGTTGCTCATTCTACTGGTTTAGCGGCACCTTTGTTGAATACCCCGAAAAATCCTCAACGTATCTCGGAGGATACACCTCCGTTTCTTTTTAAGCAGCTATGCGTCCTTTTGCCCAAATTCTCAAAATGCTCCCCGCGAAACGTTTGGTCACGTCTGCGCCAGGAGCGACAAAACGACTCAATCCTAGGGATATTTATCAGAGCTCCTAGGCCTCTTCCGCAGGGCGAACTCTTGAACAAACTCTGAAATCCCCATGCCGCGCGCGCGGAGGTCCGCGAACAGGTTCCTCTGATTGTCCGAGTTCATGTTCGACAATCCGACTCACATGGCATTGCCCTATTTTCACTCCCTATCCGCCACCAATTCGATGTGCTAATCAAAAAACATGGCCAAAAGAAACCTGACAAATTTACCGGGCGTATTCGCCTCCGGCATCTCGGCCGGAATCAAGAAAAACGGCAAGAAAGATCTGGCGTTCATCTTTGTACCGTCTGCGTATGGGAGCGCGGGAGTATTCACCCGCAGCGCGTTTGCCGCGCCGCCGCTTCTCCTTACAAAACAGTCGATGAAAAAGGGAACTCTGCGCGCCTTGATCGTCAATTCAGGAAACGCCAACGCGGGAACCGGAACAGCAGGCATGCGCGACGCGAAGGAGACGGCGAGTGTCGCGGCGAAGTTGTTGGGGATAAAAGCTTCAGAGATCGCAGTGGCGTCTACCGGGGTTATTGGAAAACCGCTTCCGATGGACACGGTAAAAGCTGGGCTGCACAAACTCCTCAAGAATCCCCTCGCTCGAGACGGGGATGCCGCGGCGAAGGCGATCATGACAACCGATCTGACCCAGAAAGAGGTTTTCATGTCAGCGACCATCGCGGGTCAAAGGATCACCGTCGCGGGATGCGCCAAGGGGTCAGGCATGATCGCGCCAAACATGGCGACCATGCTCGGCTTCCTTGTAACGGACGCGAAGGTCGATTCCCGGACGCTGCAGCGCGCCCTAAAGGTCGCTGTTGATGACTCCTTCAACATGACCTCGGTAGACACCGACACCTCTACAAATGACATGGTGACGGTATTCTCAACCGGAAAGAAGGGAAGAAAAGTCTCCTCAGCCACTGACAAGAAGGCGTTCACAGCCCTGCTCACAAAAGCGTGCCAACACCTCGCTAAGCTCATCGCCGCTGATGGAGAGGGCGCCACAAAACTGATCGAAGTAGAGGTCACCGGAGCACGCACCCAGAGCGAAGCAAGACGGATCGCTCTAAATGTTGTTAATTCTCCGTTGGTAAAGACCGCGATTCACGGGGCGGATCCGAATTGGGGGCGAGTTCTTGCCGCGGCGGGAAAAGATCCTTCTCTTACAGTAGATCCTCGAAAAGTGGATCTAACCTTCGCTGGCGCTCCGGTTATGAAGCGGGGCAAGATCGTCGCTCACAATCGCGATAAGATTCGAAAGCTACTCTCCGTTCGCGATGTGCCGATTCGCCTTAACCTGAATGTCGGCAAAGGACACGCGCGCGCATGGGGCTGCGATCTTACACATGGCTATGTTGATATCAACGTGAGCTACAATTAGCGCCAAAAGTGTCGAATGAACGATATCGATTGGAATAAGATCTACTCCGTGCGGATCGGCGGGTGCTGCTCTAGAGCCGCAACCGATCTCGATCTCTCAGTCGAAGTCCCCTTTGTTCTAAACGCAGGGACTCCTCACGAGGCAACCTTCATCGCGCTCTTTCCGTCTCTTGCGGCCGGAAAAGGGGTGCTCGTATGCCTTGCGTCGGAGTGGGAGCGCCTTCAGCAGATTCCTGGTGCTCAGAAGCATATGTGCGTCGGGCTCTATCCCGAGCACTATTCCCGCTATGATCTGACGCAGTGGAAGAAAAATGTTGAGGAGTGGAGCGCGGGACAATAGCCTGCCCCTTCAGAACTAGAGAGATCTAAAGGCCTTACCACTTTCCGCGAGCACGGACATCATTCGAGGTTTCCGCGATCTCACCCATCCTCTTCTTAACGATCTCCTGATCGAGCGCCTCAAAATCCTCCTTTTTAAGAGAGAACAGGGTCAAGACCGGATTATGAAACCCGTAGGTTCCATTCTCCGGAACCATCTGCATAACGACCGGGACACGGTCGAAAACCTCACGAATCCGCTGGCGAAGGATTGGATTAGATTCGGGCTGCTTGAAGTATCTGTCGTAGAAAAGACTCGACAAGATCAGATAATCCGCCTGCGCTCCCTTTAGGTGAGAAACGGCTAGCTTTGGAATGATGTGTGCCCGCGGAATGTACTCAATCGTGAAAGCATTATCGTAAAAACGAGGACAGTATGGCGACCAGTCCATTAAAACCTTCGATCCTGGGGGAAGGTTCTCTCTCATCCACATCGCCATCTGGTCACGCGTATCGTTCTTGATCTCTGAGGCGAGGGACATCGCTCTCACGAGCGGGGCTATAACAAGCGCGGCCAGACATCCAGTCACCGCAAGATTACGCCACCCTCGTCCTCTCAAGGAATTGAGCCATGCCGACAATGCGATCGCGAGGAAGGGCAAGCACGGCAGGATGTACCGCTCAGGTTGGGGCGCTGGCTTTGCCTTAACGAATTCCGCAGGCATGTAAAACAAGATGGCCAGCCCAACTATAAGAAGATCTTCAATCCGTCTCCGTCTAAGAAGGAATCCCAGTCCCACAATCGACGCGAAGGCTGTCACCAGGGTCATGCCCGGCTTGATGCTTCTCCAGAAATGATACATCCACAGTTGAGACCACGCATCGATTGACTGCGTATGTCCCGTTTGCATATGCCGGGACTCCGACGAGAAGTCCTTAAGAAACTTCGTCGAGTTTAAAATCGCGTAGGGGGTCGTGCATAAAAAACCGAGCGGGGCGATCGCGCCCGCGACAAAAGCATAAGGGAGCCATCTCGTATCAGGCTTCCAACTCCGTGAGACAAGCCATGGCGCGGCACACGGGACCGCAACCATCAAAATACCTGAGTACTTCGCGCCAGCGGTACAGCCCGCGAAAAAGCCAGCGAGAGGCAACAACCAACGTCGATTCGTCGTCACGGAAACAACTGTGGTGAGCACGCACGACAAAACAACAAACGTAAGAAGAGAATCCTCTTTAAGATACCGACTACACGTCACGTGGAGTGGAAACACCGCTAGGAGAAGTGCGCTCCACGTAGCGACCCGACGAGTGAATAAACGGCGGGCTATCTCATAGGTAAGAACTATCGAGAGCGTACCTGCCGTGGCGCTTACTAAACGTCCCGCAAGAAACGCGGTATCCCTAAAACTCCCCGTGACTCCGAACAAGGCGTCGATCCCAAACCATCGAATCAACGAGTTCATCCCGTAGGTACAATAGAGTAAGAGTGAAGGATGAAGGAAATACTGAGGATCCCATGTGTTCTGATCAACCATCCTCATGATGGCGTTTACTTTGGGCACCTCATCGGGATGGAAGGTAGATGGAAGCCCAAAGTTGATTCCATAGAAACGGAGGGCCACTCCCAAAGCAACAGCCACGAAGAGCCATACCTTACTCACCGTCCCTGAATCAGCCTCCTTTCGCTGATCCGGGCGAGCGACGTAGGCGCCTATCAGCAACGCGATCGCGAAAAACCAGAGCGGGACAAACTTCTTCGGCTCAAGCGAACTGAAGAAGCCGAAGCAACCAACCACTACAAGCGTTCCAAGCGCGGCGACAAGGGACGCCCTTCCCCACCCCCCAACGGCTAGGAGAGTTAACCCGACAAGAACGGAGACTCCCACCAGCGCTTCCGTCAAAGCATCCCCATCCGCAATCGGAAATCCGAGCGGCGAGCTCACCGCCACGCGCGATATTTGGACATTGAGCTGTCGGCTACTCACCTCTCCCTGGGGGGTGAAGAAATTGATCCCGCGCAGCGCTATCCGTATGGGGCTGCACCCATTCGGCACCCCGAAGCGCATGGGCTGGTTTGAAGAAACCGTTATAAGGCTTTCAGCCCCACCGCAAACAGCCACTCCGACCTGACCGAGTTCTTGACTGCCAGGACGAGCGGGATTGAACGTGACGTCAACAAAATTGCCTACCGACGAGAGGCCGGGAATCTCAAGTGTCGCGGACGTGCGGATCCAACCATCTGGATCAATCCCACCTGACGAGAGAGAAGCCACCGTTCTTGATGACCACTGATGGCTAGTCGTATCTCCAGCCCAAAACGCCGCCACAAGGAGAGCGCAGAGAAAAAGGAGAGCCTTAGCAAACTTTGAATTACCCACGAAACCACTCCCGTACTTTATATCTAGTGTGAACTACTCGCCTTCATCGCTAAAGCTAGCTGCCTTGTGGCCTTGATCTTCTTCTGCGCTACTGGTGCGGACTCGGAAGCCACCTCCTGCGATTGCAGGTAACTCTTGAGCGCTTGCACATCGACAACGACCGATATCTTATCCTTGTAGGGCATAAACGGATAGTTCGCCACATCAACCTGTGATGGAAGCTGGCGATACGCATATTCGTCAGAAGAACGTGACGTCAGCGTATCGAGCAATGGCTTATACGATGGAAAGAACTTCATCTTCTTCATCGCGCCAGGATAAAAGTCGGCCCTCTTAAATACGAAATGAGTAATACCCTCCGGTTCTAGGATCGACACTAACTCTGACAACGAGGCCGCATAGTGCGCCCTCAAGGATATCTCGTTACGCCGATACATCTCGGCATAGTATCCTTTGTAGAACGGGTGAGTTGTTTCGGTAGTCACATATCCACGTCGAATCGCAAAGAGCTGAACACCATCTATGTGCGTGGGGTGCCCCGCGATGAGCGCGCTTTCGGGAGTATTTTTCTTGATCCACTCAAACACATGGCCCTTCTTGTCGCGTGCGTAATTGAAATTAGCGGTACCAAACAACCCCATGTTTGAGCCTGCGAACACGACGACGCCCCAAACTATCAACATAGCCATACTCGACCACGCGTATTTCCAACGGCTGTCTTTGAACGAGCCAGTCTCCTGAGCTACGGAATTTTTCCCACGGTGAAGAGCGCGCCAAGCACCCACGGTCCCGGCAAAAATAAAGAAAATAGCCAAGGGGATCTGAATGTGTCGATTAGGGACGTAGAGGCGAAACGCGAGAACTCGAGAGAGAAAGTATACCGTCAGGGACGCGATGCCAAACGTCACTATCTCCGCGGGAATCGCGACCCGCTTTCTGCGCCAACCAATCAGGGCTAACGACGAAAGAAGTCCGATGACGGTAACGGGAATCGCCTGTTTCACAATCGGATTAGGATCGTAAAAACGACCAACAAAGGTCTCGAATCCTACCTGACGAAGTTCAGAAAGAGCTGGATTGAAAGGAAGAAATGGAAAGCGCCCACCCGGACGCGCAAAGTCAGCCATCTGGGACGCTTCGGCAAACGTTACCATCTGCCCCACGCTCTCTGGCCGCTTCACGACTCCCAGTGTGGTTACCGCGAACAAGGGAGCCGCGAGTCCCAGGGTTAGGATCTTTTTGCCATACGCCCTTCTCGCATCACCGGCGGTAGCGATAAAACGCCATGCCAGCAAAAGCCCATACGCCACCGCGACGACCATCGTCGCAGGCGGATTCAAGAGACAACCGAGAAGAATTGTGGCCAGTACCAAATAATGTCGCCCTGTAAGAGCAAAATAAAGGAACGCGCAGATGATCGGCGGGGACCACCCACGAGGTAGACCTCCAGTGATTCGCTGCATTAGGTTTCGACTATGGAGCAACCAAACGACTCCAAAGAACGCAGGCGCGGTGCCAGTAGCGCAGCGAAGCGCCAGAAAACAAAAGCCCACCGTGAGAATCACCTGAATGAGCATGACCCAATGACTCATCATGATCGGATCGCCAGTCAGCATGGTAACCCCATAACACAGCCAATAGTGGGCCGGGGCCAAATACCCCTTCATCACCTCTGTCGTCAGATCCCCATTGAAAACACCCGGATGATTGACCTCGTGGAGGGGGTACACCTGCTGCACCGCGTCATCAGTGGTCCACCCAGGGTGAAACCAATATTCAGAGATGCTGTGGTAAAATGCGGCCGCATAACAAACCAGGAGGAGTCCAGTGAGCATCGTCGCGGCAGTTAGCTCAAGCCTCCACCAAGACTTGAACTCGTCTACATTACTCGGAGTATTTTGGAGGTGACCTGCGCCCGAAGTTGAAGAAGCATCTTGGGAGGTTGCTGGTTGATTCATGCAGGACACCAAGCTCAGTAAACAAGAGAACCACCCGTAAAAGGACAGTCGGTCTTTTGGAAATACTTAAAGAGTGAGAGCTATTAGCCCCACTTGGCACGGGACGCCAGGATACATGGGTAGCCCTAGAGAAGTCAAAGCACGGGAGCTCCTCGCGTCTATTCCGAACCGAAACTCACGCTTCGGCTAGGCGCGATTCGGGCAGATACCGACAAGAGCCAACTAGCGGGAAGGCAAAAAAGCCACTATATCGGTGTCAGAGTTTATTCGGACACCCCCTATGAGCACCAGACTTGCGTCACTTTTCACATCCATCATCGGACTAACGGCCACCTTAAGCGCATGTGGTGGCGGAGGTGGTGGAGATGAAGACTTTGTGGGCGCCGCGACAGTCAGCCTCAGCGTTCAACCGTCGCAGATCGATTCAGGAGACAGGGCCCAAGTTACCAGCAGACTTGGGGACGTTCATGAGACCGGCATCGGGGTTAAGTTTCG
>CAIXKI010000061.1 GCA_903920005.1 uncultured delta proteobacterium
AGACAGAGCGGAGTTTTGCCATTACCGCCCACCGTCACATTACCGACACTCACGACTGGAATCGAACTGGAGTACGCTGCGAGAATCCCTTTATCGTAGAGAAGATTCCGCACGGATGTCACACCGTCATAAAGACAGGAGATAAGTCGCAACGCCACGCCTACAATTCCTGTTGGATTACTCATGGGAAAGTATCGAAACTACTCGCTTGGCCGATCCCCTGTGTCGTAGCCATACCTTTTGGCCGCGCACACCAATCTCTTTAAGCGCCTCTCGTTCCTGGCCTGAACGCCTCAGCACATCGAGGATCGATCCTCTATCGGAGACCTCAAGGATACCACACGCTTCCCGCATCTCGCCAACGATGTCTTTAATTACGGAAACATACGGGCCCACAACGACAGGGACGCCATACATTGCGGGCTCTAAAGGATTGTGGCCTCCGATATCCACAAGCGTTGCTCCCACAAACGCGAGGTCCGCTATCGAATACACCTCTTCAAGTCGACCCATCGTATCCACCAGGAGAACAGAACCTGCGACTCCGTCAGCTTGCCCTGTATCAGACAATCGGCGCACCGTGAATCCAGACTTTGCGAGCGCTTCAGAAAAGAAAGCCACCTTCTCCATGTGCCGGGGCGCGACGAGAACGTTGAAAGCAAAGCCCTCACGCATAATCTGCTGGAGAGCGCTGAACCAATGGACCTCTTCGCCGGGCCGAATACTGCCGAGCACAAGCGTGGGAAGGTGCTGAGACCGGCTGCAGATTAGCTCTCGGCGAATCCCTTCCTGAACAGAAGGTTGAGAGGCTTTAGGTTCAGAGTCATATTTGGTGTGACCCGTTACATACACTCGGGTCGCCTCACACCCCAGGTCGATATACCGCAGCCGTTGTTCTTCACTCGACACGCACACATGCGAAAACCTCCCTAAAATCGGGGAGAAAAGCTTCCGAGTTCGACGATACCGATCCAACGTATAATCAGAGATTCGCCCATTCACGATACTGCACGGAATACCGCGCCGCAAAAGGGTAACGAGCAGCGTCGGCCACAGCTCCGTCTCCGCGAGAATAAAACGCTTAGGAACAACAGAACTCAGCGCTCGATTCACCGCCCACTGAGCATCGAGAGGAAGGAGCCTGGCATGGGAAAAAGCGCTGGCTCCTCGATCGAGCCCCGTCGGTGAGGTAGAAGAGAGAAGAGTTGTATCGAGAGGCCTCGCGCCTCGCAGCTCATCCAGAAGAGGAAGTATCCCCTGAACTTCCCCAACAGATGCCCCGTGGAACCACCAGTCGACGTCGCCGACCTCTCGCCATCCCCCGAGTCTCTCCGAATACCTCCTGCGCCCGCGCGCGGAGCAGAGAAACCCAGCCGCAACTAAAGGTGACAGCGCGGTTACCGCAACACGATACGCGCTATATAGCGCGCCAGTGGGCATCCGCTCGTTGCGTGATTTCATGTAATGAATCCTCTATCTGTACTCGAAAGTCCTCTTCAACAACGTCCGGAGTTGGCTTTATAATCTCGCCAAGAACTATTACTCCACGGGAAAATGGCTTGGGGACGATCATGCCATCCCATGATGGCAATATCCATCGGTCTTCTGCCGAGTAACTGACCGGTCGTATCGCAACCCCTGAATGGCGAGCCATTGTCACCACGCCACGTTTACAAACATGGCGAGGCCCCTTCGGACCATCCGGAGTGATACCAATAGCCACACCCTCGTCTAATCTCCGCACCAACTCAAGGGTAGCGGCCATCCCCCGCCGCGTGGATGAACCCGCGACCGAATGTATACCAAGCAGCCTAATAGCAAAGGCTATCAAGCGACCATCACCGTGCTGACTGATAAGCATGTAAAGAGGAGGCCTATTTCGTAGTGCGCGATAGTACACCGGGAGCATCAACATCCGCCCGTGCCAGAAGGCGTAAATGACCTGCTTATCCTCATCAGCCCCTGCCGGGCCAATAACTTCCCACCGAATTGTGGCATACAGAACACGGATAACTGCCGCGGCCAAGGTGCCGAATACATAGATCTTCAGGGTTTGTCCAAGTCCTGTACCTGCCATAAGAAGGAGTGTACCCGTCTTAGGTGAAATGCGTCAAAAGCTACCTTCGACAGGTGGAACATACTGCGGTTGCGTGACTTTTTAGGGACACTCCGCTTGGCAATCGGAACGTTGTTACGTAGACCCCACTTGTATGCGCTGGAAGCCGTTTTGGCCCCCGAAGCGGTATCAAGAGTCCTTTGCCAGCCTCCGCATACACAGAGATGTCTCGAGCCTCCACGTCACCGATGTTCGTGATACGGGCCGAGAGCAACCTAGTAGCCGACTCCTTCCCCCTCGAAGCCAAAAGGATCGAAAGAGAGCCAGTTCGCAAGGTCGTCAACCGCTGGGGTATAACAGTCGGAACAACTTTGCGCTTGGCGGCATGGGCATCCTGTCCGTAACACATCGAAGTCATAAAAAGGCCCAAACCGAAAAAAAGGAGCAAGGAATCCATCTCCTCTGTTCGGCTAACGCCCTTAAAAGTTTCGGGCTCCCTTACGCTGATGCCGCGGGTTCCGTGGCCTGCTCTCGGAATTGAAGCGCATGAAGCCGTGAGTACTCGCCTCCTCGATTGAGAAGCTCCTCGTGCGTCCCCTTTTCAACGACTCGACCTCCACTCATCACAACGATTATATCCGCGTCACGGACCGTAGAGAGTCTGTGAGCAATTACAACCGTTGTGCGACCTCTCTCTAAAGCTTGAATGGCATTCTGAACCTCACGCTCAGCGCGGTTATCAAGCGAAGCGGTCGCCTCGTCGAGGATTAGTATCGGGGCGTCTTTTAGAATCGCCCGGGCGATAGCAAGCCGCTGCCGCTCCCCACCCGAAAGCGTCATACCAGCCTCACCGACGACCGATTCGAACCCTGAGGGGAGACTCATGACGAAATCGTACGCGAACGCGGCCTTAGTCGCAGCGATAACCTGTTCACGAGTCGCCGTTGGATTACCGTACGCGATATTATTGTAGATCGTATCGTTAAAGAGAAAGGTGTGTTGTCCCACCATCGCGATCGATTGACGTAATTCCCTGGTGGACAGGTCCTTAAGATTAACTCCCCCTAAAGTAACAACGCCCTTCGTCGGATCGATAAAGCGCGGGATAAGGTCGACCATCGTAGTCTTTCCAGCGCCAGAGAATCCCACTAACGCAACCTTCTTACCCTCTGGGATGACAAGCGACACATCGTTCAGGGCGAGGCTTGTCTCTTCTCCAGGGTTACGAGCAGGATATTCATACGTGACCGACGCAAACTCCATCTGATGACTCGGAGATAACGACTTTGGCGACGCCGGGTCCTCAATTGATGACTTGGTGTCGAGAATCTCAAATATTCGCTGCGCGCCCGCCAAGCCTTGTTGAACAGTGGCATTAACCCGGGTTAGCTTTTTGAATGGTTCGTACATCAGGAATACAGCGACGAGAAACGCCATAAAGTCGCCAGACGAACGCACACCATTAATCACCGTGTAACCGCCGTACATCAGAACACCAGAGATCGCCAGACTCGCAAACACTTCGTTAATTGGTCCGGCGATGGCACGCACCCGCTCTGACTTAATAAACGTGCGCGTTAAATCATGGTTACCGCGCTCAAATCGAGCCTGCTCGAAATCCTCTCTTCCAAAGATCTTCACGACTCGATGGCCTTGCATGCTCTCCTGAAAGAGACCCGAGAGCTGTCCTATCGCGTCCTGCCCACGTTTCGAAAGCTTTCGCACCTTCTTTCCAAGCCTCGCGATCGGAAACCCCGCGAGTGGGAAGAAGACCACAGCGATTAGCGAGAGCGTCGGATCAAGGTACACACACGAACAGAGCAGCACCACCAACCGAATAACGTCCCTAATAATTGATGCCGATGAATCCGTCAGAAGCGTTCTCATGAGCAAAGCATCACTCGTGACCCGAGAGAGAAGCTCTCCCGTCGAGTGTCGAACAAAGAAATCCGGCGACAAGGAAAGCACATGCCTATTCACATCATTTCTGATGTCTTCGGTAACTCGGTGCCCCACACTTGCCATAAGAAATTGTTGGCCGAAGTCAGTGATTGCTCTGACCAAGGCGAAGCCCATGATGGCCGCCGGAAGGAGTATGAGCTTGTCGTGTTCCCGATTAGTAAACACGCCATCTAGAATATGCTTTACCAGGAACGGCACTACACCGTCGGTAGCGCCAAACAGAACCATACAGAGAAGCGCACTGAAGAATGCGAATCGGTGAGACCGGAGATATCGTAATACTCGTTTGTACATTACTCACCTTTTAGGTCGACTTGGGAATCGGCCCGCGCGGTCGCGACAACAAGGTTCGCCACCCTCTCCGGGACATTCGACCCACCAACTCGCCCCTTTTCTACCATCAGGCTCTCTCGAACCTCGCTCAGAGCCTCGAGCATCTCATCACGCGAGGCTCCCTGATCTAACAGAGCGCCAACGTGTCGCTCCAATTCGGCCTCGTCAATCGTAACTCCAAAAACCTCTCGGACGGTTCCTGGCCTCAATATATTGACCGGCGAGTACTCTTTAAGTGGAACCAAAGATGACACTATCACCTTACTAAGGTTGGAGCCACTGTACACGGAGACGAACGGCAACCCAGCTACAGCTCCCTCCAGATTACAGGTGCCGCTCTTTAGAATACCAGCGCCAGCCCTCTTCATCTCCTCTAGGGAGTCCCCCTTAATCCAAGAGATGCGACTCAGAGATTCCTGCTTAAGAACGCCCCGAGAGAGCTCCTCAAGCCACTCGATGGACATGTTAGGCGCGACAACCACACGCCCCGTGAGAGCGCTCCGGTTTACGGCGAGCCGTTCAAACACGCGCAACATTGGCGGAAGTATTCGCTCGACTTCAGAGCGACGACTGCCAGGGAGCATAAGAAGACTCTGGTCCCTCAAATCCGTGAGCGACTCCACTCGATCGCCTAGCGGATGCCCCACATAGGTTACATTTCCATATCCCCGCTTCTCATAGAAAGCAGGCTCAAACGGGAATATGGCAGCCACGCTATCGACATATTTCTTAATCTTCTCAACTCGACCCGCGCGCCACGCCCATACCTTGGGAGGGATGTAATAGAGGACTTTTACACCAGCCGCACGAGCAACCTTCGCGAGACGCATATTAAAATCAGGATAATCTACCAAAACGAGAACATCCGGCCGCCACTCTTTGATCAAGCGAGACATCGTAGAGAACGAGGAGAAGATCTTTCCAGCCGAACGCAGAACGTCACCGAACCCCATCGTCGCGCCCGTTCGGTAACAATCAACGAGAAGCTCCACCCCTGCTGCGGCACACTCGGCGCCGGCCATTCCGCGAATCTCAACGTCAGGAACGCGAGCACGCAATACGGAAACGACCCGGGCGAGGTGTCGATCACCTGAAACTTCACCTGCACTGACAACTACGCGTAAAGACATCAAAACAGCTCCAGCTACATCGACCTAAGGGCACCCTCATGTTCTACCCCATTCACTCCCTCGCCGTATAGCATAGGAGTGTGGAAACGGGGCCAAATAGTGTCAATTAAACCGTGTAACTACGAGGCCTTGCGGCCTTATGGTGTTCCCCTTATCATTCATAGCCAGTATGAAGAAAAAACTACTTATCGCCCTCGGAGCCGTTACGACCATCCTCGTCATGAGTATCGTTGTGATTGGTTTTAAAGCCAACGCAATCGTCGCGAGCTTTAAACCTCAAATTGAAGAACAGCTCAGTAAGGCTTTGGGCACAAAAGTCTCCCTTTCAAACCTCTCCGTGTCAGTGTTTCCCTCAGCAAAACTCTCCGTCGAAGATGTTCAAGTTCTTAACGCAGCTGGAACGACATCCTCACTCTCAGTGGGAGCATTAAAAGCCGCTCTATCGCTCTCTGCCCTACTCTCTAAAAAGCTTGCCATCACCGAGCTTGAGATAGCTCAGCCCCGCATAACTATTGTTAAGGACTCGACTGGGGTTTCTATATCGGGCATCACTCCGGGAGCGCCCGCCCCGCAACAACCGAAAACCACCGCGCCGAACGGTTCGGCGGTAGCCACCGGCGAATCTCTCGCCTTAGATATTGACCGAATTGTGGTCACAAACGGCGACATTAGATTCGACGACCGAACGACGAAGCGGATAACGTCCCTCTCAAAAGTAAACCTCGACGCTGGTGTTAGCATGGAAGGCTCCCAGACAAGCATTCCAAGCGCGAACATCTCCCTTGTACTCGACGGAAAAACCCCGCTCTCTCTATCGGGCAAAGATATCATTTTCAATAAGAGCACCGGCGGTCTCGCCATCACCTCAATGAAATTAACAACCCGCGCCGGAGACATCTCGGCCAACGGAACACACTCCGTCACGACTCAAGCTGGGGCATTTACCCTTACCTCGTCCGGGCTAGATCTCGCTAAGCTTGCGTCTCTGACGAAGGATATTTCGCCCACACTCGATCAATTCAAAACAAACGGAAGCCTTGCGTTCACCCTCTCTGTTACAACGACTCCAAACGCTCCGCTGGCTGTGTCTGGCCCCATTAGCCTAGGAAGCGTCAGCGCCGAGGCTCCCGGCGCTCAGATTCGCGACCTCACAGCAACGATCCAAACTGGTGGCAACGTTCAGAACATCTCTCTCGGAGCGTCAGCAGCATCGCTCAAGCTGAACGGGACACCCTTGATGGTCGACACCCAGGCGAACATAACCCCTACTTCGGTCGTCCTGTCCTCACTCACCATCAAGGGATTTGGAGGTGAGATAAAAGCTCCAACCACCCTTGGACTCGGCACACCTCAAACATTCTCTTCTCAACCAGTAATGAAGGGGCTCTCTATTGCGGAGATCTCCAAGACCTTTCAGCCAACTCTCGCTGATGTTGTGACCGGCACGATCGCGACCTTCGAAGGATCCTTTACTGGCACACTAGGAACGAATCTAGCCAATAGCGTGTCAGGTAGTGGCGCTCTCTTCGTTAAAGATGGAGCGCTCAAAGGCGTCAATCTTCCTAATCTCGTTCTTTCAAAGATCACAAACATTCCGCTCCTAGAGGGATCGCTTCGAAATTATATCGCCCCGGAACATCAAAAGTACTTCGATACCAGAGATACGGCGCTCAAACAGGTCTCATGCGGTTTTCGAATACAGAGTGGAACGATCTCTATTAATACCCTTGAGGCGCAGAGCGATGCCTTCAACTTGACCAGCAATGGTACAGTGAAGCTCGATGGAGAATTAAAACTTTCCTCGACTATCGCATTCGCTCCAGACATCTCCGCCTCTATGGCCAAACGGTCCAAAACGGTCACCTCTATGCTCGTCGGAGAAGGTCGTCTTGCTATCCCTATTCTTATTCAAGGTAAGAGCCCTCTCTTGCTTGTGGTACCCGACATCACCAAGCTCGTTCAAGGCGCTGGGGTAAAGGCTCTTGAGCAAAAGGCGGGCGATGCGCTAAACAAGCTTCTGGGTGGCAAGGGAAAAGACAAACAACCCCTCAAGGGCTTGCTTGGTTTCTAAGAGGCGGGAATTCTTCCCGTAAAATCTTCTCTGTGGAAGGCACGCCTTTTTCTATCTAGCGCATACGGTGGGTTCGTCGTCATACTACCGCTCGCCGTCGTATGAGACCATTAGTATCAATCATCATTCCCGTATTTAACCAGTGGACATACACCGCGGAATGTCTCGCAGCTCTTCATCACCATGCAACCGAAGACATTCCACTTGAAATAGTCGTTGTAAATAACGGCTCGACCGATGAAACCTCAACCCAACTTAACGCATGGCGTGACCGATGGTCCGCCATACGAGTCGTATCAGTCGAAATAAATGAAGGGTTCTCTCCTGCCTGCAACAGGGGCGCCGCCGCGAGCACCGCTCCCCTCCTACTCTTTCTCAACAACGATACAATTCCACAAGCGAACTGGCTTGCGCCTTTAGTAGAGGCACTAGGGGATCCTACAGTGGGACTGGTAGGTCCAAAACTTCTGTATCCGGATGGAAAATGCATAAACCATGCGGGATACGTCTTTGGTAACGGGGCTTTCTATCCCCTCTACCACGGAAGAGAGGCTACCTTTCCTGGCGCTAATAAGCAGCGCGACTACCAAGCCTTACTGGGAGCGTGCATCCTTATTTCCCGGCAGCTATTTTTTGAGGTTGGACAGTTCTCGCTGCTCGCATTGGAGGATATCGACCTGTGCCTTAAGGTAGGGCAGCGCGCACTTACGTGCAGGTACGTTCCCTCATCTGTAGTCCATCATCACGGCTCTATAACACTCAACAACAGTCCAGAGGGGTCCTTCCCGGTAACGTCTCAGAGCGACTTTTACGACCGATGGGGCAACTATCCTGTTGCGTGGGATGACTACCGATGGCTCATCCTAGACCTGATCTGGCCGGCTCCGGAACCAAAGGCATCTCTCACCACGGCGCTAAAGGTAGCTGATCAATCCATAGCGGCTACGGTAGCGGCGTTCGAATTCCGTACCGCGGAAAATCTTCACGACGCTCTTACAAAAACGGATGAAGCACTACGACTATGGCCTGACAATCCGATCGCTTTTGTGCTCCGCTGCAAATTGCTTATGCAAATGGGTTCGCGAGCCCTTTTTACTCAAGAGCTCGCGAAATATGATCGCTTCGCCTTCAGCCATCGAGCGATGATCGAACTGGGAGAACTCGTCAAGAATCTTCCCCTTTCTTAAGCGCGACTAAGTCTCACACCACCTACTATAAATTCATCGTGGCGCAGGTAAGGTCCCCCTGCATTATCCAGCTATTGTATGACTTCGCGTTCATGATCTGCCACGTCGTCCCGTCCCACTTAGCTACCGTATTGTTACGTGGCGATCTAAAACTCCGTGGAGTAACATTGGCCACCTCTGAGAACCCCTTTGCCTTACATATGTGCGTCAGAGTTTCAATGTTAGCGGCGATTGTGACACCACTTGTCACTTCTATCCCAAGACCCTCTAGATCAGGCTTACCGTAAACTATTTGCGATCCAAAGGAACACGGAGCTCCGTTGGCAGGGGTCTCATTGTTTACAGTTCTATTTATAGGGGACGATATCACACTCTGAGCACATGACAGGATCGAGCCCCGACTTACATCTGTCACCATCCCACGTAGCGTGGGGAAATTGTCAGTTCCCTGCGGCGGCGCAAACCACACACGCACTTCGATATTCCCTTCTTTTCGAAAGATACTCACGAAAGGGAAGGCTGACACCTGTCGATACGGAGTATCCTCAATGATAGGAGAATTTCTCCCGGTATATGTACCATCAGTCGGAAGTGCCCTACGAAGCTGAGCATGCAATCGTGAGGTACCATCGTTCAATGGCTGAAAAGAGCCCTCAAGAACCAATTTTTTCCCGTCATTAAGAACAACCGGGGGATAGTTGTAATCAACATTGGCATAAGGAAGATTTTGCATTCCCTCGATGGCATCAAGGATGCTCGTCTGAACGGCAGGATCCACGGCCTTTGCGACGCCAGGAATTAACGCAAGCG
>CAIXKI010000062.1 GCA_903920005.1 uncultured delta proteobacterium
CCAGGTACAACTATCGCGGGGTCGTGCGAATCACATAAATGTGGCGGAATCGGCTGGAGGGCCGGCGACCTCGCCGGCCGCAGGTACAAATGTTTCGACGCGATTGACGTTGAGGGTCAGGATGCCCGTCCGGGCCCTCCTTTTAGGCACCTCGCCCTCTTACGCTCAATATGTCATACAATGATGAACGTATATTTTAAGGGCCCCTGAATGTTACTTCGCGGTACGGCGATAGTTTCCGTGCTTACTCTCCTGAGCCGCCTGCTTGGCTTTGTCAGAGATCTACTGGTCGCGCAACTCCTCGGAGCCTCGCTCTTCGCCGACGCGTTCTTCGTCGCCTTTCGGATTCCAAACCTCCTGCGAAGCTTCGCCGCCGAAGGCGCCCTCACCTCCGCGTTCGTTCCCGTCTTCTCATCAGCCCTCGCGCAGGGAAAAGAGCATGCGGTAGAAACGTGCAAACGTGTCATAGGATTCGTCCTCTGCTTAACGATACCGCTTGCTATCGTAGGAGCTCTCTTTGCCACTGAGATCGTTGGACTCATCGCTCCAGGTTTCAGCGAAGACCCGGCCAAGCGTGAACTTGCGACATCGCTTACGCAACTCATGATGCCCTACATCATCTGCGTTAGCCTGATCGCCATCGTCAATTCAGCGCTTAACTCGCTCAAGATATTCGGGGCTTCCGCATGGGCTCAGGTGACGATGAATCTCGTTCTCATCGCGGGAGCTCTCTGCGCCCTTCCATTCGACCAAAAAACAGCGACAACCGTACTCGCCATCTCAGTTCTGGTCGGCGGCATTGCGCAAGTAATCGCTCAGGCTCCAGCGTGCCGACGTGCCGGGATATCGTTGTGGCCTTCCAAGAGGTTATTCTCTCCCGAAGTGCGAGAAGTTGCGCGCCTCATGCTCCCAGCTACTGTCGGAGCCTCCGTGTATCAGATAACGATATTTCTCGGCACCCTCATGGCCTCCCTCCTCGGAGAAGGGAGCATCTCGTGGCTCTTTTACGCGGATAGAGTCGCGCAGTTTCCGATCGGAATCTTCTCGATAGCTCTCGCGTCAGTGCTCCTGCCAACGCTCGCCAACGCTTCCGCGACCTCGGACTCAGACCGTTTTCGCGCCGCGCTGGGCGACTCTCTTCGCTTCACCAGCTTTATTATCATCCCCACCTCTGCCGGAATGTGGGCTCTCGCCGAACCTATTACTCAGCTCCTTTTCCAACGCGGAGAGTTTACGCCCCACTCGACACTCATGACCGCCAACGCAATTAAAGCCCTCGCCCTCGGGTTATGGGGAACAAGCTGCTACTCCATGATCTCGCGCGCGTTCATAGCTCGCAAAGATACAACCACCCCTACCCTCATCGGACTTTGTTCCCTCAGTCTCTACATCCTGTCCGCCGTCACGTTCATGGGCCCTCTGCCGCAATCCTCGGGCTCCCTCGTCGGTTGTTTAATCGCCATGCAACACCTGATTGTATCAGTAGCTCCTGCGACACCCGCTCTTGGTCACGTTGGAATCGCTTTAGCCTCAAGCATAGCCTCTCTTGGCGCGCTCTTCTTAGCAGCGCTCATCTTCTCCCGCCGATACAGTAACTTCCCGTGGAAGACATTCACGCACTCAACCGTGAAAAGTTTCATAGCCTCGCTCGTAATGATCTCCGCGCTACAATTCACGAGTACACTGTGGAGCTCACCCCTTGTCGCCCTCTTGAGCGGTATCCCTTTAGGGGCGCTTGTGTACACGCTCGCCTCGACGGCTCTTCGATCCAATGAAGTTTGGGACTGTCTTGCGGTTATCCGCCGCCGACAAAGGTAATAACGCCGGCGGCCGGCCCTCCAATTGAATTCCACGTCACGTTTGTATCTACGAACTTCGCCCCTTGTAGATATTCCTATAGAGAGAAATGCACCTGCGAGTCCAAAACCAGCTGGCTCGATAACGGTGTGAGGAGCAAGTGTCTGGGCTCATGCTGCTAGCAACCTAGCCTCAGCTCATCTCTACTTAATCCTGCTCCGGCTTTTCTTTTCATCTCATTCCTTAACATTTTGAGAACAACCATGGAGTATTCTCCAATCGACAGGTCTCGATTCTCCAGAGCAACTATTTACAAAAAGTGGCTTGAGTTGGCGTTCCTTGAAAGATCGGGGGCAGCATAGACAAACCACGCAGAGGCGTCGGTTCCCGGGCAAAAGGACGTTCGCCAAAAAGCCTGTTGATCCGTCATATTTTCGACTGCTTCTTGAATAATCGAGCCCGTCGCACTCTCCCCTTCCCCCGAGAAACCCTAGTTGATAAGGTCTGCGTGTTAGTGAAGCCTAGGGGAAACGCATGTATGATCGACTCAAAAACGCTCCGAAAGATCTCTCTAGCCATCGGTTTTGCGGCCGCCAGCATTCTCTCCGCCTGCTGCCCACTTTCGGTTTCCGTTTATAAGGATGAAAAGCCGCAACTTGAGATTGAAAGGTACTTCTCCGGAAACCTTGAAGCTATCGGGATAGTGAGTGACCGTAGCGGAAAAGTTCTTAAAAGCTTCGTATGCGCCATGAAAGGCAGCTGGGATGGGCACGAGCTTATACTTAACGAGGACTTCTCGTGGTCAGATAAAACACATCAAACCCGGGTGTGGCGACTCACACGCACATCCCCGGGAACCTTCGTCGGAACCGCGAACGATGTCGTAGGAGAGGCAAAAGTGGAGGTGGCTGGAAATGCGATGCACCTCGTCTACACGCTTGAGGTTCCTATGAACGGCTCAACGACTCACTTACACGTAGACGACTGGCTCTATCTAGTCACCGACACTGTTATTATAAACCATTCAAAGCTTACCAAATTCGGTCTCGATGCGGCGGAGGTAGTGCTTACAATTCGGAAGAATTAATTCAAGCACTAGAATAGGCGCCTCCGCTCAGAGGCCAAAGCCACATACTGAACGCGTAACGGATCGAACCAATCCAACATTTTCTTTTTCTTTTTTCTTTTTTTCTTTGTACCCGGGCTACTTTTTTCCCTTCTAGACTCGCAACTTTTTCTTCAGCGTGCCGATTGAAAATCGAACTAAACGACGATCCATGAGGAGGTTGCGTGATCACTGCCCGTCTTCGAGAAGCTCCCTGCGCTCCGGAATTGCTTTTTGAATGCCATCGACTCATCGTCCAAGAGACGCAACGCGAAAAGGCTAGAGTTCTAAAACAAGCGCGGAAACGCGCTCGAGCTCACGCACAACACGCTCGCCGAGTCGGGCATAGATCCGGAATCGCACAAGGCGAAAAAACTTGCAGAGATGAGTTCAGACACATCACGGAGCTTCTGCAGAGCACGTATCGCGAAGCGTCAAGGGCAGCTCAACACGACATCGTTTCCGCGTCTTCAACCCTGGTAGAGAAGATCGTCGGGGACTGCGTTACCCTCAACCCGATGATACTCGAGAGATGGATCTCTCAAGCCCTCTCACAACTTACCACCACAACTACCCTCACCCTGCGATATCATCCGCAGTATGCCGAGCCCCTTGCTCGGCTCATCTCTTCACCACCATCCGGCTTACGACTTGAGGCAGACCCCGATCTTCACGACAAAGACTTTCGAATTGAGTCAACGTCAGGGGGGATCGAATGCTCGTGGAGAGAACTCCTTCGAGACGAGCTTTCCAACCGGCCAACTAGTCTTGAGTAACCCGCTATGCACATATCCTTACCGTTATCCCCTCTCACAACGACCGGTACTATCGTATCCGTCCACGGAACAACTATTATTGCAAAACTTCCCAGAGCTTCGGTCGGAGATCTGTGCTGGATCGAAAATCGTCATCGAGGCATACTCTACGGACAGATAATTTCATTCCAAGATACTCTTTTCTCCCTCGCCCTCTTCGACAATCCGGACGGCGTATATCCTGGAATGATAGTCCGAACGAAAGGTGCTCAACTAGAGATTCCAGTAAGTGACGCCCTGCTCGGTCGAACAATAGATCCACTCGGCGTGCCGATCGACGCGCTCTCAGACCACATTCCCGCGACATCTCGAAGAGCGCTTTTCGCGGATCCTCCTCCTTCGACCTCACGGCCCCTCATTGATTCCATCCTCACAACAGGTATTCGATCAATCGACGGCATCTGCACCATCGGCCAAGGTCAACGAATGGGCATATGCGCCTCCGCGGGCGTGGGCAAATCAACGCTACTGGGCATGATTGCTCGCCGAGCTAGCGTGGATGTCATTGTTGTCGCGTTGGTAGGCGAACGTAGCCGCGAAGTCAGAGAATTTATCGATGAAACGTTGGGCCCTGAGGGCTTAGCGCGAAGCGTTGTTGTGGTGGCGACGAGTAGCGATTCATCGCTCTTAAGGCAAACAGCGCCCTATACCGCAACAACTATCGCTGAGTATTTTAGAGACCAAGGAAAGCACGTGCTCCTTATCGTTGACTCTCTTACAAGGATGGCCCGAGCCATTCGAGAGACTACGTTATCGGCGGGCGAGCTCCCAGTACGCCACGGTTACACCACATCGGTGTACACCCAGCTCCCGCGCCTTCTTGAACGAGCGGGGACAGCACAACGCGGTTCAATTACAGCACTCTACACGGTGCTCACAAACACAGATGACGACATCGACCCTCTGGCTGATGAGATAAAGAGTTTGCTCGATGGGCATCTCGTACTCCGGCCTGAAATAGCTCAATTAGGGATACGGCCCGCTATAGACATCACGCAAAGCATCTCAAGGCTTTTCAGTCGCCTCAACACAACGCCACAGCAAGACGCGGCCCGTGGGATAACTCGGGCCCTCAACCGAATCATCAAAGAGCGAGATATTATAGCGCTTGGAGGGAGTCCTGACGCCGAGCTACAAAAGATTCTGCAAGGCCAACACACGATCGTTCGCCTTCTCTCACAAATGACCAACGAATCCACCACGCTTGAGCATACGCGAGAAGCGGTATCGGAGGTATGGGAACACGTAAAGCTCTCGTGATATGAACTATCGAACGAGGGCGATCGTATCTTTGATAATCTCATTAGCGGTAGATATGACACGAGAATTAGCGCCGTATCCGCGTTGAAGGATAATCAGATCAACAAACTCACCGGACAGATCGACGTTGGCTGCCTCTAAAGATTGACCCAGAAGCTCTCCGCGCGGACCAACGCCCGCGACGCCCACAGCCGCTGTTCCAGCATCTGGCGTAGCCGCATAGATAGAAGAGCCTGCCCTGATAAGACCGTCGTTGTTCTGAAATACCGCGGTTGCGATCGTTCCGACCGTCGCCTGTTTCCCACCACTCAACAAGGCGTATAGAGTTCCGTCCGCGCCTACCTTATAGCCCGAGATATCTCCACTACCCTGCCCGTTCTGAGTTACGTTCGTAACAAGAGAAGCTCCGGCGAATTGAGAGAAGCTGCCAAAATCGAATGCGATGGCAGAGGCCGCGGCGCCATTGCCCCACGCGACATTGGCGTTAACAACAGCGGCGGCAGCAGCCTCAGGGGTCATTCGCCCCGTTGAGTCAAACGCTAGGTTCGCTTGCCCAACAAGCACTGGCTGATCAGCCGTGCCACCAGTCTCAGAACCATTCACATACGCCTGAACAGTCCAATTATTCGTGCCCGTCTTAAAGAAACTCACCACAACATCGTGAGATTTTCCGAGCGAATCGTACACGGATGAAACGGTGCTGTATTCGTCAGCAGCGGCGATATCTTTAAAGCTTAATGGATTAGTAGGCGGTTGTGACGTAGTCGCGGATACGCTCAAGTTTCCGAAAGCTTGGACCTCTGTCGTCGCAACCGGGTCCACTTGAACCTTGCGCATATCGATACCTGTAAGGACCGTAGCATTAGCATCGGTATAGCCGAGAACTTGCTGACCGTCCTGAGTAACAAGAAACCCATCTTTGTTAATTTGGAATGAGCCGGCGCGAGTGTAGAAAGGCTGCTCTTTTGACCCCACCACGAAGAAACCGTTACCGCTAATCGCGACATCAAGGTCTCTTCCCGTTGAGTTGATTGGTCCTGTTTCAAAGTTAGTTTTAATGTGGTGAACGAATACTCCATCTCCAGCCCCCGAGACGACCTCAGCGACACGGTCATCCTGCCTCTCTCCAAGGAGATCAGCGAACACTGCACGCTGGACTTTATAGCCGGTGGTGTTGGCATTCGAAATATTATCGCCAGCGACAGCGATAGCTTGGCCATGAGCGGTTAGTCCTTCCCTGCCCGTGTTGAATGCGGATTCGATTCTCATGGTTTGAGTTACCTTTGTGTGCCTTTCGGCATGGGCAATCCATGCCCAAGTCCACGTATGTGCCTAAGGGGATGCAAAACCGCTGCCATCGCAATCAACCCAGGGCCATGCAAGTTCAACCCTTTATCAGAACATTAGGGGCATCATTGAGCGGCTAACTGGGCAAGAAATGCTCCTCAAGCCCTGTTCCCTGGTTCGCCTTCACCCGATATAAGACACCGTATGCATATCCTAATAACCGGAGCCGGCGGCTTCCTCGGCAGCGTCGCCCTTCATCACGCGGTCTCCCTCCCCGGAGTATCGGTCACTGCTCTACGATCTGGCACGCAGAGGCTTCCACTCTCTGTCACGACCAACGAGATTTTCCTAGACGAATCATCATCGCTTGCTCACCTTACAGCTGCTCTACACCCCAATACCCCCTCTCATATCCTTCACATCGGAGCACTATCGAGCCCCGAAGCATGTGAGAAAGATCCCTTCGCGGCAGAGCGATCAAACGTCACCGTCACCAAAATTCTCTGCGAGTATGCTGGCCACATTGGGGCGCATATAACCTTCGTATCAACCGATCTCATCTTCGGCGCAACGAAAGCTCCTGTAGGGGGATTTAAACCTGAAGACCCTCCATCACCAAGCTCGGTGTACAGCACCACCAAACTAGCCGCTGAAAAGCTCGTTCTTGAATCAGGTCGAGGCGCCGTTGCGCGCGTCTCTTTAATCTACGGACACTCACCATCACCCGCGAAAGGGGTCCTTGGATGGATAGAGCGTTCGTTCAAGGAGGGAACACCTGTTTCTCTCTTTCATGATGAATTCCGAACGCCGATTCATGTACAAGACGTTGCGACAGCCCTCCTCTCAATCGCTCGATTAAAACTACTAGGGAGATGGCACTGTGGCGGTCCTGCTCGGCTCTCGCGTGTTGAGTTTGGTGAAAAAATCGCGGAAGCTCTTGGATACGATGCAACGCTCATCGTGCCCTCAAGTCGACAGGATCCCCTGATTCATCCCGCACGCCCCGAGGATGTCTCTCTGGATTCGAGCAAACTTACGCAGTTTACGGGGTGCGCTCCCCTTGATGTGACATCAGCTCTGAGCAGCTACCGGAAGTGGCGCTAGTCCAAGTCGCTTGCGCGCTTCACGGTAGTTAAGACTACCTGCATTAACGAAAGGGTCGCGAGGGATACACCGAGCACCAATTCTCGTCGCCTAAAAAGCAGTATTCAGTGACGAACCATCATGAAGGCAGACGACACTCCCATCCTCTTTGTCCCTGCCACGACTCGATGTGACGCTCCTCTGATAGAATTCCGGGCTCTCGCGCGGCGTCGACACTCCAAAACAAGACCGGAAACGTTTAGCTAACCGCACCACACATACCGCTCGAGATCCCTACGGAGTGCCCTGATTTCACATGCTCAAAGAAACCTCAGAGGGTCGGTCTGGTCCTAAAAATAGATAGCCAGGAGGCATCCCTCCCAAGAGGCGAGAAATCAACCATATACCTCCTCTAGAGCCTTACTATAAACTCCAGAAAATGCCCATTCCGATCCTCTATCCCCCCTTGTACTTTGTTAGACCATAAAATGGTTGTATACTTCTGGCGGTTAAGGACCACGCAAAAGGAACCTTATGAAAACTATCGTTGCGGCTCTCGCTCTCGCTTTTACCGTCATCTCTACTGCTGAGGCCCAGTGCTACGGTGATGCCGCTACATTCGGTTGCGGAGTTGCTCGTAGCTCTGAGGACAGCCTCGAACGATTTGGCGATAACAAAAACAAAGTAATCCCTGTCTACGGCGATGCGCGTAGTTACTCCGACAACGCATTCAGTGAGAGAGAGACCCTCGAATTCTACCGACGCGCAGTTCGCCCACGATGGCAATCCATGCAGAACTACTCATGGTCCCAGCGCGCATACATAGATACCATTAATGCTTCAGGAACTCCGGTTCGACGTTTCGGGAATCTTCCCTGGGCGCAACCTCGTTTCTAAAGAGGTTGCGTATATAGCCCAAGACGAGACGCGTGAGGTCGACTCTCCTCCCGTTATGGCCTTGCCGAAGACGATTACACTTAGCGGGACCGGCTATCTTACTGAACTCAGGCAAAACTGCTCCTTTTTAGGTCACACTAAGCCAGGATAGAAGCATACCTTAAGCAACTCTTTATGACAGATAGCTCTACACTCACAACCAGGGGCCTTGGCGATCTTGAACGCTCCGCCCTGCGCTTTGAGAACTACAACGACGGATTTATTCTACCAGATACGTTCCTGATCGTTCGCCTCGACGCGCATCGGTATGGAGACTGGAGCCAGTTGGCGGACGAATATCCATGCGGCCCAACGATTACTCGAGCGCTCCACGCGACAGCTCGAGATCTCATGACGGCTTCGTTTCGAGTTATCATCGCCTATACTCACGGCGATGAGATATCACTCGTGATAGACCCATCGGAAAATGTTAATCCTCTCCGTCGTAGCAAGATAATATCAACCCTCGCCTCGGCGGCCGCGATTCACTTTCTCAAACACTCGGGACTCTCCGCGACTTTCGACGCGAAGCTGAGCGAGCTCCCCTCGCTCCACCGCGTTTTGGAATACCTCTTCTGGCAACGACGTTACTGCTTTAGAAACGCGACCACTATTGCTCTCCGGACAGCCTTGAACGAACAGGGCTATTCTCGGGACGACGTGGAGAAACATATCGTTGGAGTCTCTGAGGAACAACGTATCGCGACGCTCGCGTCCCTCGGCATTCAACTCAAGGACATCCCTGCCACAACTCGACGGGGAGCTCTCCATTTATGGGAGACCTTTACCCGCGATGGACGAGAGCATTTTCAGCTCCAATCCCTTGCCGATCTCCCGGATGACGACACTCAGTACCTGACCCTTATAAAGAGCCGACTTCACCATGCGCTCGACATCCCTGAGAAAGCGGTCGTAGTCGAAAAACCAAAGCAAGCACCGGCACAAAAGCACGCATCGTCCGTTCCGCGAGAATCTCCAACAAAGCCACCCACGCACACTCCGAAGCCTCACCAGTTTAAGAAAACCAAGAAGGCGCAGGTATCCATCTTCAAGATGCCGTCCAAATAAGGAGGCTGCGCTTTGTTCCGGCGCGCGGCTCGGATCTTACTTTGAACCACATCCTTGCTTAGCCAGAGCACCATCAACGGAGAAGCGTCCGCCACCGCTAATGACAAGCGATAGCGCCAAACCGATCACAAGAAGGTGATATTCAACGCCCTCCCCAGCTTGAGCGCCGAACCAGTTCATAAAGAATCCATTGCTGGCGTGAGCCAGCAACGCGGCACCAATCATAACGATAGCGAGGCTCGCGGCGCAAAAACGCGTAAGAAACCCAAACACGAGTGCCGCGGCTCCTACTGATTCAGCCATGATAACGAGAAAAGCGACTACTGAAGGCAAGCCCAGCGTTCCCGTAAAGAACCCCATCGTGCCTTGGAACCCATGTCCGCCGAAGGCTCCGATCGTTTTTTGCAGTCCGTGCGGCAACATGACGAGCCCGAGCGTCAAACGCCCAACTAATGCCGCCATACTTGCATCTGTTTTCATGAGTCCATTAACGCAACACTTCATAACCGCAACCTCCTGCTTACAAGGTGAATAGCGTATGAACCATAGCTGCCGTTAGTTGACCCGTCAACTATCTGGCGTATACTCGTCCTATGTCTTCCAAAAACGATGAATTACTGGACGCATGGGCCTCGTTTTTTGTGGCTCACGGGCTCTCTATCAAAACAATAGAGGATGACCTGCGAGGCAAGACACCCCTATCCCTTGAGGAATATGACGTACTACTCGTAATCAGCCGAGCGCCTGAGGGGAAGATGCGCTTGTCTAATCTCGCCTCCGAAACCGTCTTCACAAGGAGCGGAATTACCCGAATTACGAACCGACTAGGAGCACGCGGCCTACTCTCGCGGGAATCATGCCGGGAGGACAAACGAGGAACCTTAGCGACCATCACTCCCGCGGGTAAGGATGCTATGCGTTCAACGTGGAAACTCTACTCCCGTTCTATCATTTCGCTCTTTGAACCGTGCTTCACTCACAGCGAGGCCCAACAACTATCAGGGCTCCTTCGAAAGGTTATTAATCGGACCAGAAATCACCCCCTCATACAGATTGGGACGAAACGAAAGAAGCAAAAAAGCCCGCCTAAATAAGTCGGGACCGTGGCGCTTCTCAAAGGCGGAAGAAGTCTCCACGTCGGTATCCCAACTACGAGGCGGGGATTTTGCGAACCAAAGACCTCTAGGAGTGACGGCTCCACGGGACCAGGCTGGAGATTCTCAGCATCCCCAGGCTCTACGAAACCCTTCCACGACGCTCCTATCGAACCTCCCATACCGCTACGTTTTTTGACTACCTCACGAGACTAGGTAGAGTACGAGAACGATCACATGGTCGTTGCAAAGGATTTGGAATAGGGTTTTTTGAATACGGAGAGTATTCATGGCAACTATCGCCAGAGTTGAATGCAGGAAGTTGCTCGTATTGCAGCTCTACCGACGACACCTGAACAGCCCGAAACTGCGTATGTCCTCTCAAAAGGGATACGCAAGCCAGGCCGCCAGTTGGACCTATACCGTCGCGCGAGTGACTGATATCCCCCAGCTCCTGCTCGCGGAAGAAGAGATGTGCGTATACCACGCGAGCCAGGAAAGGTGGGGGCGATTGCAAGCTATCAGAGAACACACGCTCACGGCGCGATTGCTCACACCCACCACGCACGAGGTATGTGAGTACATCTCAGCTTGGAGGCGACAGAAGAACATCTCGGGCCTAGCGACTGGCCTCAACGCTATCGATAGGTTCTATCGTTGGCTTGAGTGGGAGAGATTGATTAAGACTAACAACTTCCGACCTGTTCGCCAGCAACTCGAGTTTACCGTATCCGGTTTTGACAACTCCCTGAAGAAAGCTAAAGAGATTTTGGCATAGGCCTCTCTTTAGGTACTCACGCGGGACGGTCAAGGTTTTATGCCGCAACGACCGCGTGATTTCATTAATCACGATTGGCACTGAACGAGCGCCTCTGTTCCGGGATAGAATAAACTTCGTGACCCACACTCCTTCTGAAGTGCCTCCATCGCGATGCGCACCGAGGTCAGATATAAAAATAGATTTTCCGAGCTGAGCGATGAGGCCGCTGGCGTTCCAGTCGACGTTCCGAAAAGCCCGAACTACAATGAGATCTTCCCGTATATACTCTCGGTCACTCCCGGGAGTTGGTCGACATGATCCGTAATATCAATGGCGGTCTCGCACTCTCGTACGGCTGCTTGGCTCGGAGTAGCGGAGTTTGAAATTTTTCCGCAAGGAACGGCTGTCTCAACACGCTTACCGGTCTCAACATCCACCCAGCGAACCTTTGAGATCAACACAGAGGACTGCTTGGCGACGAACATACCTTCACCCAGGAAATGATGAAGACGTCCATCGACACTACGCTCTGAGCTATAGGCGCAATTATCATCGAGGAGGCTACACGTCTGAGAGGAGGGAGCTCTTAGTCCGACACAGCCGGAGAGAGCGACGAGCGCGCATGTATACAAGAACATCGTAGAGGAGCTAGTCCGTCTCATAATATGACTCCCTGGTAGAACACTTCCCCCTAGTCGAATATTAAACGAGCGATGCTTCATGAAAGAAGCACAGAATGATAGTGCGCTGATATGAATGGATTGTTTTTTGTGCGGGAAACCACTAGGTCACAGGACTTCTTACAGAAACGACCTGAATCGCACGAAAAGCCACATCGAATCGTCGCCGAACGCGCGCGGTCTCATGGGGGCCTCGGTCTTTTAGCGCGATAGCAAAATCGCCTTACGACTCTCCAAGCTCTAGGAGGAACTCTCGCCGCGCATCGGGCGAGGTCGGCGATGGAGGGAGAGCCGCGGAGAAAGAGATTCCCCTAAAACCATCACGCTCAAGGCTCCGCTCAGTGACATCGTCTACCTTGATAGATTTAGCTGTAAATACGTTGAGACTGGATTCCGGGGCCCATAGCTTCGCGGCGATCGAGGCCAAGCTCGAAAAGCCACGATTAAAAAACACAGACTTGAGGCGCAACTGCTCGCCATACACCGTTGTCGTCGGAGAGGTCGCGGGCACCCTGAATCCTCCGAACACAACACGGGGATAGTCACTATATCGCAGCATGCTCGCTAACCGCCGCGCCGAGATTCGCGAACGATCGTAATCAAGATGTCCCTTAGGCACCTGGAGATCTAACGCGCCTACCTCTAGCTCTAGCTCGGGAGCTATATGGACCATCGCGAGCGCTCCGGGGTACGCGTCGACACCTAGACTTCGCAACACAGGCAATCCAAAGGGCCACATGGAGTGAATATCCACTCGACCTCCGAAAGCCTCCTCTGAGGAAAGATGATACGGATAGTTACCGAAAGAGGTAGAAACCGGGGATGTAAGATTATTCGCCCCCAAAACAACAACGAGCTCTGGAAGGACCTCTTGTCGAACTTTCTCTAGAGCTGCTGGGTTTACAATCGGCACGGTGCCATCAATGAGAAGAAAATGAGGTCGCGCGATATGCGTCGCTCTTTTCTCTAACTGCGTCGAATAGGTGACATATGGCCGAACTACCCATCCAACTCGAAGAACGCAGGCGATCTCAAGAGCGAGCGCGATGATAAGCGCGAGGCGAGGTCCGCGGGTAAAAAGAGCCTTTGTATGTACGACAGTCGCGAGAAGCAGAGGCGGAACCAGTGCCATCGAAAAACCGTGCACAAGATCTTGCCACCACACTCGCGGGTACGTGAAAAGGGCGTAATAGAGAACTATAAGCGCAAACAACCAGAGTCGAGCGAACAGCACTCTGATAGCACTTCTCCTCATAGGAGGCGCGGAACGCGTATCATCTCCCACGCGGCGACAGGCTGATGCTGAGAACACTACGAAACTCCAATCGATAGGCGAACTTCTGGGAGAAGACCTTGGCTCTTAGTCGTTCCAGTTCAAGACGCCTTTCTGCCAAACGTAGACAAATCCAACAACGAGTACTGCCATGAAGGATAGCATCTGCCACAAAGCGAACGTTCCAAGATCCTCAAGGACGACAGCCCACGGATACATGAAGATGACCTCGATATCGAAGAGAATGAACAACATCGCGACGAGGTAAAAACGGATATTGAATCGATGTTCGCGGACGGACGCCACAGGAATCGCTCCGCACTCCCACGGCATCTGCTTTGTCTTCGTAGGATTTTTTGGTCCCAGCCACGACGCAAGAAGCACCATGAAGAGGAGAAATCCACCTGCAGCAACCGAGAGAAGGAGTATTCCGAGGTACGGGTTCAACTCGTTCATAGAGACCAACCTAAAAAGGAAAAATGCACCCGAGAGGACTCGAACCTCTGACCACCCACTTAGAAGGCGGGTGCTCTATCCAACTGAGCTACGGGTGCCCATCGCCTGCGCCTAGGTCGGGACTTTACCGGACCACAGCTCTTACGGGATACCTCAAACGGTATTCCTTCAGGAAGAGAAATGTATGTCAGGAAGAGCGCACATTCAACTGAGGAACCGTAAGAGTTTCAGTGAGTCAGGTATCTTTCGTCATATTTTACCCCCCTCACCCACCTCTCGATTCCGAGGCCTATTCCGAGAACAGGGTCGCCGTTCCTCCCTTTCAGCTTGAAAATGCGGTGCGAACACCCAACCAACTACAAATAAAGCTCAACACATCCAGTAACTTATACAATTATTTTGGATAATCATCTTCAGGGTGAAGCACTTTTTACAAAACTGAAGATTATAGGTTAGAACAGTACCGAACTATTCGGTGACCGTTTCGACAAGATGTCGAAGGCCCAGAAGTGCACGACAGGGAATTACCTGTCATGCCTTTTGAGATAGACTGGGGGGTCCCCTCCCATCTCGGCACTCAACGGATGCAGGACGCTCAAGAATTTTTGTATTTAAGAGTTAGGTAGCAACGTACATGTCAATCCAAGGCGCCAAAAAAAGAAAGATTTTTGATGGTCGCTACGAGGTCATCGCCATCGTCGGGCGTGGCTCGGACAGTGTCGTGTACCACGCTCGCCATCTTGATGGACCTCAGCAGGAGGTCGCGCTTAAAGTTCTCATCAATAATTCAAAAGCAAAGACATCTGTATCTGAGCGCTTACGCAAGGAAGCTCTCACACTCGTTTCGTGTCGACACAAGTACGTTGTGCGCCTTGATGACTTCCACTCCGTCTCCGATCTCTGTTACCTCTCGATGGAGTACGCTCCTCTGGGGGATCTTCGCAAATATCTCTCCGCCACTGGAAAGCCTCTGACACCAGAATTTGGAGCGAAGGCCCTGGGACAAGCGCTTGAGGGCGTCGATTTCATTCACGCCACGGGGGTTCTTCATAGAGATCTTAAACCAGACAACATCCTCATGTTGAACGAAAATGAGATCCGACTCGCGGACTTCGGCCTTGCGCTTCTGCCGGGAGATGAGCTCGATTTAGAGGAGCTTCAAAACGGGGTCGGATCTCTTGCATATCTCCCCCCTGAGATGCTTGAAGGAAAAGGGTACGATTCCCGGTCAGATCTCTACTCGCTCGGTGTGTGCTTCTACGAGGCCCTATCAGGGAAGCATCCTTTTGAGAACGCTCCTTTGCTGGAGCAATTAACGGCTCGGCAAGACGCGAATATCAAGCCTCTGCACGAAATCAACCCAGCCATCGCGCCCAATGTATCCGCTGTTATCGCGAAACTCATGCGTTATACGCCCGAGGATCGCTTTGAATCGGCGATGGAGGCGATGAGAGCGCTTTCCAACCCCTCATTCACAGCGTCGGCTCCTACGAGCTCATCGACAGCCACATTCGAAGATGACTTTGATGATGGCTTCGATAACGATGAGGATCTCGACCCAGCGATCTACAAGCCGGTCAATCATGATTCGCTCCAGAGCGACATAGACAAGCTATTCGACCTCGACACAGATGATGGCTTCGATGACATCTCAGAGCCAATTCACCCACTGGTTGCGACTTCCAGCGTGGATCGCTCGGCTCGGCCGACCGAAGAGCTTCCGTTGGATCGAATTCAAAAGCTCGTCGAGCACGAAGAGAAACAGCAGCAGATACTGACCTCCCGTAATGCGAAGATCGAGGATGAAGTATCGACCTATGCTGAGCCGGAAGAGGACCTCAGTGATATTCCCGCTCGCCATATCAAAGAAAGGCGCCCTTTGCGTGGGTCACTCATACCTCAGTTTATTTTCCGACTCCCCCCAGTGGCACGACCGCTTGTGGTCGGCTCAATGACCGCTGTTCTCACTATCGCTGTGATCGGGCTCTTTAGCATCGCTCCGAAGAAGCTCCTCACTGGCGCGGCAAGCTCCAGCTCAGTCTCAGAAGAGGAGACGAGCCAACCAGCCTCAAACGACTCCCTCGATACGGGATTCCCACACATTCAGGGAGGCACGTACGCGGGAAGTGTTACAGGAATACTTCCAGGCATCACATCGCCTCTAGCCCTTATCTCACGTCCGGAGCACAATGAACTTACCGTTGTGGTCGGGATTGATGGTTGGACACCGGTATCGGTTTCAATCCTACAAGAGGAAGGGACGGAGCCCTCTTCAACGATCGTCGCCCGATCGAACGGAGTTCTTTTGAACATGACTGGGGAAACATCCTCAGACACGATAATTGGCACTTTCACGAACGCCATAACCGGGGAATCCGGAACGTGGAGCGTGAAGAGAGTTTCGTAAGATACAAGACTATGGCCACACGGCTACGATCACGGTTCTCACGGGGATCCCTCATTACATCCCTCGCTTTCGGGTTTTTCACCCTTGTCTCCTCGCACGTACTCGCCGACGAGCCGAAGCCAAATGTGCGAGTCCAGCACACCCCTGCCGATACCAGCCAGCTTCCAGCCGCTGGAACACTCATGCCGATAACGTTGCAGCTTGAGAATTCCTCCGAAGTCGATGTAAAGATTCGTTTGGTTGGCTCCCGCGATGGACGATTCATGGATATCGCCTTTCCAATGGGCGTTCTCAACATGTCAGACCGCCCCACATTCACGATTAACGTCCCCTCGCCCAACGCGATTATGACGTATCAGTTCGTTATTCATCAGCCCAACGGGGAGATGACGTTAAGTCCGAAATACCTCATCCAGCGCAGCTGTATCCAAAACTTCCGCGTTGATTTACCTGACGGACGGCAAAGCAAGGAGTACCGCCGAGAGATCGCGACCCTTATCGCCAAAGCCCGCTCACTTGAAAGAGATACCGCCCGACTCGAGACCGCTATCAAATTAATAGAGGCGCTTAAGAAGGATCTCCCCGAGTAGGTAAAAACTATGCTGATTCAGAAAAGCTCACTCCAAATACGCACCTTCGCTTTTCTGGCGGGCTCGCTCCTTGTAGCGGCAACACTTTCGCATGCGGCAGAGGCACAGCTCCCCTCTAGCGAGCCGATCCTCGTAAATGTCCAGGTGGAGGCAAAACCTGAGCCAAAGAAAGCGGTAGGAATGATCTTATCCGCCGGCGAAACGGTAGAGATTCAAGACGCGACCATTAAAAAAGTCGGCGAGAAGATGTATTCAATCAGCTTCCTCGTAGACCGAGCTCTTGTAAGAAACGACACCGTGGCTACGGCGATGGTTTTCGACGAGCAGGGACATACGAGCTTCGCGAACGTAACGCCTGGAATCGCGGCCGAAGCCCACAACGCCATGGCTCGGATTCCCGAGTGCCCTACGGAAGATCCTGCAACTATCGTGCAACTCGATCAGCACGGCCCTCTCCAACAACTCGTAGACGTCCGCACCGAAAGAGCGGAACTGGCTCGCCTCAAACTCAGCAGACTACTCGATGAAGAGTTCCTTGCGAAACTTGCCCGCTTCGAAGAGGCTTTTGGTCTCCAAAAGGGAGATGAGATCAGCGCAAATATCCCTCCTGATGTTCTAGTTGATCGCCTCTCGCGCATTACGCACTCTGTGAAGAAATACAGGATGTTCAAGAAACAGGCCCCTGTCCAACAAAACCCCGGCTCGTAATTCGGTCGACCCAACGTGAACGTCGATCGCGCTCCGCTCATTGAGATCCCTACCGACCTCCCGCGGGTTAATGACACGCTGCGCACATCGTATTGGTGTTTCACTCTCTATCAACCCGAAGATGGCCCCACCTCACTTCTAGCGCTCCTCAAGGAGCGACTCCCCCACCTCCCGGCTGATTCATGGCCAGAACGCTTTGACTTCGGCGGGATCTATGTGAACGGACTAGAAGCTCCAATCGATCAACAGCTTCCCTTACCGTGTCGGGTCGAATACTACGAGCCAAAATTTCAGATCTCTGAAGCCGCCACTATCTTTCCTACCTTCAAAGAGGAATACGTCATCTTCTCTGATCAGCATATCGCGGTGGTCTACAAACCACACAGACTCTCAAGCATGCCCGCCAAAGAGCAGCGACACTTCTCTCTTAAAGCGTCGCTCCAAAAGCTCTTTCAACGCCAGGTCCATATGCCCTCCCGGCTCGATGTTTCCGCGCAGGGAATTGTTGTCGTGAGCATTTCACCAGAGGCTCACGCGGGGCTACAGCGCGCTTATGAAACGCGACTCGCTCACAAAACATACCGCCTTGCTACCGATCGCAGCGTGCTCTGGAGCGAGCGCGTCGCGGACTCAAATATCGCCAGACACCCGGAACACGCCGTACTTCGAACCGCCTCATATACTGAGGGACAAACTGCCCGCACGCAGTTTGCGCTCTCACATACAGGCTCCTCAAACGGCACCCCTTGTTCAGTGTTTACCGCGAACCCGATAACTGGCCGTACCCACCAAATCCGCGTTCATGCGGCATCTCTTGGCATCCCACTTTTGGGGGATAATTTTTACGGGGGTACTTCAAGTTCGTACCTTCACCTCGCAAGCGTAGCACTCTCCATTCCACACCCGGTTACTCAAGAAACGATGCATTTCTCCCTTCCGCCGTCCCTCGCCCCCGACTGGGCATATCCGGCGAAATGACCGCCTGGCACCGCAAACTTTCTACGTTCTCTCATCACGGTTTTTGAAGATCCCCGCTAGAGGCCCCCATCTTTTTCGACTATCGTCCCGATATGATGACCCCATTCAACATACTTGTAGTAGCTTTTGGTGGAGGACTCGGCGCTTCGCTTCGCTTCCTAACGAGCCACTGTATCGCGGGGCTCCTTCCCGATCTGAAGTTTCCTCTAGGAACGTTTCTTATCAACATCATCGGATGCGCATGCATCGGATTAGTCGTCGGATTTTCCACAAAACACGAGGTTTCGGAGACGTTTCGCGTCTTCATCGTCACCGGAATACTCGGTGGCTTTACCACATTTTCGGCGTTCGGATTAGAAACGGTTACGCTCGTTCGAGGCGGCCATTTTATTGAGGCGACGGCGTACATCGTCGGCAGTGTCGCGCTTGGGTGCCTCGCTGTCTTTGTGTCACTCCTGGCGACCGAATCAAAGCTCCTCACGCCGTGAAATCGTTTGCGCGTATAAGTCAAGCGGCCCACAAGACATGAGCTGACGAAAGTCATAGGGCGCACGTACACATGCGAGCGCCCGGCGATTGTTGTTTAGTTTCTGGCTGTTATTCATTAAGGTGTGGCACGTCAGAGCGAGAGAGAACAGCGAACGAAGATCGCACAGCTCGCCCGAACAGTGTTTAAGGAGAGATACTATGTCCGCAAAGGTGATGGTGGTAGAAGACGAGGCGGTAGTTGCGCTCGACATCGTGCAAGAGCTTGAGTCCGCCGGCTACTCAGTCGTAGGTCAGGTCGCAAGCGGTGAAGAGGCGATCCTTAAGGCCGGGGAGACGAGACCTGATGTTGTACTGATGGATATCCACGTTCAAGGCCCCCTCGATGGAATCGCCGCCGCTGAGCAGATCTCATCTCGATTTAATATCCCCATAATTTTTGTAACCGCGCACGCTGATGAAGCAACTCTTCAACGAGCGAAGCTTACCCGTCCTTACGGATACGTGATAAAACCCTTCGAACCAAACGAGCTACGCGCGAACATTGAGATAGCGCTGCATCGCTTTCGCGCGCAACCAGAGGTTGAAGAGGAGGAGCCTCTTCTTCCGCACGCTCAAGAAGGTGTTACCCTGCCAGCCGGTGTGGATGAATATCGCTACGAAGCGATCAAATCGATCGGTCTCTTCGACGGGTTAAGTCCAAAAGATCTGCAAGATCTGGTGAGCTGCGCGGTGATCCAAGATGTTGGCGCTGGCGAGTTCATCTCCATGGACGGCGAACGTCCCAATTTCGGATTCATGGTTCTCTCTGGACGCCTCGCGGTGATTAAGTCAACACATCAAGGAAAGGAGCTGACGATAGATCTTCTGATCCCCGGCGATTGTACCGGGATGCTCCGCGCTCTCGACCCCTCAGAGATGGACACCTCGATACGTGGACAGGTCGACGCCAAGGTTCTAGCTATCCCAACCCAGAACCTGCGAGCAATCGTCGAAAAGAACCTCTCTGTGTATCGTCGTGTAGCGGTTGAACTGATGCAACGCAATCGTCGTTCAAACGAACTCGCGCTCGGGCTCGCCCATTCGCGGGTTGAGAGTCGAATCATCGCGGCGCTCCTCGCGCTTGCGCCACGATTCGGTCGACCGACAACTTCAGTCGACCAAACTCGCATCTTTCTCACTCGAAAAGAGTTAGCGGACCTTACCGGGACAACCCCTGAAACAGCGATACGAGTAACCAAGAACCTTGAACGAGAGGGACTCCTCGATCTCACAAAACCTGGAGTCATAAAGATCCTCTCCCTTCAACAGCTCAAGGGAGTTGTTGAATAATCGAGAAGGGCCGCGGGGCCGTCCATTAATCACACTCCAGAGTCTCCCGCGGCCTCGTTCGATCGCGTCCCGCCGAAAGGTAAGACCCTATGGAACAGGCTTTACAAAGCGCTGTTAGTCCTTGTCACCTGACAGAACTCGTTTTCGTGTCGATTTAGTATCACTGCGGAGCCGCTTCCCAGTTAATCGCTTCCGTTCACTTGAACGTGTCTTTTTCGTCGCGATCCGTTTCTTCTTTGGCGTTAGAGCTCGACGCAAAAGGTCATGAAGCTTCTGAAACGCATCTTCTCGATTCAAGAGCTGACTGCGATGAACTTGAGAAACGATCTGAATGGCACCGTCTCCATCGAGAGTGTTGAGGATGCTCGGATGTTTACTAAGCCTCCCTTTCTGCTCCCATGTGAGAACTTTTGAGTTGAGGAAATCAAAGGTGAGCGTCACCTTTGTCTCAACTTTGTTCACGTTCTGGCCCCCCGGTCCTCCAGAGCGCGCGAACGAGAACGAAATCTCATGCTCTGGAATGGCGACGTGAGGCGTTCTCACCGTTTTGCCAGTACCAGAGTTATTCATCCCGTGCTCCCTTTGGATATACCGCCCAATCAAGCGCTGCTGTGGAGCGCATGGCGTAACTACAGCACATTCGCTGATAGTTGGTAACTAGCTAAGCTCATTGAACGAATCGGCATCTAATTCCTCTTTCGATTGTTTCAAGTACCCGCGAACTGTGGTAAACCGCCCGGGGGGATCTTCTATGCCCCGCCCCATGCCGCCGGGCAACGATGCCCTGCGAGATGGCTGACGTACCAAAGTGTATGTAGGAGTGTATTCGTATGGCGAGTCAATCTCGTGACCTTATCGTTCTAGGTTCTGGACCAGGTGGTTATGTAGCCGCCATTCGCGCCGCACAACTCGGCCGACAGGTTGCTATCGTGGAGCGCGAGGCGCTCGGTGGTGTTTGCCTTAACTGGGGATGCATCCCTTCGAAAGCGCTACTCAGGTCCGCTCAACTTTTCAACGACATCAAGCACGCAAGCTCTTTCGGATTCACCACTGGTGAGGTTTCGGTAGACTTTAAGCGTATCATCGAACGCTCACGTGAAGTAGCAACGAAGCTCTCGGGCGGCGTGAACTACCTGATGAAGAAGAACAAGATCGAGATCATCTCAGGCAATGGAGTCCTCGAAAAGGGCAACAAGCTTGTCGTCACCGACTCTTCGAAGAAATCGACAACCTACGATTTCAAGGACATCATCATCTCAACGGGCGCTCGTCCTCGCCCCCTTCCAGGGATAGACGTAGACGGCGAGGTGATTCATACCTCTCGTACCATCCTCGAATACAAGCGACTTCCGAAGAAGATGCTTATTATCGGAGCCGGAGCTATCGGTGTAGAGTTCGCGTACTTCTTTAATTCTCTTGGCACGCAAGTAACTCTTGTTGAGATGACGGATCAGATTCTCCCTGTGGAGGACACAGAGGTCGCTCAAACTCTCGAGAAGGTCTTCACAAAGAACGGGATGACCGTACGTGTGGCTACCGCTGTTGAGGGACTCAAGCGAACTGGCGCGACGGTAAGCGCGAGCCTCAAAGGCAAAACCTCTACCGAGCAGTGGAGCGGAGATGCTTGCCTCATCGCTATCGGTATCATGCCGAACACAGAGAATCTCGGGCTTGAGAAGGTCGGTATCGAGACGAATCGCGGATTCATCAAGGTAGACGAGCTCCTTCGCACGAACCTTCCTCACCACTTCGCGATCGGCGACGTAGCCGGTGGCGCGGCACTCGCTCACAAAGCGAGTCACGAGGGGATCGTCGCGGCAGAGGTCGCGGCTGGGAAGTCGAAGCACCCAATGAAGTACGACAACATCCCAGGATGTACGTACTGTCAGCCACAGGTCGCGTCAGTCGGACTCACCGAGCGCGCGGTCAAAGCGAAGGGGATAAAATATCGCGTCGGAAAGATGCCATTCTCGGCCATCGGAAAGGCGATCGCTATTGGCGAGCAGGATGGCTTCGTAAAAGTCATCATTGATGACGAGGTTGGTGAAGTACTCGGTGTTCACATTATTCACGCCGAGGCTACAGAGCTCATATCTGAAGCAGCTATCATCCGGTCTCATGAGGGCATCGCGGCGAGCGTGTTGGATACGATCCACCCGCATCCAACTCTCTCTGAAGCAGTAATGGAGGCAATGGGTCTTGCTCTCGGACGACCAATCAATTTTTAACGAGGCCAACGGCGATCGCATCAAATTAGAGGTCTACGACCTCGGTGTGATCGACTACGTCAAGTGCCTAGAGCTTCAGCGGTCGTATCACCGTAAGCTCATCGATGGTACTCAAGGGGATGTGTTGCTAACGTGCTCACATCCCCCGGTTATCACGTGTGGCACCTCGACCGAAGACGCGCACTTTTATACCACGACCGCCGAGATCGAATCACAGGGCACCGCCATCGTTAAGGTAGAGCGTGGCGGAAGCCTCACGTATCACGGGCCCGAGCAGGCAGTGGTATACCCGATCATCGACCTGCACAATCACAAAACCGATGTGGGTTGGTACATGAGATCTCTTGAGGAGGTCGTACTCAAAACTCTGAGCGACTACGGGATCACAGGGATTCGAGTGCCTGGCAAAACAGGCGTGTGGATAGATGAGAACTCAAAGATAGCCTTTAGTGGAGTTCGCATCTCACGCTGGTGCACCTTGCACGGCTTCTCGGTCAACGTCCTCCCATGCGCTGAGCGATTCAAACCTATCAATCCATGCGGACTTGGAGATATCCGTATCATCTCGATCAGCGAGTTAATTGCGCCAAAAACCGTCACCGTTGCCGAGGTAACGCATCGGCTTATTTCTCATTTCTTGGATATCTTCAATTACGAAGTGTAACTAGAACCAAGGGGCGCCCTACCCCTTTTGTTCATTATTCCCGCAGTCCTGCGACATTCGTACCTGCGGCCGGCGAGGCCGCCGGCCCTCCAACGAACCCGCGACATTCGTACCTGGAGGGCCGG
>CAIXKI010000063.1 GCA_903920005.1 uncultured delta proteobacterium
ACACCCCAACAAACACGCCGACCGATACACCAACGGACACGCCAACCAACACGCCGACCGATACGCCAACTGACACCCCAACAAACACACCGACCGATACGCCAACTAACACACCAACCAACACGCCGACCGATACACCAACGAACACACCAACAAACACGCCGACCGATACGCCAACTGACACCCCAACAAACACGCCGACCGATACGCCAACTGACACCCCAACCAACACACCGACCGATACGCCAACGAACACACCAACGAACACACCTACCGATACGCCAACAGACACCCCAACAAACACGCCGACCGATACACCAACGGACACGCCAACCAACACGCCGACCGATACGCCAACTGACACCCCAACCAACACACCGACCGATACGCCAACGAACACACCTACCGATACGCCAACAGACACCCCAACCAACACGCCGACCGATACACCAACGAACACACCAACAAACACGCCGACCGATACACCAACGGACACGCCAACCAACACGCCGACCGATACGCCAACAGACACCCCAACAAACACGCCGACCGACACGCCAACGAACACACCAACAGACACCCCGACGGACACTCCGACAAACACACCAACGAGCACACCGACCAACACGCCAACAGAAACGCCTACTTACACTCCGACGAATACACCAACCGAGACGCCGACAAATACGCCAACGAACACGCCAACAGGCACACCCACAGATACGCCCACGGACACGCCAACAGACACGCCAACAAATACCCCGACGGATACTCCAACAAGCACCCCTACGAACACGCCGACGGATACCCCAACGAATACGCCTACTGAAACGCCGACAGGCACTCCGACAGATACTCCAACAGAAACGCCGACCGACACGCCGACGGTCACTCCGACCATTACGCCTACGAATACTCCAACCAACACAGCCACCGAGACCCCGACAGCGACACCGACAGATACTCCAACGAGCACCCCCTCCCTAACACCAACGGACACACCAACTCACACTCCAACAGACACTCCAACTACAACTCCAACAGACACTCCCACGGAAACGCCAACGGACACTCCGAGTCAAACACCAACAGATACGCCAACACATACGCCGACCAATACACCGACAGAGACAACGACAACTACTCCGACCGAGACACCAACCGACACTCCAAGTGAAACCCCAAGCGACACTCCAACCGTTACACCAACACACACGCCAACTGAGACGCCGACAAACACGCCAACTGAGACACCGACTAGCACTCCAACCGTGACGCCGACCGAGACGCCAACGGAGACACCAACGCACACTCCAACAGATACGCCAACGACAACACCGACAGAAACACCCACCGAAACACCAACAGATACTCCAAGTGACACACCGACAGACACTCCAACGGAGACGCCAACGGAGACTCCTACAAGCACTCCGAGCGAGACTCCGTCCCAAACCCCTACCGCGACGGCGACGGACACACCAACCGTAACTCCAACGGAGACGCCGACGGACACACCGACCGAGACAGCCTCCGCTACTCCGACGGAGACTCCAACCGACACACCGACCGAGACGCCGACGGAAACTCCGACCGAGACGCCAACCGATACGGCCTCATCAACTCCTACGGCTACGGTGACGGAAACACCGACAGAGACCCCGACCGAAACGCCGACGGACACAGCAACGCAAACCGCTACTCACACTCCAACAGATACGCCAACGAGCACGCCCAGCGAGACCCCAACTCACACGCCGACCGACACGCCGACAGAGACTGCGACGGTTACACCAACTTCAACTTCGTCGAACACGCCAACTGAAACACCGACGACAACGCCTACGCCAACCTCAACCGACACATCGACTCAAACGCCAACCGATACACCAACGAGCACGCCAACAGACACACCAACGGAAACCCCAACTAACACCGCAACAAATACCCCTACCGTGACTCCAACAACTACCCCTCTCGACACGGCGACGCAGACCCCAACGATTACACCAACGCATAGTCCCAGCGCGACTCCAACGGATACCCCGACGAGGACGCCAACATGGACGGCAACAAACACACCAACGGTTACTCCAACGAGCTCTCCTACAAAAACACCCACTATCACCCCAACCGTTACACCGACGCCGACATCAACTAATACACCAACAGAGACGCCGACGCCGACAAATACGCCGCTCACCTACACCATACGCCTACAGGTTGAGGTCAACCACACTCCAGTTCCTGGTCTGCAAATCGGCATTTGGGCAACAACGACACCTCAACCGGCCGTGCTGCGCACAGACGCGAACGGACGGGTAGAAGCAATCGTACCAAGTGGAATTGAGAATCCTCTCGGAACACCTGAGCCACTACCCATCACTATCTACTCGCTGCATCCAGACGTGGTGGACTTTGCACCTATTAACAAATCCGCCGGACAACTGAACGTGACCAATCCCGGCAACGATCCGTTCACTATCGCCGGTAGACGAGTTATTGAGCCTGGGCCTCTTTGTCGGGAAACACAGGGCGGACTAGAATACGTTACGTTCCCGTATTCGGTAGACTCCAGTGTAGGCACAGAGGCTCACGTTGAAATCACGGCACTACAACCGGAACTCGCGGAGAGCAACTTAAGACTAAACAGCATCGAAACAAGAGACCAATCGCCAGTCATTCCGGATCTAACACTGAGACGTCCAGCGCCTGAGGACTATGAACAGATCTTCGCCGCGCCTCAAGGAAGCTTTAGCTTACCGCTTGAGCTATTCCGTTACGGAGAGGGCGATTCATTCGCGGCAACATGGTACTTCGCAGGAACCTTACGAGAGTTCGATACAAGGAGTACGAACAAATCGTTACCGATGTGTAGGCTGGAGGGAACGCCGGGATGCCAACAAATTACGGATGCCGATATTGCTAAGATTGTGAAGAAAACTTTCGACGGAGTGTCTGCAGTTCTCCAGACGGCCGCACGAGTGGCGGGAACAGGAAATCGAAAGGGCTACTCGAAGTACCTTAAGGGTTGCGCGATAGCGCTTCGCACGATGAAAGCAAGGGCACAGCCGTTTGTAGGGGCGTATGTTTGTGCTGATGCCCCTCCGCCCCTACCTGAGTGCACAAAGACTAAATTCCCTCGCTCCACGCTCAAGAGGATATTTGATACCATGTTCAAAGCGCCATCCAATTTAAAGCCGAAAGTATTCCAGAAACTGAGGTCCTCTTATAACAAAGGATTCACACGACTGATCGATACGTATCCATCTGAGGTCTATCTTTGTAGGGCACCAGCTCGTGCCTCTACAGCCAAATAGGAAAACGACCGATCCTGAAATCGCGTGGGGGTTTTTACCCCACAAAACTTAGGAAGGATCGCGGCCATCGGCCTGCCTACGTGAAGGGTTCGCTAGGATGAGGCCTATCGACTGGCGGGGCGGTGAATGAGAAGACCTTACTGAACGTTGCGCCCCCCGATGGGAACTTAGTAGGAGACGCTGGAAAGCTCTTTAAGCACTCTCGACCGAATTTGCTGCACCGTCCTAAACTACTCAAGGAGAAGAGAGTCATGACGGTAGCTACAATCTGCCACCTCACCACTCAGGGGCCCGAACATCGTAAGTTAGGAACAGCCCGCTACCACCGATCCGCTCGCCCAGATCGGCTGGGCCGCTTGGTTATATAAAACCAGATTGCCGTCAGGTTGGAGAATCAACTTTGATCCACTCGATCCGGCGGTGCGGGAGCTCCAGATCGGTGAAGCCGCCCCTTGATACAACACTACATTTCCATCAGTTTGAAGAAGCAGTCGGTACATGCCTTCGCCTTGTGCCGTCTTTGTAGACCAAATCGGGCCTGTATTAACCTGATAAATAACAAAATTGCCGTCGTTCTGCATGACGGCGTCAAAGCTACACGCAGATTTTGCGCCAAACACTTGCAGGCGGCTTCCCTCAGCGAGCACCTGTCCAGCCATCAAACTCGACCGACCTGGCGAAGGGACAGGACATCTGCGCGCGGGAATCGGCTTATCTTTTACCTCTTGAGCCTCCTCGCTTTCCCCGATTGCGCGAACGACTTCGGCAGCTGTCATACGACCACTCGCGATAGCATCCCGCCAAATCGCAACCTCCCATGCGTCGGGACACCGCTTTAGAAGGAGCCGATACTTTTGAGCCACCCAAGGAGTTAGAAACTCTGAGCTCTTGAGCATGGACGCACGGAGCTCAGACTCCGTGAGAGTGCCGGCGATGAAGCCAGGCAGCAAATCACTGATCTCTTTTTCATTAGCGGAACGAGCGAGAATCTCCTGATACGCGCTCCGGATGATAAATCGGAAAATTCGCTCCGCGTTGGCTGCGGGAGGCGGCGGCAACAGGTTCGCGGTAGATGGCGAACAGGCGTTCGTATTTGGAATAAAGCCTGCCAATGAGGAGGGAGCATAGAACGATTGACCTACTTGATTGCCAGCCATGAACCGCGCGCCCGATCCGGGCGCAAGAGCGTAGTCGTACAACTGACGCCCACTACATTTCTGATTGCCGACATTCCGGCTCGCGTAATTATCCCCGATGAGCACATCATCGACATCAGAGCCGATGACAAATCCAGCTGGAGCGTTTACCGCAACATTCCGGGCAAATGTTAGCCCACGAGTCACATGCGTTGTATACCACCCCAGGGAGCCCACGATATACGCCTGGCCACAGCCGAGCCCACCGCAGTCAACGTAATTGTCGGTTACGGTCGTGCCAGTATAATCACCGCTCGTGTTCGGCCACGCATGCATCATGATCGAACCGAACGAACTCGAGGCAAAGTCTCCTGAATGCGTCACTCTATTGAGCTCTATTGTGCAATTTGGACACCCCCCAAAAATCAAATCAATATCCGTGTTGTTTCGAAATTGATTTCTCGCGACGGTCGCGCGCTCTGCGCTCAGCACGGTAACGCCGTCAGCCCACGGCCCACCGTGAGTACCAGCATTCTCAAAAATCGAATCCGTTATCTCAAGATCCTTCGCCGCAGCGATAATCGCATGTGACCCACAGAACGTATTCCGAATAACGCTTTTGCGAATCTTAATATTCGGTCCGCATAAAAAGACCGTTGGGGAATTCTTTCCATTTAAGCACCGAACCCCTTCCGAGCTGCCACGTAACTCCCTTCGAGCGTCCAAAACTATATGATCGAACGTTACGCCGTTTGTTCTCGGGGGGTTGTAAAACATTACTGCCGGAAACTGAGGATGCTGATTGGGGCTCGTGACATTATCGCCCAGGGTGGCGGCGGCGCGAAACGTTGCGCATCGAGGGGCGTTATATCCAGTACATGTGGGCGCATCCGTGGAGACTCCCCGGGTCTTAATGACGATAGGCTTCGAAATTTTAATCGATGTCCCGAGGGTATAGTTGCCTGGGCTCATCTCTAGAATTCCTCCGGCTGGGATGGAATCGATACAGACCTGTAGGAAAGGGCTTGCGTCCCGCTCCTCATTCCTTAAAAGGTCAAGGTACTCGCACGCCGACCCCATCAACCCACCGCCTCCCCCCCCCTGTGCCTGCGACCCACGTAGTAACCCAAAAGTCACTAGCAAAAAACCGAGAGAATAGAGCGCCATGTACGCGACGCCTCTACCGGTGCGGACTTCACAGCAATTTCGAATTGTCATAGCGCCCTCGCCCCACAAGCTTCTGTTCGGTGGTGTGGACGGCTGATTGCAAGGCGAACTTTAGACCTCGGAGCTGAATCGCTTCTTAAGGCTCGGTACTATAAACAGGTCCCCCCCCTAGCGGAGGCACTCATGCGCAAAAACGTAGGCTACGCCTCTACTTCCTGCATCTTGGCGGCGTAATTCTTCTCTTGACGTTCAAGCTCCTGAGAGCTCTCCTCCCACCGACCAACCTCTTTTTCTAGGTCCTGCCGTGTGACTGCCAACTCCTGCGATGTGAGCTTAATTCCCACCGCGTCACCATGTCCCGATACAGCCGCGAGCTTCTGTTGCAACTTTTCGACCGTTTTCTCAAGCTCTTCGATCCGTTTTTCAGATCTCTCAACCTGGGTCTTGAGTGGCGTGACTACACGAGAACGCTCCTGAACAAGGTCCGCACGTCCCTTCTTTTTATCGCGCGCGGTTCCGGCGGATGGCCCACCTTTTCGTTTTCCTTTGGGAACAAGATCCGCCTCCTCTTCCCAGCCGACCATATCAAGGAAGTCGTCATACCCCCCCTCAAAAAGGAACGGCTTCTCTCCCTGATAGACGATCAGGCGCTGCGCGGTGCGTCTTAAAATATCTTCATTATGGGTAACGATCACGACAGCCCCCTCGAACACTTCGAGAGCATCCGTCAGCGCCATAACCGACTCTACGTCGAGGTGGTTTGTGGGCTCGTCCAAGAGAAGTAAATTGCTCGGGGTCGCCAAAATCTTTCCTAGCAAGACGCGACTTCGCTCACCTCCGGATAGTACCGAGATCTTCTTAAGCGCGTCATCTCCCTCAAACATCATGCATCCACAGATGGAACGCACCGCCGTTCGGCCGAGCGTGGGGTTCACCTCCTGAACCTCCGCCTCTACCGTGTTTGAGAGAGTGAGACGATTGGTGTTGGTCTGAGCGAAGAATGAGATCTTCGTGTTCGGGCTCGTGACGATCTCGCCGCCCAACGGGCGTAGCTCCCCAGCAAGCAACTTGAGTAGTGTTGATTTACCTCGACCGTTCTTTCCAATAACTCCGATGCGATCGTCCTTCTTTAAGCTAAAGGAGAGGCCGTTGACGAGAGGCTTGAGAGAATTAGGGAACCCAAAAGAGAGCTCATTAACTTCTATCGGAAACCGACCAGGAAAAGCCGCGTGAACGAACTCAAAATCTAGTGTTGATTCACTCGACAATTCATCAAGCCGTTCAATTTTCGAGAGCGCTTTTACTCTGGACTGTACGACGGTTGCCTTACTCGCTTTGGCTTTAAAGCGGTTGATGAAGGCCTCCATCTTTTTAATCTCTTTCTCGCGATTCACTCGAGTGCGCTCGTAAAGCTCCTCGTCTTCGGAGATGCGCGTAAAGAGCTTTTCAGAGTTTCCTTCCAGCTTTCGTATCCCACTGCGATACACGAGGGCGCTGTGCGTACTGACCTCGTCGCAGAAAGAACGATCATGGGAGATCACTATCATCTCCCCCTCCCAATCCTTTAAGAATCGCTCCAACCACCTCATAGAGACGATGTCGAGGTAGTTTGTGGGCTCGTCCAAGAGCAGCATATTCGGCTCTGAGAGGATGAGCTTCGCGAGATTAATCCGTATTTGGAATCCTCCAGAGAGAGCGCTCGGAGCGATGTGAAGCTCATCGTCTGTGAAGCCCAGACCGGCGAGCACTATCTCAGCTTTGTACTGCTCACTTACCGGGTCACCGATTAGCGCGGAACATGCTTCTTCCAATACCGTTGGATGCGAGAACGAGAGGTGCTGCTTGAGATACCCAATACGGTACCCTTTCGGCGTATGAACATCGCCTTTATCCGCCGAATCGTCCCCAGCGATAATCTTGAGAAGGGTAGACTTCCCGGAGCCGTTGCGTCCAAAGAGCGCAACTCTCTCGCCATAGTTAATCGTCAAGGATGCGTCCGAGAAGAGCAACCTTTCGCCAAAGCCTTTTTCGAGTCCACTTATCTGTAACATCGAGGCGCATTATACCACGTTTCCCGTTCCAAGCGAGAGTCGCGCGGAACCTTCAAAGGATGAGATTACTTAGCCCAGTCGGGGTGCCGTTCAGCCCCCAAAAAAGCAGGCTGCAAGAAGAGCCTCTCTATCCTGTCCGGGGTCAACCGTTGGGACCAGGTCCGGTTAAGAACTCGTTGCACGCCCATTTCGCGCTCCAGAGGAGCCCGGTCGTATTCGAATGGTAAAAACTCACCATTCAAGGAATTTATTATGTGGAGGCGGTCCGTCCCCGATCCATTGACCGAGTGGCTTGAATACATCAGATAGTTACTACAAGGCGACCAACAGACCCCCCTGTCTACGTGTCGATCATTGGTTAGCATGATGAGGTTCGTTCCATCATTACTCGCAATGTAGACGTCACTATCGCCCTCTAAGCTTTTAAGCTTCTGCATAGCGATACGCGCCTCGGCGTTCGTTCCCTCCATCACCACGGTACGGTATTCGTTGAACGCTCGTTGAAAGTCGTCCTCACTTAAGTGATTCCGATGAGAAGTAAACGCGATCCTTGTCCCGTCCGGAGAATACACAGGATCGTTCTCATGCGCTGGATGCTCAAAAATAGTTCGGAACGACCGATCGGATAGTGTGTATTCTATAATGTCGGTAGCTCCTCGGGGCCGATACGCGTCTACGTGAGTACTCGTCGAGGCGAAGATAATCTTTCCGGCGTCCGGTGAACAACTGATCGCGGATTCTATACCGGGATAGTCACAGACGTCCGTAACCTTGGACGTTTTGAAAGAGTACGAGCAGATACTCATATCGACGCCGTGGGTGCCGTTTCCCGAAAAAAAGATATCCTGACCGTCTGGGGACCACGCCGGATACTGGCAATACACCCCAGACGTGAGCTGCCTCTTATTCCCACCATCGCCGTCCATCAGCCAGAGAGACGCGATGCCGTCGTCTTGGGTCGATACGTACGCGATCTGCTGACCGTCAGGGGACCACTTGGGATGGTCATTCAGGTAATGGCCGTGGGTGAGCTGAGCAAGCCTACCTGAAGAGAGATCGAGCACCCAGATATCGAAATCGACGGAGCGCCCCGAGGCGAAAACTACCTTCCCAGTTACACCCATAAAACCACCCTCTCACTGTGGCAACTATCGACCCTCCGGCCCCCGCTCTTTACAATTCGAGGCCTTTTTGTGCCTCACGTACCCGTAAGAGGGGACAGTCACTTACGTGAAAACGGGCCCATTCGATCTCCGAAAATACCGGCCAAAAGCCGCGGCTGCAGTTATCGGACGTTTGTGCACCTGCGCCTCTCGATCTGCGCTCTTACGAGGAACGGAGCTTCGTGCTAGAAGAGCTCCTAATTACACTATGCACAAACGCTCACTGCACATCTTCCGGCGAGACCTTCGCCTTCACGACAACACCGCGCTTAACCATGCATTACTCTCCTCAAAAGAGGTAGTAACATGCTTCATCTTCAATGACGCGCAGGTTGGCGCTCATAAGCACCGCTCAGCGAATGGGCTGGCGTTCTTGATAGAGAGTCTTGAGGAGCTAGCCGACGAGATCAAGGAGTGCGGAGGAAAGCTTCTGGTCTTGCATGGCGATCCCACCGACACGATTGAAACCCTTGCTAAAGAGCTGTCGATCGATTCCATCTTCTTCAACAAAGACTACACTCCCTTCAGCCGGAAACGAGACGACGCCCTGCAAAAGCTCTGCGAACGCTTGAACATCCCCTGCTCTGTTCATTCGGATCTACTCCTCTGCGAACCGTCAGAATTTGGCAAGGACGATGGCAAGCCATATACTGTATATACGCCCTTCTTCAAAAAAGCGTCGAAGCTTCCCGTTCCGAAGCCCTCACCCATGGCAAAGGGCGTCCTTGCCAACCCGAAGATATCCCTCCCACTCGTATCTCCTCGTTCCTTCTGGCCAGAAACCTCCGCCCCTAAACGCCTCAGCTTAGGGGGCCGGTCAAAGGGCGTGGCAATTCTTGAGACGATACCGAGCTACAAGAACTATGAGGAGGAACGCAACCTTCCGGCAATGAAGGGAACCACACTACTCGCCCCTCACAACAAGTTCGGAACCCTCTCCATTCGAGAGGTTTACCATGCCGTCGCCGATTCTTTGGGAACAGTTCACACCCTGGTTCGTGAGCTCTATTGGCGTGATTTCTTTACCCACATCGCGTGGCATTTCCCTCATGTGTTCGGACATGCGTTTAATCGCGCATATGACGCAATTGCATGGAGCAAAAACATGTCCCACTTCGAGGCATGGTGCGAAGGGAGAACCGGCTTTCCGATCGTCGACGCTGGAATGAGAGAGCTCGTCACAACGGGGTTCATGCACAACAGGGTTCGGATGATCGTCGCCTCCTTCCTTGTGAAGGACCTCCATCTGAGTTGGCGTTGGGGCGAAGCTTTTTTCGCGCGACACCTGACTGACTATGACCCATCGGTAAACAATGGCAGTTGGCAATGGGCCGCATCAACTGGGTGTGACGCCCAGCCATATTTCCGGATCTTTAATCCATGGCTACAACAAAAGCGCTTTGATCCTGACTGCATCTATGTGAAGCGTTGGATTCCAGAGCTCGGCCAAATCTCACCAAAAATTATCCACAAGCTACACGAGGAGGAGAGCGGGCGCCCCACCAACTACCCCGCTCCGATCATTGAACACGCGCTCCAAAAAATTCACGCGGAAGAGATGTTCCGTGAGTGCATAAAAGCCAGCTCAAAAAAATCGTGATGGCGACGATGGCTTCATCAAGCACGCGCCCCAAGAGCAAACTATTGCTCGTTGCGGCCGCCCGCGGCCCAAGGATTTTTTGAAAGTACGTCCCGTGCTTAATATGGGAAACGGAAACAATCCGTCCCAGCAAAAACAAGGGGTTCTCTTTGGTCTACGCTAGTTGACCTTCAGCTTTTTTGAACGATTTCCGAACAGATCGGCCACATAACAGGTAATTGATTTGCGCGGCCTTGAAACTTTAAAGCCATAGAATCCGTCATCATCGCTGTTGAGCGCTTGGGTTTTGAGCCCCGAACACCTCAAGCGAATATTCAAGTCTCCAATCGGATTGCCGTCGATATCTTTCGCCTTTCCAGTTAACAATCTTCTATTTCCGCTCTTCCGCACGCGAAGCGAGAGTACATACGCGCCGGCTGATTGGCCGGAGGAAACTCCCGGATTCGGAGTCGGGTACGGGCCACCAGTACTCGCCAAAGACACGGCATTCAGAGCATTGATGCGGCCATTGCTCAAGACTCGGCCTCGAAGTGAAGAGAGCTGATCGACCGTACCCATGAGTATCCCCTTGAGGTCATAGTACCTGAGGGATGGATTTACCGACTTCATCAAACCCGCGAGACCAGCTACCAGCGGAGTCGCCATCGAGGTGCCATCACGATACTCATAGGAGCTGCCAAGCCAGGTGCTCAGTATGCTTTCTCCCGGGGCGGCGACATCAACGGTGAAAGCTCCATAATTGGAAAACGACGCTAGGCGATCGACCGAATTCGTCGCGGCGATGGAGATCACATTATCCCAGGCTGAATTCGCCGGATACGTAGGGCGGACGTCATTATTATCGCTATCATTACCGGCCGCAACGACGACTAAAATGTCAGCCGAGCGAGCTGCGGAAATTGCGTCGTCTATCGTGACACTTTCGTCATTGCCGCCGAGCGAGAGACTTATTACTGAAGATCCACGAGTAACCGCGTACCGAATACCGGCGGCGACATCGGCGTTGGTGCCGCTCCCCGAAGCATCAAGAACTCGAACCGGGAGAATGCCAACGTTCCAATTCATTCCGGAAACTCCGGCGCCATTATTTCCCGACGCTCCTACGATGCCGGCGCAGTGGCTCCCGTGCCCATGCTCATCGGCTGGGTCTCCATCTAGGAGCGCAAAGTCATACCCATACACATCATCGACATATCCGTTCGCGTCGTCGTCGATTCCATTTCCAGTCACCTCGCCGACGTTCGTTCTTATATTCCCGTGAAGATCAGGGTGATTGTAGTTTACTCCGGTGTCTACGATGGCAACCGTTACACTGGGCGTCCCGGTTGAGATATTCCAAGCGCTCTCGGAACTAATGAGCGCGTGCGCATACTGACTGGCAAACCTCGGATCGTCGGGGGTCGCCCCGATTTTGTACAGTGAGTTTGCCTCGCACAATAGAGGGATATGCTTGTTGAGCTTCTCTATCTTCGCGCACAAGCGCGCGACCTCCGCATGATCAACAAGCACTGGACTGCCGGGCTCTATGCCTGACCGCTGTGCGGAGGTAACAACACCAACGGTCCGATCCGCCGCTAACGCCCTCAGGCGCAACTCCTTTGGGAGCCTTAGCCTCGACATCGCCTCCCTACCAAAGGGAAGCGTGCGCCGAGTCGCTCCGTACGACACAACGATCTCTTTGCCGCGAACAACACGCCTTTGAGATTCGGCAGTCGCACTGATGGTCGAGCACCACAAGGTGAGCGCAGAGCACACAACGACTACGAGGCTGCTCCAAGGGCACCCTCGTTGCACAGGAAGGTTTTTGACTATCGTCGAAGGGTTAGAGCGCACACCCCATAGGTCGGCAAGAAGAGGCCCAAACTTGCGAACAATATCTCGGAAAACGGCACGGCGATGTAACCCAAAAAAGGCTTTAAGATATCAGGTAATTATAGGAGGGACGGGGCAGGTCGTACCCCTAGCAGAAAACAGGGGAACCGCGTACACCTACCGCCCAGGTAGTGGATTTTTGCGACGCCAGTCGATGATCTCAACTGCGGCCTTACCGGCCTCAATTCCTTTGTTTTTGTCGTTATCCCCAGCGCGTGCCTTTATGTACTCCAACGAATCAACGGGGATGATTTCATTAATGATTGGGATATCACACTCGAACATCACACGCTCGAGGCCGCTCATACAAAGATTCTTCACCATGTCGAAGTGATACGTGTCACCCTTTACGATGATCCCAAACACGATGATGGCCTCCAGGAGCGGATCGGCTTGAGCAAGTCGGCGAGCCGCTAGAGGTATCTCAAGGGACCCGGGCACGACGTGAACCTCTGGAACGTCACAGCCCGCCGCCGCAAGAACCTCTTTGCACTTCACAACCATGGCATCGGAATACTCTCGATACCATTTTGAAATGACAATTGCGGTACGTCCCTTTTCAACTCGGGACAGATCACCAAGAGAGTATGATACCTGGGCCATATGCGTATTGGTCGAGATTTTGTCAGCGAGATGAACAGCTGACAACAGCTTTGCAGCTCATCGAAACATCAGTACCGAAGGAGGGACTTGAACCCCCACACCCTCACAGGTAGCGGATTTTGAATCCGCCGCGTCTACCATTCCGCCACTCCGGCATGTGGACGGCTAGTATTAGACGGAAATCGGGAACAATTCAAGCGCAAGCGCCCTTAGCCATTCTCAACGGCCACTTTTATACGTTTTCCGACCTCTTCTAAAAGCAATTCAGAGGGATAGGCCGAGGGCTCCACAGGCTCCAAAAACTCTATTTCTATGGAAGTTCCCCACGGCACCGGGAGAAAATTATAGCGGAGAAGCTCCCAATTCCCTCGAATGGCGACGGGCTGTATGAGCGCCGACGGCATGGTCTTACGCAGCGCGTTAAATCCACTGGGTCGAAAGTCCTTCATTACCCCGTCGCGCGCGCGTGTACCTTCTGGGAAAATAGCGGCTACCTGACGCGCCCGCTCTTTTTTCTCTCCGAAATTTGAGATGGCCCGAATCGAGGCCTTTGGGTCCTTCCTGTCGATAAGAACCGAACCAAGCGTTCGAAGCGCGAATGAGATACTTGGAATCCATCTTCCCAACTCCTTCTTCGCGATAAATCCGATCTCACGAGAGCGACACGCCCACATAATCATGGGGATGTCGTACATACTCTGATGATTGGAGACGATAATCACGGAGCGATCTTTGGGAAACGTCGGCGAGCCCACATACCTAAAAGAAGCGCCCGTAAGCACTCGTATATTCCAGACGAGGCTTACGTTCATAAGGTCCAACACAAACTTCTGCGCTCGTGAACTCAATAAAGACGCTAGGACCTGAAACGGATGAAAGACCACAAGGATCGCAAAGAAAAGTACCGTATACGGTACGGTGATAACCCATCCTACCGCACGAGCTAACTCAGATGTCTGCCTTGCCTGATTCACTGCCCCTCCCTTCGTAAGGAAGACTCTGCCTCAAGACGCCTCTTTTGCACATTCACCGAATACTCCACTTTTTTCCGCAGGTGCTCTGGTAACGGCACTTCCTGTAGTAGCACGCACGATGCGCCGAGCGTCTCCGCCCACTTCATCTGTTCTGCCAACGACATCGTGGTCATATGGAGGTGCCTCGATCGATCGAGGAGAAGCGCCGCGCTTACGATCGCCACCGATGAAGTCGTCGGCGACACGCTCCCCGACTCTCGAATCGCCCGAAGCTCCCGATCGAGATCCTCCTCGTGCACAGACACCTCATCCTTGGCACAGGCATAGAGTGCAAGTCTCAGAGTTGCAAAGTCACGGCAACCTGCCTCTTTCAGGACGATCGTGAGGATACGGGCGATTCGCCGATTGTAGGAAACTCCCTCTTCTCGAATGACGCCGTGCTCGTCGTTACCACCAGCAGCAACTACCACTTCGTAATCCCCGAACAGCTGCCCTATGGACTCCTCGTCAAGAACTCGCTCTAACGCAAAGACGATACCGGGAGAGTCCTGCCTAAATAGCTTAGATGACATAGAAAAATTTCTGGCGTCGCGGGATTACATCACTATCGGGGCCTAGCCTCGCATACTAGCAGGGTAGTGAAAAAGGCTCCGCCCTGAACATTTCGATAGGTTGAACAAAACGAGGCACTCGGAAGAACACCGCTTAGGGGTATCCACCGAGATATATTACGGATTTTTTCGAACTATTCTAGTACGATGAAACCCGGCTTATCGAGAAGCGCAACGTACAATCTTTTTTCACCACCTTGCTCGACGAATGACTGTATAAGACCTGGTGGCCTGAGCATTGGCTCGATATCATCGGACGGTCAACTAGGGAGCCCCTGCTCTCACTGGAAGGCACATGGCTCTAAAAACGACAGCCCACATACTGACAATTTTTTTCCTGGCAACCGCCCTTAACTCGGCCCCTATGACCGCGAACGCAGACGACTACATATCTCCACACCTCGTTAAGGTTACCACCCCGAATTACAAACCTGCGCCAAACTCTTTTAAGCCGAAGCTGGGGATGTACGAATACACGGTTAGCTGGCAAGGGATCCCCGCCGCTTCGTGCACTCTCACGGTCAGTGAGTCTGAGGGCCACTATCACGTTGACGCGGCGGCTCGCACCTATAGTGGAGTGGACCTCCTGTACCGTCTCCGCTACGACGCGAAGGGAACCTTAGAGCGAAGCGATCTTCGACCAGTTAGCCTCGTCATCAATCACGACGAGAATTCTCGTCACAAGAATATTGATATCAAGTTTCCAAAAACCGCCGGGGAAATCACGGCGGTTCGAAGCAAAAGCCCGCAGGACCCAGACAAGAAAGTTGTCGCGTTCGCGCCAGATAACTTTACCCTCGATCCGATCGGGGCCGCCTTCTTAGCTCGAAGCCTCCCATGGGAGATCGGACAGAGTAGAGATTTCGACATATTCAACGGAAAGAGCCGCTACCTCATAACCTTAACAGCTGTCGAACGCACAACCATTACGTTTCAAGGGGCGGAAAAAAAGGTACTCGTCATATCGCCGCGGGTCCGCAACCTTACGACTACGAAGCCTAAGGCTAAACTACGGGAAGCCTTCATATACATAACCGACGACGCAGACCGGGAGATCTTGAAAATTGAGAGCTCCGTATTTATCGGAACGGTTACGACCCAGCTCGACACGTTTGTCCCGGCGAATCAGGACACCCAACCTCTAGTCATCGCTAGCTCAGTAAACGCGTCGGAAGCTCGTGCCCAACTTCGGGCCGCCAACCCCTAAATACGTTACCAACGATTATCGACCACCTAACGCGCCAGAAAGAGAGCTCTGCTGGCTCTGGAGCTTCGACATCAATCCCTCTAATCGGGCATAGCGCTCCTTGAGAGCGTCAGCCGTTCGCTGGATCTGCTTTTCAGCGTCAGCGACACGACGATTTAGTTCAGTGATGAGCGACTTGTTATTGTTTACCGAGATATCCAAAAGTCCACTGAACCGCGTGTACTGGTCGATCGTACCACCGGTCAGCGCCACAGTATCGGCGAACGATTGAATCATGGCGCTGACACTGCTCGGTTCAGAGGAGAGCGCCGATTGAAGCTTTGCGCTCTCAAACTTTAGCGATCCATCTCGCTGAGTCGTAATTCCCAGGTCAGAAAACACCCGAACAACAGAGCCTCCGGATGCCACGGCGGATCCGAGGGCAGTCCGAAGCGCAAGCAGCGCGTTATCATCTGTTCTCGTCCCCGACAGAGGCGCGAAAATATTCGTAACCTCTTTGCTGCTCTCGTCTCGCACTACCAGGTTATTCTCAGCGACGAACTTAACTATGTCATTAAAGGAATCTACAAAATCTTGTATTTTAGCGGTAGTGGAAGCCGCATCCTCTTGAATCTTGACCGTGGCGGTTAAGCCGCCCCCAGATGAGAGATTCAACGTTACCCCCGGAATCACGTCGGATACAGAGTTCGTACCTCGGGTAACTGTTCCGATTCCAGAGATAGAAAAGGACGCGTTGGTGGCAGCCGATTCCGACGACGGATCTGTATTCGGGAGCGAGGCGCCGTGAGATGTCTCGGCTATAAACCCTTTCTCCACACCCTCGTACATGGAGTTAATCACGATCTTATATGAGGGGCTCGACTCGGTGCCGACGTTTACAAGCGAGGCTTCGCCTTTGGAGGACGCGTTGTTAAAATCGGTTACGAATTGCGACGCGGTATATGTTCCGTTTGTAATAACGACACTTACCGTCTCTTGATTTGATCCGGTCCCTATTGTGAAGGTAGCAGTCCTATTTGCGGCTGGCTCGCTTCCTAGGAGCGTATTTTGAAACGGCGTCGTCGTTGACGAGAAGGAGAAATCGTAACTGAAAGTATGATTTTTTGCGAGCGTGTTGACGGTAACATCGTAACTTCCATTTGAAGCTGCGGCTGTAGCTGTAGCGCTCACAACAGATTCACGGCTACTAGATCCAGTCTTACTGACGCCTCCTCCGGAGAGGGAGGTGAATCCTTGCAAGGTCGTGCGCAACGCATCAAGCTTCGTTTCTAGAGATTCGAGAGCCGTGTTAGTTTCTTCGAGCTCTCCGACCTTTTTCTGATTAGGTTGCACGCGAGCCAAACGGGCTGAAGCGACCGTTGAGTCGATAATCGCTTGGGAATCGATACCTGACGCAATACCTGAAAAGCTTAACGCGGATGCCATGCCTCTCCTAAGATGGACCTACTAGCCCACTAGTTCGAACCACACAGGTTACTCACCGTTACGGTGCAGAGAGGGTGCTCTCAATCCTTCGAAAAGTACCTACAATCCATTGTATGGGGAAAAAAATGCCGGTGCTCTGATGTTAGCGCCGCCCCTTGCGTCCCTTTTTGCTTACCCTCACGGGTGTAACTGCCTCTTTCGATACCTTACACAACCAGGAGTGCAAGAACGGATCCAAGGTCGGACAGACAGTGCTTAGAGCTTTAGGAAGGGCCAGTTTGCGCTTACTACGAGCTTCTTGCAGGATGAGAGGAGCAAGCGCGGTATTTGAGGACCACACACCTTTACAGACTTTATCGCCTATCGCCACCTCAGAAGCACCGAGCGCACGCGCGCAAACAACGGCCCCAAGAGCATAGAATACTTTCGAGCAGGGCCCACCAGATACCATATCAACTATGGTAGAAACGTGAACACCTGGACAACTTAACGCGCTATTCAAGATACCGACATGCGGGCACAACGACGAGGATCTGACCCACTGCGAGAGCTCCCTAGCGCACGAAACTGAAAGTGGATTACCCGAGACGATAGACAAAAAATCAGCGGCGCTGAACGTAAAACAAAACTCGTCAAATGCCTGGTCAAACGTGGTTAATTCACCCTGCATGTCCGAGACACCTCTCACAAAAGACTCAACAAGGGCCGCATCCGTTGGGTTTACATACGCGATCTCGACACTCCACGGATGCTCAAAAGCGCGTGGTCGTTCAACCTCACGAGAGAGCTGCGTGGACGAAACCGGGTTCAGAGGGGCAGTTGAGCGAGAAATCCCCTCAAGTGAAGCCAGAGCATTATCGAGCGCTCTAGCCATGCTCATCAGACGAGCGCCTGTCATCGAGCGTTTTTTCGAAAGCACTGTTATATCCATTCCGATGAGTTGATGAATCGTGAAGGATTCTTCAAATGGAGCGGCCGGGCATGAAGCGTCCCAAAATTGCTTGAGCTGGATATCTTGTACGGTTGAAAGCTGAGGGTGTCTTCGTAGCTTCGCCAATCGCTCTCGGAGGTCCAGTTCACACTGAACGCTGTTGATCATAGGAGTGGACTCCTCCGCATCCTCGTCCGCGCCCTCCTCCTCACCAGAAATAGGATCCTCATCACGAGGCGGCGCATCACCCTCAGAAAGGGCATAAAGCACTGTGGTAAGAACGCGCTCTTGCGCTGGAGTGACTTGGGCCAATTCGTGCGGCGCTTCAAGGGCAAGCACTACGAGCTCCTCGAAGGTCAGCTCGGAGAACTCTCCCAGCGTCTTTGAATCCTCACCAAGGAGGGGGCCGACATGTAACGACTTAAGGAATCCGAACCGTGCGGACATTGAGAATTCGCGAAGTGCCTCGACAAGAGCGCGTTGAGCTTGGTTTTGGGTTGTCATAGGAGCGTTAAAGTTATTTCCTCCGCCGTCTAACCCTAAGATGCTCACGGCCTATCTTATGGCGCTCGAGCCCGTCACTTTTATTCACTCCAGACTGTCCTAACTGCCTACTAACACGCCTGAACTTGTCATTTATCGTAGGCAGCCATCCCATAAATTGGTACGATGAGGAGAGGCCATGCGAAAAGCTCAAGAGGCAGATATTCCGAGCTCGCCACCAATTTCCCCTAGCGAGGGGTCGGTTGTCTCACCCCTTGATACCACGGTATCGCCGCCTACAACGATCATCGAGCAATCCCAGCTCCAGCTCTCAAGACCCTCTCCGCGTAAAAAAACGGGATCAGTAGTTGAAGAGATCAACCGCTCCCTACCACCCGGCATTGAGCTCTATAGGTCATACCGCTATCAGATGCCCCTGATGCGAAATACCTTCGACCTCGTGGTACTCAAGCTTAATCTCCCGGATCACATGGAAGGGAAGCTCACCGAGTGGCGTCGGGGAATAGAAGAGCGCTATCCCTCAACCACGATTCTTATTAAACGAGTTGAGGTAGATCAGAACCTCCAAAACAATTTGCGTAGTAAATTTCGTGGCTCCGAGCTCATCGGGCCGTCAGCAATTCCCGTCCTACAAGAGATGATAGGCACCCTGTGCGGCAATCAACCGCCTCCCGCTTTCATCGAACACTTTCCACGTCCGACTCGAGAGAACCTCCAGGCG
>CAIXKI010000064.1 GCA_903920005.1 uncultured delta proteobacterium
CTCGCCGGCTTGTCGCGACCCGAGACATCAACCGCATCTAAACATTTGGACCTGCGGCCGGCGAGGCCGCCGGCCCTCCAATTGAATTCCACGCGGCGTATGGACCTGCTGCCGACTTGCCATACCCCCACACCGTGCTAACCCCGACTAGGGAGCAACGCGAATACCACGGCTAATCAGAGCTAGATTCAGAGTGCCTTTCCCGTGGTCGCATACCCCAAGCACGGTGATATACTTACAGGATGTCGCTTTCACGAAATCTCATCCTCGGATCTTTAAGCAGCTTCTTCTCCATGTTTCTCGTGATAGTGCCGATCCTCGTACCTTTTTGGCTCTCGCTCGGATTGACTATGACAGAGATCTTAGAGATCCAAGCGATCTTTGGGATAAGCGTTGCGCTCTTCGAGATCCCCACGGGCTACATCGCGGATATATGGAGTCGCAAAGCATCGATCATGCTGGGAACGTTCATTGTTGGGTGCGGATTCAGCTTGGTTCCATTCGCGACCACCTATGGAACACTCGTGACGTATGAAATCATAATTGCTCTCGGTGGGAGCTTCATTTCTGGAGCTGACATCGCCATCGTCTATGACTCTTTACCTAAAGACGCGAATCGTCTTAAACGAATTGGTTCTCTCCATCTCTGGGGCCTCATCGGGGAGGGGCTCGCCGCAATAACGGCAAGCTTTCTCATTCTTTGGTCATTTACTCCCATCTTGTGGACTCAAGCTCTTGTTGGCTGGGTTCCCTTCCTTCTCTCCTTCTTTTTTGTAGAGCCCCCGCTTGAGAAAATGAAACACTCTTCCCCCCTAAAGAATTTCGGAATGGTGGCGAACTATATCCTCCGAGGGGAGTCGCTTCTCCGGCTTATATTTATCAACTCTATTGTCTGGGGCCTTTCAAGCTTCTGCGTTGTATGGCTGCTCCAACCCTACTGGGCGCAAAATAAAATCCCCATGACCTACTTTGGAATTCTGTGGAGCCTGTCCGTGTTTCTGGCGGCGGGATGTAGCAAGGCCGCACACCTACTTGAAAAACGACTCGGCGCCTCTGGGGTTCTTCTCACACTTTCAACAGCCGCGTGCATCGGATATATCGGAATGGCGATCTCAAATTCATGGATCGGAGTGGTGGCTGGTTTCCTTTTCTACATCAACCGCGGCCTAGCAGCGGTGATATTCACAGACGCATTCAACTGGAGGATACCTTCCTCATTTCGAGCAACGGCAAACTCCATGAAGAGCTTCGTGTTTCGCCTAAGCTATGGGATTCTTGGCCCAGGAACGGGCCTACTCATCGACAGGTACGGACTCTCCTCCACACTTGCCATATTTGGATGTCTTACGACTATTTTGCTCGTCACCCTAATGCTTCCACTCTGCAAACGCATTCATGAAGCGCACATGGAATATATCCCTATAGAATAGGGAGCCAGAACAGGTCCAAGTTACGCCTGATGCGGCGGGAGCTCAACCTCATAGAGCTTCTTATCTCCAAGGGAGTGAATAGAAACCGTAAGCGACATACTCTTGGGTTCAAATTTCACCTTTCCAAAGAATTGCGAATCAGGCCCTGGCGCAGTACTCGGCGCTGTTTTCTCACTCGTACTACAGAACTTCAGTTGTGGTCCAAAGGTCGAATCAAGCTGTCCGGGCGGATACGTGCCCGCATGGATTGGTCCGGCGACGAACTCCCAGAACGGATTAAATTCCGTGAATTGAGCCTTGCTCGGATCAAAGTAATGCGCGGCCGCGTAGTGAACATCCGCGGTAAGCCACACAACATTCTGAATAGTGTTTCGCTTGATGAATCGGAGGAGGTTTGCGATCTCCAACTCTCGCCCCTCAGCTGGTCCATTACCTTGAGCGACCCCTTCAAAATTTCTCTCCCCATCTTTGATGATAAGCCCAAGAGGCATATCACAGAGCACTATCTTCCAGGTCGAGGTGCTCTTAAGGAGAGATGCTTTTAGCCAATCAAGCTGTCGAAGTCCGAAGAATGCCGTGGCAGCACCTGGCTTTTGCTGATCGTTAGGAGAGTTTGCCCCGCGATAACTTCGAGCGTCGAGCTTAAACATCTCGATGCCTGGCCCGTATTTCATTGACGTATAGATGCGTGTCGAATCCTCTGGGGAAACCCACACCGGCGCATATTCTTGGAAGGCCTTGCGCGCCCGACCACTCAATACATCACACCGCTTCTCACTATACCGAGCGTCCGTTAGCACCTTGTAGGGATCCCAGTTGTTTGTGGTTTCATGGTCATCCCATTGAACGAACTGAGCGACGCTGGAATTAAAGGCGCGAAGATTCTCATCGAGAAGGTTGTAACGCCAATTCCCCCGAAATTCACGGAGGGTCTCAGCTACCTTCGACTTCTCTTCTGTCACGAGATTCCGCCACACACTGCCGTCGGGAAGCGCAATCTCCGAAGGGATCGGATGATCGGCATATATACCGTCCCCCGAATGAATAAAAAGATCGGGCTCATGCCGCTCCATCACCGAGTAGAGCCTCATTCCGCCAAACTTTTCGTTTATGCCGAATCCCTGCCCTGCGGTATCTCCTCCCCATATGAGAGTCACGGGAGCGGGCTCCCTGGACGGCACCCTGAAGCGTCCCGCGATCGGAGCTCCTTCACTCACGCCATCAGCGTCCTTGAACCGCACTCGGTAAAAGATCGTCTGCCCCTCGGGCAACCCTGTCAGGATCGTCTTGCCAGTAAGATCATCATCAGGAATAACAAGTGGTCCAACAACTCTACGGGCTCTGTGAAACGCCGGCGTTGTGTCCCACTCTACGATCATCTTGGCGGGACGATCGCTGCGCCCCCACACCATAGCGCTATTGGAATCAATCAGTGCCGACTGAACTCCATGCGTGAGCGATGGGAGACTCCCCGTCTTACGCTCCTCCGCCGCGAGCCCTCGCAGTATAGACGGCGCCGCAAGCATGGCGAGAGAGCCTTGAATAAAGGTACGCCTATCGAGGGGAATAGATTCGTTGAGAGAAGCGGCGCTGTCACTCTTCTGCTTCATGAGCACTCCAATAGCTTCGGTGGTTTATAAGGGCGAGATTAGAGAACTCCTAGGGAGGCCACTCGGAACACGCCCTTACTCCGAAACCTACGAGATGAAACACGGATACTCAATCCAGGCGCGGACGATTTATCGATATTTAACGAAAACGGTCTGAAGAGCGGCTGCAAGGCCCGGGTAAGTACTTAAAAAGAGCAGATGCGCCCGTGCCGCACATTGAGCTTCCCTATAAAAGCTGAGGACGACGGCTTCAAGGTTTATCACCCTTGGAAGCGGAGTCCTCTTGAGAGCTGGGTTAGACCGAAACGCTCTTATACGACTCGCTTTGTCGCTTCCAGGCCCGCGCCTCAACCCGGTGGATAGCGCCCTCGGTGTCACACTCTACGAACTGGGGAGAGAGGTGCCACAACCAAGTCCCCTCTTGCACATCAAGATTTGTCTGCTTGTTTCCGTTCAGAAGCTCTCGCGTTGTACCGTGCAGCGCGTCAGCAACATCCCATTCAGGATAATCGACCTGATAGGTGTAGTACTCAGTATCGGTGATCGCGATCGCCCACGCATACGGACGTTCTTGCAAAGCCTCGACATGCCCCGTTTGAAGAAGAGCCATCGTATCAACCAGTGCACGCTCCTCTTCCGCGGAAAGATCGTCTGATATCTCCAACACTCGATCACGCCAATATAACGGCAACTGACCGATGATGTTCAATGAGATCACCCCATCAAAGAGTTGCTCCTTCCAACCACCCTGTCGAAGGGAGAGGCCGCGTAGATATTCCGCAAGCTCACCCCGCCTGTGCGCGGGCGCCAGACCAGCCGACCATTGATTCAAACTCCCAGTTACATCTTCAATGTGACCAAAGACGCTCTTCCCATATGCCTTACCACTCACACGCTTCCATGTGGCGAGGACGGTAGGATCCGCGTCGTAGAGATGAATCTCTGAAAAGAGAGGGTGCAGTGCTGTTAGATCAACGTCTAGCAACCGCCCAGCCCCGAGAATCGCCAGCCTTCCACCAGGAGTGATGTTCTTGGAGATAAACTCTTTCGTACACGAAAGGTGTGGGGCCCAATAATCGGCGCACCGCTCGTGGCGGGCCTCGATGCCCTTCCCCATACGGATAAAATCCCAACCAACGATTCGATAGAGCAGGTCTTTCATACGACGCCTTATTCATTCCACCAGAACTACAAAATCGCTATGAGCGACGTAACCCCTTAGTTCATCTGTTCTTTTGTATGATTCATCCCATCTCCGATACGACTCATGAACCTGACAGGATGGTAGAAAAAGGCTTCGAAACAAGCAGGACAGGCGCTCTGGAGGAAATAGTCGGGAGGTCCGAATTTGAATTAGGGGCGCACTCTGGCGTATTGTACCCACTATGAGTTGGGAAAATCAGTATATGCAGCTCGTTACGACCAAGCCTGGCATTATCGTAGCGGAGCAGGATCGCGAATTGGCGGAGACATCGCGTCGAGAGATCCAGCGCCGACTTCCCGACTTCGCGGATTGTTATGTAGAACTCGGCTCTGGCTCGGGGATGCACCTTATAAAACTGGCCCAACGCTACCCGAGCGCGCTCTGCATCGGCTTCGAAATTCGATTCAAAAGAGCTTTTAAGACGGGAGAGAAAGCGGAGCTTCTTGGTCTCAAGAACGTCATGATTATCCGTACTGATGCCCGCCAAATTAACCACCTCTTCACCGCGGGTCAGGTGAGCGGATTCTTCGTCAATTATCCCGATCCTTGGGACAAGAGACGTTGGTTAAAGAATAGACTGCTCAACCCAGAACTATTACAGACGATGCGCGAGCTTCTACGAGTGGGCGGATTCCTGCGATATAAAACGGATCATCAAGAGTACTTCGCCTCGACGTGCAAACTCCTCTCAGAGGAGCAATGGCGAACTGTTAAGCACACAACCGATCTGTTGCGGAGCCCGTATGCTGAGAACAACATTCCAACAGAGTTTGAGATGCTCTTTAAGTCACAACAAAAACCTCTCTGCCTCATCGAAACGATGAGAACCTAACTGGCTGTTTTTACAACAGTTCCAGTCTGCATCTCCTTACTCCACATCACGAACAATTCGTATCGAACCCTGCATCCTAATTCTCGTAGGGAGAGGACCGGTCCTGGTCTCTGTTCGGCTAAGCCATCCACTCCAAGGAGCTTGCGAATGATCACCATCAAAAATCTTACGAAATCGTACGGTTCATTCGTCGCGGTAAATAACATCTCGCTCGAGGTGCCAGCGGGAGGGATATTCGCGTTTCTCGGTGTGAACGGTGCTGGCAAAACAACTACCATCAAAATGCTCACCGGCATTCTCAAGCCGAGCGCGGGCGCCATCTACATTGGCGGATTCGACCTCCGAAAGGAATCTCTTCAGGCGAAGGCGATTACGGGGTACGTCCCCGATCGGCCTAACTTGTATCCGAAGCTGACGGGACGAGAGTTCCTCTACTTCATATGTGACCTGTACCGCCTGAGCGGCAAGACCGCCGACATACGAATAGACCAGGTGCTTGACGAGTATACGCTCACTCAGTGGCAAGATGAACTAATTGAAAGCTACTCACATGGCATGAAGCAACGACTCGCCACGTGCGCAGCGCTCGTGCATGATCCGAAGGTATTAATCGTTGACGAGCCGATGGTTGGCTTAGATCCTCACGGCGCGCGAAACCTCAAAGAGGCTATGAAGCGATACGCCAAGAACGGGACGACGATATTTCTTTCGACGCACTCACTGAACGTCGCCGAAGAGTTAGCCGACAACCTCGCGATCATCCATCAGGGATCCATTCTTACCACTGGAACGCTTGGTGACATTCGCCAGCTTACTGGAAAACACGAAGAGGGACTGGAGATGATGTTCCTTGAGCTCACTGCCCCACAGGTAGAGCACTAAACGGAGAGAGGCAATGCCATTCATTCCAGTTCTGCTGAAACCGAAGCTGCTTACCATTAAGAACCGATGGTTCAAGAGTGGCCGAAACGGACTCAAAGAGCTCGCGGCCGTGATCTTTTCGTGTTGTATCATGGCGGGATTGTACGCTGGCACGATAGCCGCTTTAACGGACATCGACCGGGCGCTTCAGGGCGCGTACGTCAATCCCACCGCTCCGTTGGGCATGCTGTTCGCCGCTCTCTTTGTCATGATAGCGATAACCGGTGGCGTAAGCGGTCTTGGCTCGCTCTTCATGGCACGAGACCTGGACCTGACGCTCTCCTCGCCCATCACGCCAGGACAATTCCTTCTCGGAAAAGCCACGGATATCGGCCTCTCCGTATCGTGGATGGTCTGCACGTTTGGCCTTCCTTCCCTCGTCGCGGTCGGATCGTTTTATAACGCGGGGTTCTTGTTCTTCGTAACGGCTCCCCTACTCTGCGTCGTATTCTTCGCAATCGCGGTGGTGATTGGCATGATAGGAGCGGTACTATTCGCGGCAATTATTCCATCTCATCGAGGCAAGCAGCTCGCGGTCGCGCTCGTTTTCTTACTTCTCGGAGTGTTATCGGCCACAGCTCGCGGCAATAACGTCTACACAAGCATCTCTCCAACCACAACATCCGCTGAGCTATTCAAGAATCTCTCACTAGCAACGGCCAACTCGTGGTTACCCAGCACCCATTGCGCGGAAGCAGTAACCGGTCTCTTACGTGGAGATGCGACCATGCCGTTCCTGACCCTCATTGAATTTGCCGGGGTGCTTGCCGTCCTATGGTTCGCTCTATACCGAGTTTTTACGCGACTCTACGAGAAAGGCCTCGACCGAGTCCAATCAGGGAGCCCATTGTTCAAGATTCATAGTCGTTCGTCTCAAAAGATCGCTCGCCTACTCTTTCCGTTCTCAACATCACCCTCTCGAGCCA
>CAIXKI010000065.1 GCA_903920005.1 uncultured delta proteobacterium
CAACGCTGTGCTTCTATAGTCGGCCCTATTGGCTATACTGGAGGAACTTGTGAGTATTTTGCCGTGTCAAGAAATGAGCTGTAAGCTCAATGCGGATCGTGTATCTACGACACAAGTAGATCCCTTTAGGTACTAAGAACCTGCAAGCTCTAAGCATCCCGTACCCGCGGCAGTCACGAGGAGCAAAGGATAAAGAGGAAAGTGTCCCCTCGAGTACCGTGGCAAGTGACCTTGCTCTGTGAGAGACTTGTACAGGAGAATCCGACAGCACGAGCACGCGACTCCCACTGCGCAACGAATGTCAGGAATGGGTAATACCCTTCCATGTTGGCCTCGACTGTGCCCCCCTAACCCCTCAAGTCCCCGAGCCTTTTTGAGCTGGCCCGGTCTTTGCCGTAACCACCTGCGAAAGATGTTGTGAGTAGTTTTGTCTTTCGGAGTTGGATCTTATGAAGTTAAAAAAGACCCTAGGGCGCATCAAGCGCTCCCACTCAGCGATTGTTGTCACCCTGTGTTCCTTTGCCTCGCCTCTTACGGGTGACGCTCAAAACGTTTTGCCTAAACGAGTCAACCGGGGACAGGAGATCGTCGTCTCTTTTCCTGTCCACGGCGGTGGACTCTCATCACGAAGCTCACTTAAGGCGGATAACCTCGCCGCTCCCGCCGGCATTGAACTGGCTCGAAGTTTAAGCAACGGCTCTCTCGGCATCTTTTCCACGTCGGGTCTTCTCACCTCCTCTTCGAACAATATCGTTCAAGCCAATGAAGGGGAAATTAATCGCCTGTGCGCGTCCCTGAAAGCCGCTAATAAAGGAACAGAGATCACCTGCGAGCCAAACTTTGTGGTAGAATCTGCTCGAGTCCCAAATGACTCGCAATGGTCAGCCCTCTACGGCATGCAGAAGATCAGCGCACCGACAGCGTGGGATATAACTACCGGCTCATCGAATGTTACCGTCGCTGTAATCGACACCGGAATCGAATACACGCACGTTGACCTTGTGGATAACATCGCCAAGAACTTGGGCGAGACACCGGGCAACGGAGTCGACGATGATAGAAACGGTTACGTCGACGACTACTACGGATACGACTTTATTAATTCCGACTCCAACCCTCTCGACGATCACTTTCACGGAACTCACTGCGCCGGCACGATCGGCGCGAAAGGCGACAACGGTAAGGGAGTCGCCGGAGTCTCGTGGAACGTGAAGCTCCTGCCCGTCAAGGTACTTGATCAATACGGATCGGGGTCTATCGCGTCGGTTGCCGCGGGCATGAATTATGCCGCGGCTCGAGGCGTGAAGATTATGAGTATGTCTCTCGGGACAAGCTCATACAGTCAGACCCTCGAGGACGCCATCATAAACGCTAAACAAAAGGGCGTAATGATCGTGGCGGCCGCTGGTAACTCAGCCTCGAACGCTGACTATTACCCACTATATCCGGCCGCCTCCGCGCAGGATAACGTGGTCTCGGTCGCGGCAAGCAATTCAAGCGATGGATTAGCTTACTTCTCAAATTACGGAGCGACGTCCGTGGACCTTGCAGCTCCGGGAGAAAATATCATTAGTACTATCCTTGGTGGTCAGTACGGTTATGCGAGTGGTACCTCCATGGCAACGCCGCACGTGGCTGGTATGGCGGCCATGCTCCTTTCGGTAAACCCGAGCCTAACCTACACGCAGATGAAGTCCCACCTGATTTCAAGCGCGGATCCAATCCCGGCGTTCGCTGGCAAGATGGTGTCGGGTGGTCGGGCAAACCTGCACAAGGCACTCCTGCTAGCGGCCCCGCCCGCAACACCGACGCCAGCGCCAACGGTTACGCCCTCTCCGGCTCCGACCAACAATCCAACGCCCGCGCCAACGCAGACGCCATCTCCTACGCCGACCAATCCGCCGGACCTTGACGATCCGTCAGAAGGCGAGCCGAATCAGCTAACGATCGGCGTAGAGCGAGCCAAGAAGAAGGTGTTTATCTTCGGTGACATCATGCAACCGAACGACGCGCCTATCAATGGAGCCAATATCACGCTCCTGTGCCGCGGCACGGTGGTTGGGACGAAGCGGAGCAATGCGGATGGATACTACGAGTTCGGCTTCAAGCGTCCAAAGAAACAGACCATCTGTTGGACCGAGGATGATGACGGTAATCAGTCTAGAAGAGTTAAGGTACGATAGATCGACCACCTAACTCTCTCCTCTAGGGGCGTGTTCAACACGCCCCTTTTTTTTACGCCAACATGTTGTCTCAGAGCCCGCGCGATTCAAAATCGGGCCGTCCTCGGGCCTTTGAGAGCCTAGCTATTTTATCCGTGCCTTCATCATCGAGTGGCGAAGACCTGGATCGCCCGGCTACGCTGCCGTTACGAGACGACTCTCACCGTCCAGCTAATCAGGTGTATCGAGCCTTTGAGGATTCAAGAACGGCCTCACGGATTTCTTTAGCGAAACTCGTGTCAGTCATGACTGACACGGGTCTTCTGCTATGAAGACGCTCTAAAAAGAGCTCTGACAGAGTAATGCGTAAAAACTCAAGTTGCTTACCTAAGCAGCCAGCGCCTAGCTAAAATAAGCGATCACTCCAGAAAGGATCAAAAGTACGAGCGATGGCACCCGCCGAAACACACTCGTGCCAGCTCTGATGTGAACGACCTGAGCACACGCCATAAGGGCAGCGATTCCAATAGCCCCTATGATGGGGATGTCGCGATCCTGCTGTCCAAACAGGAGCATCGCCGCGAACGTAAGCTTTAGAATCCCCGTGAGATCTCGTAGCCAGGCTGGAATACCGTACTCCTCAAACTCTTTGACGATGTTTTTGTAGCGTACAACCCACACAAAAAAGATTGAGGTCGCGATGAGAATCTTTAACGCCAAGATAATGGTATTCATATAGAGCCTATACTGTTGTTGGTGCTACCCAGTTAAGATAGAGCCGTGAGGGCGAGCCTAAACGTCTCTCTTGCGGGTGACAATAAGGCATCTTAGCCTCGTCCTCAGTGATGGTCTGCGCACACATGACGCCGGTCCAAAGACTGTCACCTCACGTCCGTTGACAATCCATACGCTAAGGACCGTCAAATATGCCCCTCATTGATCTGCTGACCCTTGTGCTCATTATCTCATTCTTCGTTTATGGAGCTCGTTGCCTATTCGCGGAGGCTATGGTGCATGAGTTCAAGCGATGGGGACTTCCCCACTTGCGATACCTCACAGGATTATTAGAGGTGCTTGGGGCGCTGGGGCTTGTTGTTGGGGGCTGGTTCCCGTGGTTAGGAATTTTTTCCGCGGCGGGACTCGCGCTCCTTATGCTATGCGGAATATTGGTACGTATTCGCGTTAAAGATACGCTCTTTCAAACACTACCAGCAGTTTTGTTTCTAGTCATCTCGGTACTTGTCACATGGGGGCTCGGGACCTCTCAGAGATAGTCTCGAGATAGATCAAATAGGGTAACAACCTCTTGCCGTTTGGGCCTTTTTGCTTCCACCTTTAAGACACTCCAAAGTCTAAAACCACTGAATACGAACAAACGCCCGTTAAAAACACTCTGAGACCACAACAAACCCTATTCCATACCCGACAACCCGCAGATTCCTGACGCAATTCTAACCATCCTCACACTCAAAATTGTAGTCGTCGATGGTAGTGTTACCCAGGTAGTAATTGCAGACGGCGCACACTGCAACGAAGTCTCTCGTTGCATTTGGACTCAAAATAACTGTGATAGGGACTTCCGATGAAACAGAGAACTAATCTTACTACGTTAGGCTTAAGTATCCTCCTTGGAACGTCGTGCCTGGTAACGGGAGCTAACCCATGCGAGGCATCTCCCTCAGCGGCCGCAAACGTAACCGTAGATGGCTCGAGCACGGTGTTTCCAATATCAGAAGCCGTCGCGGAGGAGTTTCAGCGAGCAAACAAGGGCATCGGTGTTACTGTTGGTGTCTCCGGCACGGGAGGCGGATTCAAAAAGTTTGTGGCTGGAGAAGTAGACATCGTTGATGCCTCCCGCCCCATCAAAGCTTCAGAGATTGAGCTCGCTCAAAAAAACGGCATCGCCTTCATAGAACTCCCTATCGCATACGATGCGCTCTCAATCGTCGTTAACAAGAAGAATACTTGGGTCGATTCGCTCACAACAGCGGAGCTAAAAAAGATCTGGGCCCCGGAATCCCAGGGTAAAGTGATGAAGTGGAGCGACATCCGCGCCGGATTTCCTGACAAGCCTCTTCACCTGTTCGGCCCAGGCACTGACTCAGGGACCTTCGATTACTTCACCGATGCGATCGTCGGCAAAGAAGACGCGAGTCGCGGTGACTATACGAGTAGCGAAGACGATAACGTGATCGTTACAGGCGTATCTGGAGACGAAGGAGCTCTCGGGTACTTTGGCGTGGCATTCTACGAAGCGAACAAATCAAAGCTCAAAGTAGTCGCCATTGATGACGAGAAGCCAGAGAACGGAGCTGGGCCCCAGGCTCCAACGACCGAGAACGTGGCGCAATCACTGTACAGCCCTCTTTCTCGACCGCTATTCATATACGTGAGAACTGAATCCCTTAACCGTCCAGAGGTTGCCCAATTTGTCTCGTTCTACCTCAGTAACGTGAGCTCTCTCTCTTCTGAGGTTGGATACATCCCCCTCCCTGATTCCGTATATGCTAAAGTTCAAGGCCGCTATACCGCAAAGGTCGCCGGCACTCTCTTTGAGGGCAAAACCACCAAAGTTGGGACAACACTTGAGCAACTCTTACAGTCAGCAACGAAGGGGTAACCTCATTCGGTAGAGCGAGGAAAGAGCCGTGAAAAGTCACCCCAGCACTAAAGTACGAGCTAAAGAGGTAGGGATCGAACTCGCGCTTGCCCTCTGTAGTTCTGTTTCAATCCTGACAACGGGTGGGATTATCGCGGTCCTGCTCCTTGAAAGCTTCCGCTTCTTCGAGGAGGTTTCTCCCTCGCAACTACTCTTCGATACTCAGTGGACCCCGCTATTTTTGGACAAGCACTTCGGTATTTGGCCACTTATAGCGGGAACTCTGCTCACCTCAGCCATCGCCCTCTCGCTTTCCGTTCCAGCAGGCCTCATCATCGCCATATATGTCAGTGAATTCGCCACCGAACGCACTCGACGATTTTTGAAACCCATCTTGGAACTCCTCGCGGGAATTCCGACGATCGTCTACGGCTACTTCGCCCTTCTTTTCATCACACCCGCGTTACAATTCGTATTCCCGAGTATCGGCTCCTTTAACGCGCTCAGCGCCGGAATTGCCATGGGAATTATGATACTTCCTATGATGGCATCTCTGAGCGAGGACGCTATCTACACGGTACCTCGTAGCTTACGAGAGGGGGCATACGCTCTTGGAGCGTCAAAACTACAGATGATTATTGGCGCCGTGCTCCCAGCGGCAATCGGTGGAATTACCGCGGCGGTTATCCTCTCTGCCGCTCGTGCCATCGGGGAGACCATGATCGTAGCCATAGCCGCAGGTCAACAACCACTCCTTCACTTTAATCCCCTAGCTCCTGTAGAAACGATGACCGCGTACATCGTACAGGTCTCACTTGGCGACACACCACACGGCACCCTCGAGTACCACACACTCTTTGTGGTGGCGATGATGCTCTTTCTTCTGACCATGGGCCTAAACATGATCAGCCTCGCTATTCGCGAGCGCTTTAAGAGGATGTACCGATAGATGGAAGCCCTCCGCGCTCACGATCACTTCCCAGAGGTTCGGCCAGCGCCGCAACCGGCTCCCAGAAAGCGCCCCCTCCTCGCACGTCCCGGTGCAGAGAGACTCTTCATATTCCTCGCCCGATTCATAATAGCGTCGGCGCTCGTGGTGCTTGTTGCGCTTATTGGCGATGTCGCGATCGACGGAGCCGCTCGTTTACACCTCGACTTCTTTCTTAACTTTCCATCGCGAAAAGCAGAGAACGCTGGAATCCTCGCCGCATGGACCGGAAGCTTATGGCTCCTCCTGCTCACCATCTCCTTCGCCCTGCCCTTGGGAATAGGCGCTGCAGTCTATCTAGAGGAGTATGGCAAGAAGAATCGATTCGCAAAGCTCCTAGAGCTCTGTATCGCCAATCTAGCGGGAGTGCCGTCCGTCATATACGGAATCCTTGGCTTGCAGGTGTTCGTGCGAACCCTCGGATTTGAGCGAAGCCTCCTCTCTGGAGCACTCACTCTAGCCCTTTTGGTCTTACCTATTATCATCATGGCCACACGAGAGGCTCTTCGCACCGTTCCGAAGGGATATCGAGAGGGAGCTCTCGCCCTTGGGGCCACGAAATGGCAAACGGTGTGGACACAGGTGCTCCCTGTCGCTCTTCCCGGTATTGCCACAGGCTGCATCCTCGCCTTCTCTCGGGCTATTGGCGAAACAGCACCTCTCATCACGCTAGGCGCACTTACCTACGTCGCTCAGGTGCCAGACTCTATCTTCTCACCTTTTACCGCACTGCCAATTCAAGCGTTCAATTGGCTTTCACGCCCGCAAACGGAATTTCATACGAACGCGGCTGCCGCGATAACGGTTCTGCTAACCTTTATGATAGCCTTAAACCTGATTGCGATCGTGATCAGAGCTAAATTCCAAAAAAGACAGAGGTAGACTCAATGAAAAGCTCTGTAGCACACAAAGAGATTGAAGCACCTTCACCTACGAGTGAGACGAAAACCAAAACGGAGGAGGACGCGCGCGTGGATGTGGCAACTAAAAAAATAAAGATTAACGTTCAAAACGTTGAGCTCTTCTACGGTACGTTTAAAGCGCTTCATGGAATTAACATCGCCATACCCGCTCGCGAAGTTACCGCCTTTATTGGACCATCTGGATGCGGAAAATCAACGCTTCTTCGAAGCATCAATCGGATGAACGACTTAATAGACGGGGTCAGCCTTACTGGTTCGATTACAATCGACGACCAAGATATCTATGCGCAGGGGGTCGACCTGATCGAACTGCGCAAGCGGGTGGGCATGGTCTTTCAAAAGAGCAATCCATTTCCAAAAAGTATCTACGACAACGTCGCGTATGGGCCTCGAATTCACGGAATAAAAGATAAAGATGTTCTCGATGACATTGTGCACAAGAGCCTCATGAGAGCGGACCTCTGGAGAGAGGTGCAGGACCGGCTCCATACGAGCGCGCTAGACCTTTCAGGGGGGCAACAACAGAGGCTCTGTATCGCGCGAGCGCTAGCGGTAAACCCCGAAGTTCTCCTCATGGATGAACCCGCCTCCGCGCTCGATCCCCGTTCGACCTCAAAGATAGAAGACCTGATAGGAGAACTGCGTCACGATTATACGATCGTGATAGTAACTCATAATATGCAACAAGCCGCTCGTGTCTCCGATAGTACCGCCTTCTTTTATGAGGGGAGCCTCGTCGAGGTTGGACGAACAAAAGAGCTTTTCACGAAGCCACGAGAGAAACAGACTGAGGACTACATCACGGGACGCTTCGGATAAAAGGAACTTCAGATGTCCATACACCTACACAAAGCGATTGAATCACTTAAAACCCGCATTCTGGAGTTAAGCGGAGTCGTCGAAGATAGTGTGTCTAAATGCCTGCAGGCTGTCGAAACTCGAGACATCCCGTTAGCCCAAGAGGTCATCGACGGGGACAATCGCATCGATCTCCTTGAAGTTGAAGTAGAGGAAGAGTGCCTCAAAATACTCGCGCTCCACCAACCTGTCGCGACAGACCTTCGATTCATCGTCGCGGTACTCAAGATCAACAACGACCTGGAGCGCATAGGCGACCTTGCGGTCAACGTAGCGAGCCGGGCCCGAAAACTAGCCGCCCTCTCCCAGCCCGCGCAAGTCCACATTGATTTTCAAGGGGTTGAAACTCGAGTGCGAGAGATGCTCAGAAAGAGCCTTGAGGCTCTGGTAAACCTCGACGAGGGATTAGCCAAATGGGTCTGGACGGCGGATAGGGAGATTGACGAGATCAATCGGAGTGTCCACAAACAGGTCATTCAAGCCCTGCGGGAATATCCTGAAGACGTGGAACGCCTTATCATGCTCCTTTCAGTATCAAGAAACCTTGAACGCATCGGTGACCACACTACTAATATAGCAGAGGACATTATCTACATGGTTCGGGGCGAAATAGTGCGACATTCAAAAGTTGACTAACGGGCGGTGCTCAAGCCACTGAACTGTTCTAAGGGAGCCGCTTAAACCGAAGGGTGCCTAGGGTCTCGTTGATATTGGTGCCCAGGCTCTGGAATTGATTGAGCCTCAGCACAAGCATTCCTGGCGATTCCGTAGCCAACGTTGTCACGCGTGTCTGTAGGATCTCCCACGGGCTCTGAGGTGAATGTCGAATCCACCACTCTTGAAAGTGGCGAACTCCATCTAAAAGGTTTTGATTGTATTCGTCACGCTCCACGGAGCGAAGGAACTTCATCGCCCCTCTCCCCTCTGCTACCCTCTCTCGGACCCCATCGACCCGCGCACTAAAGATCACTCCCGGGCCGAGAAGCACGGAACCTGGCGGTGACCAAATGAAATTTGTTCGTACCTCCAAACGTCCCTTCTCAACCACAATCTCCGCGTCCAACGGCATATGAGGGGCCTTCCAGTGCTCAACCCACTCAGGCCGTCCATCGTCATCGAGCAGGCCTATAGTTCCCTTGAAGGAAGGATTCTCTACGAGCACCCGCCCCTCAAATAGCCACTCAGGCCGTAGCTCATACCTCCCCACTAATTCCTTAACTATGGCCGGATCGATCGGCTCGGGAACTTCGGCCTCTTCCAGGTCAAACGATTCGCTAGCTCCGGATACCTGGGGCATAAGCAGCGAAGCGAACCAGCCCGTCAGAGCGCAGACAAAGGCGCGGCGGTCCTCTCCTTGAGCCCCTTTGTCATCTTTTCCAGGTTCATGTCCCACCATCATAACGATCTCTGCATATCCTTTTGGCTCTCTCTGAGGAGGCTATCAGTTTTGTGATATGGATCCCGGCACTCTGTTCTTGCAATAACCTAACCACGGAGTCGCTTCGAAACAACACAACGGAAAGGATCCTACCACGGGCAAGAGATCGCTGGCCCACTTTTTGTATGCCGCTAGTCCCTTAGACCTCCTCTTGCCCGAACGGTGTCGATTTACACAAACCCGGGTCTGATATTTCGGAACTCACTCCAGCAACCACGAGTCGGCAGTATGTATCTGTCCTGATTAGCACGAAATCGCCAACGCCAGGCCGGTTTGTACTGTTTCACAATTCCACTTAAGCTAGAAATGTAGCGTCCCGCGCCATTTCCGATACCAAGGAGACTCTCATCCTCCTCCTGTCGACTAAAGGACGAGCCAAAAAAAAACGATCGATTTTCGTTCAGTAACGAGCTATGAAGCAACCGCTACTCCGATTAGCGCCGACACTCGTCGAATATACCTTTCTAATGTCACGCTTGATTATGAAGACGCTCGACACCAACCTCAAATCCAGACGAGACGTTCTAAACCTAGCTTTAAGTTCAACCTGTATCCCTTCTGCCCTACGGGCCTTCGCGGAGGAGCAGAAAGCGATCGAGAGTGCAGAGTATCAACCTCCCCTGTGGCGGTTTGCATTACCAGTGGAGGAGCTTGCAAACAAAACACCCTGCAAGGCAGCGCGTCTGGACTCTCATCTTCCCCACGGCGTCACCTCAAAGATCTTCACCGAACGCTTTCAGGGCGCGCTTAAAGTCTCCACACTACGACACCTCGTAGACAATGGTTGGGTGCGTCACGAGCGGGAGACCTACAAACGATCGTTAGGCGGCGCGCGATCCAATACCCCACCGCAACCGCCGCAGAACAATCGACCACACAAGCCAGCGAGCGTTTGGCCAAAACATGGCGGAGGTGCCGTCGTCGATCTGTCGACCGATGGGCGCAAAACCTTAGGTTTCATTTCAAATAATCACGTCGTATGCGACGCCTCACGGAAGTTGGTAGATGCGAGCTTTTGCAACCATCCGTACGACATCAACGTGATCAACCAAGAGCTGTTGGAAAGAAATCGCTCCGACCCGCATCAACTTCCGGAAGCGACCTTGGCTGACGGGTCCATACACAATCGCAACATAGGTACAAAAAAAGTGGAGATTTACGGATTCGGAAAAGATCTCTTTCATTTTGTTGGATATCCATTTTCATTCACCTGCTCCATGCCTCAGTTTGGACCGCAGTTTCAATCACGGGTTCTTTTTGGCCTACGATTACCGGACGGTTTTCTTCATAGCCGCAATGAGATCGGAGGGCTGTCTGGATCTCCCGTCGTACTCGAAGGAACCTCGACCGTGGTGGGAACCGTCTGCCGAGTATACCCCGTTGCGCACATTGACACCCCTGTGAGTAGCGTTGTTTTTATCGGACCCGATCAGGTAAGAGAAACAGCACGTGAGTTCGCGCATCAGTCAAACAGCGCGAGGTAGGCGCCAGATAGTGGGTCCATCATTTTCTTCGAGTGCGTAGCTTCTGTTTCCTGGATTCCACTCTGCGACTCAGCGACGCGAAACTCGGCAGAGCGCAGTTCTTAGCTTCGCTAAGGTGCTACAACCACTAGCCACCGATCTGCATTTGTCCAAAAATCTCAGGATTGCCGAAATTGGTGTTGCAGTTGAACGCGAGATTACTCGATAACGGGATATCGAAGTCGGTCCCCGCCTTACTTTTAGAGGTCCGTCGCCGATGTTAATTAAACTTCTATAAGGGAACACCTGATAAATCTGTCGAAGAGAGCGATGATCGCCTACCCCGCCACGGAAGTAGCTCTTAAATACCGTTCATCTGCAAAGTCCATTATCTACAATCTCAAAACCACAACGACGAACGGACAACACATCTGACCGGTCTCGCTTCTCCTTCGACGCCGCGAGTTTGGATGCACCGTCGCTCACACTGCGACGATTCGCGAGTCACGCTAACCTTTTGTTTTCGGGGCAGGCGCAACTATCCGTAAAAACCGCTTGGGCAGAATGTGTGCAAGGCTCTGAGGAACCGACGAGCATCTCTATTGCCAAGAACCTCCGACTTTTGCGGAACGGTGGCGGTCCCGCACCCGCACCAAGAGCGACCACCTCGACTAGCAATAGCTATTTTCTACTTTTTGAAGAATTTTGATGGTTGTTCGTCTTTTCCACAGGTCATTCGGTCAAATAAAGCAATTAAATCTATTTCTGTGCGATAAGGTGGGAGAAAGATTCGGTGAATGATCGCCTCTCCAATGAAAGCCGGGTCATATTTTCAACGCTCGCATTTGAGTAGGTTTTTGATTCATCGTATTTTTGGCCAGAGGACAACCTTAGAGGAATAGTTATGCCAGTTGCGATTAAAGGCCCCTGTGCACAAGCTCACGACTGGCCTCCGGCTACAAACCCGGGTCCCAGTAAGGCGCTCACATACAGAGAGATGCTCACAATCAATATTATGGGCGCCGATCTCGGGCCCCATCTTAAGGCCGTAGACGATTTGCGGCTGACAAATTCTCTCCTTCGTAAAAAGGTTTCCATGATCCTGGCAGCCCCCACGGGGACGTTCTTTAGTCGATGTAGCGCAATGGTCTCGGCCCTCTTCGGGGTCACACAACCCGGGCCCGAGATGTTAAAGCGAGCGCTACAAGAAGAGATCTCAGAGAATGTATCGAAGCTCAAACGCCTGGTGGAGGGTACGATCCAACCTACGATAGACGAAATCCGGCAGCAGAATCATGGAAGAACGTTCGTTCGCACTAGAACCACGCCCAAGCCATTAATCCTTGCCGCGATTCCGACTGAGAAGGTCGGAAAGATTCCGAATCATATTGACCTCATGATACGAATAGTTAATCACATCGGGTCCAGGGAAAACTCCGGCGTCCGCATCATTCAGAGCAAGATCGGGGAACGGATGGTGATCTCCCGGCTTAACGGGAACAACGAGGAGGAGCTCCTGGAGATATCCTACCGTAGACAGGGCAAAGTGGACGTAACCGTAACCAGCAAGACCGGAGTAATCGCAACGAGCGTTTGGAACGATGATGCTGAGCGGCTTGCCACAACGTTTGCAGCGGGCCAGAAATTTCGGTTTCAGCCCACACGATACCCGCACTATACGGTCGCTGAGCCCATAGCCTCAGGAAGACGCGATTAAGGTTAACTATTGTGTTGATAGATAATCATTGACGACTTAAATCAGGCACGAGTTCTCTTTCAATACTTTCTCACCGTTTAGTTATTTTTATTGAGCGAGCCAGCACGCCGAGCCCCCTCAGGAAATTGCGTTTTTTTGGGGGGATCACCGCCCTCGGTGGCTACAGGTCAGAGAATCGCGCGGAATTAGCTTGATAAGCCGGATATTGGCCGCTTCGCCAGATACCGCATGGTGAATCAGGTATTTGGAGACTTTTGTTCCCACGCGGGCGCAGTGAATACCTCAACAAATTCCCTACACCTATGCAGAAGACCCACCTCACGAGCTACTGCTATCGCCAGACTGGAGCGAGAGAGCCTCCCATGAGAGTGCTCGGTCGCCATGATCCGGGCACTCGCTCTCGAGAATCCCAGTGTCTCTGATATCTGCTCTCTGCTTTTTCCCGTAAGATCTAATAACCTTCGTAAAGCGAGATACCGGGGCATGATACCAGCTACAACCTGCTCAAATATCTCATCGGGGGTCTTCGATTGATCTACTCCTGTAGCAAAGCATATAAAACTCTTTCGCGCCTGAACATTCTCTGCGCCTACAAAGCCGAGACTATCCGCGAGCTTCTGCGCTGTCGCAATGCTGACATGACTTTTTCCTAACTCGAAGTCACTCATCCCCTTTTCCTGTTTAATCCCGCGGCGAACACGTGTCAGGCGCACAATCTCGCCAGCGTGCGACAACTCTCCGTGTCGAAGCTTAACGATGAGAGCACTTGGAGAGGGGATACCAGTAAGGCGATCAACTAAAAGAATCCGTTCGGAACGTTCCGTGACGCTTAACTGCTTTCTCGCGTCAGGAGTAGCCCGCTGCACCCAATCTACAATCTTATCCGCCTGGGACTCGATAATTAAAGCTCCGCGTGAGTCGGACGAAGCCCGCATGTGGCGAAATACCGATTCGGTAACGCCTAGCAGATTTGCGCCTTGGGCATAGGTCAACGGACGAATACCTCGTCGACCCGTAAGTAACTCTAAAAGGGTTCCGGTAGGATTGGCTGTCCCTGCCCTCTCAGCAGCAAGCACCGCATCTAAGATCGTAGAAGGGCGCGCGCCGAGAAACGCTTCGATCCGTTTATTAATCTCAAACACCCCCTCCCGCTCATCAGTATGGTATGTCGACGGGGGATTCACCAATCCAACAAACTGAGCGCACACCTCAGGGTCTTGGATACTCTGTCCCCGCTTCCAAAGGGGCAGCTGCGAATTATTCAGAAGCTTTTGCAGCCGGACGATGGGAATACCCGAGGCTTCTATCAGTGTCGTGAAGAGTTGCGCCCTAAACTGCCGCTCCTGAGAAGTTCGTCGAGCGAATTCGGCTTCATCAATCAGACTCTCCACATCGGCAAGCTGCTTGCCTCTCGCTATTCGCCAAATCATAAGCTCATGAATTTTGTCGAGCTTGAAGGCTTCGACCAATATCTGAACCGATTGCGATATAGGACCATGCTCGGGATGATTTTTCCACGAATACATCACCGAATCAGTCAGGGTTCGCCCTTGGGGATGATTCGCCTCGATGAGCTCACTTAGGCTCTCCCGAGAAAGTGGATTGCGACCACTACCCCAACTCATCAGAACCTTATCGAGGAGGCCAGAAAAGTTGAGTTGTTTAGTCCTTGGCGCCCCCCAGTTATTGTGAAAGACCTCTTCTACGACTTCCGCGAATGACCTGCTGTCTGGGTGCTCAGGAGGATTGGTAGCGCGCCACACCGCGACTTTTCGACCCACGGTTGGGCTGGGATCTTTTATTCGAAGTAAAGCACCATCCTTCTGCGGAGTTACTTCACGAGCGCGCGGCGAAACAAGCGAATCTTTTACTTCGCGCGAATTCTCCCCCTCTTGCGGAAGACTTTCGCCTGGGGTCTTTAAGGGCGCTTCAGAGGACTCCGCGATTGCCCCCGCTTCCTTCGTCTCTAGGCGCCGTTGCCCCTTTCGCCCCCCACTTTTATGCTCCCGATGGCTCATACCTACTCGGGAAGCCCTGCTATCGGCGAGCTCGTTGCGATACGCCGCGGTGATCACAACCTCTACGGTCCCCATCTCACACCGAGGGGTTCCCGCATGGTCGGCACCCGAAGATGATTTGTATATAGAGGGTTGAATCGCCTTATACTTGATTAGAGTAGGAAGGAGATGAGTGTCTCCAAGAAAAGTTATGACCTCAGTCTGCCTCTCATACAGCGCCGCCTCAAAAGCCACCCGCACCGTCTTCGGCTTAATTGCGTCACTCGCTTCTTGTAGAATCAGCCTCAAAATTAGGGTCTGTCCCACCTCCGCGGCTACCGCAAAGAGTGTTTGCAGCTCCTCGTTCGGTAATCGAGTCGCTTTCAAAAATGCCTTGACTATCTCAACTCCGGCTTCATCTCTTCGCCAAAGATATTCCCTCATCGCCTCTGCCTGAACGGAGGGAGAGGACGTTGTTATAAACCGCCTCGCTATCCCATCTTCTCTTCTTTCGATTAGGTCTACGACCATTTCCGAAGCTACGGTAAGGGGACGATGGCTTTGAGGCTGCAGTACCATAGTGGGAAACGAGGTCAAACCGCTTTTGCGTGGCGCCGAGGTTACAGCCCCCACCGTAACACTGAGAACTTATCCTTTTAAGCCTAAAAGACATCTTCCCAACTATTTTTATTCACCTCGTGACCAAAAGCGTGGAGACCGCAGGCAACTGTTCGGTCCGCAAACATTTCATGCTCCCCAAGGCATAGAGCATTCTATCCCCTCCATGCGGAGCAACAGCCTCGAAAGCCACAATACTGTGAGACGTTCCTATCAGCCGCACTGAATCGGAGGATGCATGAATAAACTCATCACTGAATGTATTGGAACATTTTTTTTGGTACTAACCATAGGATGCTGTGTTATCGGCACCAACCCGGGAGCAATCCCTCCTCTTGCGATTGGAGCCATGCTTATGGTCATGGTCTTCGCTGGCGGGCACATCTCGGGAGCTCACTACAATCCCGCGGTAACCCTCGGCGTTGTCATACGAGGGCGTTGCGCCATAGCTGATGCGGTAGGCTATGTGATCGCGCAGGTAGGTGGCGCGCTCGCCGCCGCTTTTGTCGTAAGCCTCTTAAAATCGGACGCCCAAGTCGTGGCGATGACCCCTAACGTATTCCGTGCGTTACTTGCGGAGTTCCTATTCACCTTTGCTTTGGTCTACGTGGTTCTCAATGTCGCGACCGCTAAGGGCACGGAGCATAATTCGTTCTACGGATTGGCTATCGGTGCTACGGTGATGGCAGGCGCTTTCTCGGTTGGTACTATCTCCGGGGGAGCCTTCAATCCAGCGGTTGCCATTGGATTGACCGCCATGGGGCTTTCAGCTTCTTCGAATATCTGGATCTACTTGGTGGCGAATCTTACCGCTGGGGTAGCTGCAGGCCTAACCTTTAGAGCGATGAGCACAGAGTAGCCCCGCTCTTTAGCGATTAAAAAACGGGAATCCCCTATCGCTTTGGCTTTCCTCGAATCGCCGCAGCAACAGCCTCCGCACGCATAGAAAGTATCTCTTTTCCTAACGCAACGAGAGGCCCCCTATTTTCCAACGAGACGCCATCGAGCTTCGAGCGTCCTACCCGTATCCGTTCTGCATACCGCATGGCGTTGGGGTCAATTACAAGTAACTGTAGCGAGACAGCAGCATCATCATGAAACTTCTCCGCGCCTGTCTTAATCCCCTTGCCTGCAAGGAAGTCATCGACGTCGGCATAGTTGTAAAACTGCGGGAGGTATCGAACTGTTGCCGAGAATTTCGAACGAGACGACAGCGCCTCTGCGGTAGTCGAGAGTGTTGCCTGGGTATCACCACTATCCCCGACGAGAATAATCTCTGTGAACCCATGCACCGCAAGGCTACTGGCTATGTCTTCAAGAAGCATCTGTAGTGTGGCGGGTCTCACAGATATCGTTCCCGAAAAACGCATATGTCCACTAAGCGGCGAGACATCTCCTTCAGGTACGAATGATACCGTTGGTGCCACGAGAGTCTCCCCAAGTAACTGAGCCGCCCTGACGCTAACTTCGCGAGCGATCAGATCATGCTTGTTCAGAGCGACAAACGGCCCACTCTGTTCAATACCTCCCGTAGGTACAATAACCCGCTTCGCTCCGCCCTTAACTCGGTCTCTGACCTCCATCCATGTCATCTTTTCCAGCTCGACAGACGTTGATGCCTCTAGGGGATTAGTTTGCGTTAATTCAGGCTCCTCGCAGAAAGCGAAGGGAGCCGAAAGGCTCACAAAGACAGCACTAAAAGCGTAGAAAGGTAGCCATCCGCAACTTACTTGGAAAAGACGTGAGATCATGAAGATTTTCTAGTCCCCCTAACCAACTCGAACAAGTGGCAATTTCGCCCGAAATACCAAACGGGAAATCTTTTTCCCGACACAAAAGGGGCGCGCAATGAGAAAATCTCCCGAGACCCGATTTGCCTATCCCTCACTACTCCCGCTCTGTGATACCCTACATTAATGGTAGAAGACCTCCTACAATTCTGGTCCGGGCAGGCAAAATGGTTTGTCGCATTCGCGATCGGATTCGGCATTCTGACACTCGTCTCTCCCTGTAATCGGGGAATGACCTGGTGGCGAACGCGACAGCAGGTGATGAGCGACCTCTGGTATTGGTTTGTAGTTCCCCTGATCTCCCGGACATTTCGGATAGCATTGTTTATTGTCGTATTTGCTGTGGCATTCGGCACATTGAACACCGAGGGGCTCTCTCAATCTTGGAGTCATGGTTTCGGCCCCGCCGGCGAACTGCCTCTGTGGGGGCAAATACTCCTCGTCCTTCTTATCCAAGATTTTGTACTGTATTGGCTGCACCGCGCATTTCATACAAACGCGGCATGGAGGTATCACGCGATTCATCACTCGGTTGAGGAATTAGACTGGACCGCCTCCATGCATTTCCATCCAGTAAATTACTTATTTCAGTTCAGCATCGCAGATATTTTTGTAATTCTTCTTGGATTTCCGGGAAGCGCTCTGGCAGCGATGGCCGCGTTCAACACGATCTACTCGGCTATGGTACACGCAAACCTAAACTGGACATTCGGACCATTTAAATATCTCCTCGCCAGCCCTGTATTTCACCGTTGGCATCACTCCCATCCATCCGAGGGTGGAAACAAGAACTTCGCCTCAACATTCCCGTTTATCGATCTCATGTTCCGCACGTTCTATATGCCAAAGGGGAGACTACCCGAAGATTTCGGGGTAACGGATCCTAATTTTCCGTCTGATTTCATCGGACAGATGAAGTATCCGATCTCCAAGCGATGAGATTGAGCGGCCGATAATTCCAGGGATATTGTACATAGAGGGTGGGCCTTTTCGGGAAAATATGTCGATAGGAGCTTTGGTGATTGTTATGAAATCAACCCAACCATGTGCGTCCATGACGCAACCTACTTGAACGCGAGGACTGTCCTGACTCGGTCGAACTACTGTTCTGCAAACAGAGACCCTACATCGCACTATCGTTTCGAGATTGCCGCGCTCTGCTAGAGCTCCTAGGAGACACCACTTCGCAAAGGGGGTACTCCACTCATATACACGCTTAGTTGCCCGAAGGCGTCCTTTCGACTCCGAAACGAAACATCTGTAGAGACTCGCGCCAGGGGGCGTCATGTCGCTTGACCACGATTATGAGACGAACTGGATTAGCGTTATCTCTCAAAATTACCGAATCAGCCTCTCATTTTACTGCCCCTGAGAGGAGTCTTCCCACAGTGTCTTCGCGAGGGCTGAGTCCCAGCGATTTTAAATATCCTCGAATCAAGGGGAGATTCGCCTCCTCGGAATACTCACGTTTCGCGCGAGCACCCGCCGCGTTGGATACATTTGTCCACAACGCCGCATCAGTATAGAGACGAGTAATCTGCATCGCTAATTCCTCAGGTGTAGCGCCACTAAGCGCCTCTCTCCCGAGATCGAGATCCATCCCCTCGAACGCGAGCGGCGTCCCTACAACTGGAACACCAACCCCCATACTCAGAACAACCTTCCCCTTTACACCCGCTCCATACCGAATCGGCGCTACGGAGAGCTTTATCGAATCAAAGATTGGGGAAAGGTCCTCAACGTGTCCTACTACCTCAACAGAGTCGGATGCCAACGAGACGACCTCCTCTGGAGCTTCAGCTCCAATGATCTTGAAGACTGCGTCGGGTAAAGACTTACGAACGAGAGGCCAAACCTCTCTGACAAAAAATACAACCCCGTCCGCGTTAGGAAGATGACGGAATCCGCCCACAAAGCAGATATCCTTTCTATCCTCGAACGCCTTAGACCGACCTGGCACAGGCACCATAATCGGCGAGACCTCAATCTTTGGTTGAGGGATATACTTCGATAGCTCTTGTTTTTCATAGGAGCTGTGGACGCATACCAACGTGCTCTGGCGGATAACTTCAAGTTCTCGAGCCTGCGTTAACACACTGTTGAGCTTCATCTCTGAAGACTGTTCGAGCTCCGCAAGGCGAGCCTCCCTCAAGTAATGCAAATCGATCGGCAGAAATATGGACGGTATCGAGATCCCCGCAGTCTGAAGCATTTCATAGATCGGGGCCGCGCTTTGATAGCGGTTCGCGACTATCGCATCAAAATCGTGTCCATGTGAGGCAAGGAAGTCCTTGATCGATCGCTCATATGGTACCACTGGACAGTACACTCCCATGCGCTCCAGACGCTCGGTCAATTTAGAAATTCGAATGAACTGGTGCGCCGCGATAAAAGTGACGTGATATCCGAGGGAAATAAGAATTTTAATCCAGGAGTCCGCAACCATCGACCCGGCATCGCGGTCCGGAGCGGGAAAGCATGCGTCGACGAAAAGAATATGCCCACAAGCCCCGCGATTACGCTGCCGCGCTCGTGACGTCCCAACACGCTCGTGGTCCGACAACGCCTTCTCCCATTTATCTCGCAACTTCTCGAGATTTATGACCTGATAGGCTTTCACGCCTTTCGAAACATCTCTTCCACTGGAGATCCCCTCAAAGTGAACGATCTTTGAAAAGGGTTGATACACCACCGCATATCCCTGATCACGAGCAGTGAACGCGAGATCGACATCCTCACCGTAGGCGGGCGCATAGCGCGTATCGAACCCCCCAAACTGGGCGAAGAGCTCCTTTGCGATCATGATGCACGCACCTGAGCAGTAGTCTACATTCCGAAGATAGGAATATTCCGGTCGAGACGGGTCTCCTCCCCGACCATAGTTCGCCGCGCTACCATCTCTAAATACTATCGCTCCAGCTTCTTGAAGAGCTCCGCTCGGGGCAAGAGCTTGAGCACCAGCTATCGCCCTCAATGGATCCTGCTTCAACGTGCATAACAATTCATCCATCCAGCCCGGCAGAACGTGAGTGTCATTGTTAAGGAATACTAGAAACTCTCCGCGTGCCGCGGTGGCGCCTTCGTTGCACGACGATACAAAGCCACTATTCGAGGGTTTGTTAACAACCCGAATTCCGTCTAGCTGTTCCAACGTTGTAGCCGTCTGGTCCGTCGAGCAGTCGTTGACTACAAGCACCTCAAACGGGACGAGCGCGCCAATCTGCATAATAGATTCGATACAGTTCAGCGTAAAACGAAGCTGATTACATACGGGGACTATCACTGATACCGTCGGAAGACCTTCTTTGGGATTTTGAAGACCTGCGCATTCCAAACGAAGCTGATTAATTCGCTTGATAGCCGCGTCAAGCTCATCTCGCGTAAGCGGTGCGTTCGCAAACTCCAGCAGTCGCTTCAAATGCGCGCGAACTTTTTCATCCGGGAACTTGCTCCGACTGATATCCCCGCCTCCCCCCACAAGTCCGGGGCGCTGTTCAGGAATCAAAGCTCCCTTGTGATGAGCCAAGATAAATGTATAGGAGGCATCGTCTCGCCACGAACTTCCTTCACTCCTAGAGAGAAAAAGCGCCGGATTTATAGCTTCCACCGGCGCTAGTCCGAGGTGTATTCCCGTTTCTAGATAGTGGGCAAGCGGACTCAATCCACTCGAACGGACCTTAGGATTTGTGTCAATGTACCATTGAGAGTCGAACATCAGACTCGTAATTCCCGGCCCCCTCCACTGACCAGAGAGGTAGTGAGCCAACGAATTTTGACGCATCTCTAGCGCCTTCATGTTGTAACGACGATACACAGCTGGATCGAAAAGTGGGTGCGGAGAGAGATTTCGCGAGTCGCCAGAAACGACGTAATGCGCGATGGGATCTTTTACCTGCGGACGCTCGGCTTCTGGTACTTGAGCAAGATAAAAATCTCGATCAAAGATCTTTGAATCGATAATAGTCGAGACAACCAATCTAAGCGCCGCCTCTACAGACTCCGGCACTCCTTCGGCCTTCACTTTTCCTTTCGTATCATTCATCAGACCAAGATCGTATCAAAATTAGGGATTTACGGACACCTTGTAATCGTGGCGAACACGAAGCGCCGTCCCCTCGATTGTTTCATTTGCCTGGCTATCTCCATGCTGTTAGCCTCGTAAGAGCCTGTCGCAAAAGGAATCCCCCACCCTATGGTTTCGCCGCTCCCTTCCCACCGAATTCCCAACTACATCGGAGTAACAGGAGTGCAGGCGCCTGAGCAGGTTGAGAGCCTCGTAGCAGCCGCGGCTCGCCACCAAATCGGACACGGCTTCTCCCACAATACGATGCTTGGGTGTCTCGTCAGCCCAGGTCTGGTTACGGACGGAACACCGACCCATACGACCAAACCCTATCGTCACGTCATCAATCAGAGCGTTCTCGTAGAGATACTATCGGCAGCTCAAGACAAGGGCTCAATCGGGATGCTCCACTTCGAACTCACCAAGACGTGGCCAGGCGAGCCCGCAGATGTTGCCCCCGTCCTTTCCCTTCTTAGGACTCTTTCACAAAGCAACCTCTTTCCGCCAGTCCAACTGAACGGGGTATTCCGAGCCGAGGATATAAACGAAATTCATAAAGGGGTCCGTGTTCCCCTGGTCCTTCAAATGCGAAAGGAGCTGAGCAACCGGGGTGAAACGGAAGTACTGCGATACATGGAGTCAGTCGCCTCATCAGTCGCGATGATACTCATGGATCCTTCGGCGGGCTCAGGCCTCAAAATAGACCTTGAACCGGCTATAAACCTTCAGAGAGCCATCGAGATACGGTTTCCCGGTATATTTACCTTCGGGTACGCCGGCGGCCTTGGAGGCGGCTCTGAATCTCAGATCGCTCACACTAGTTCCGTAGTGCACAGCCTAAAAAAGGCGCTCACAAACACCCAATTTTCTATAGATACAGAAACTAAAGTGAGAATCCCCGGCCAGCAGCCAGACACTGACGAGCTGGATATGAACCTGTGCGATCTCTATTTCTCAGCCGTGCGGAAAGGGCTCACAGGGGCATAACCCCTTTAGACAGCTCCCGAATTATCTCTCTCAATGCAATTAAAGGTGGAGAGACAAAGAGCCGATATCTTCCTCGAAAGGCTCACACACCATGACCACAAAACTATTCATCGCGTCTCCAATGTATGGAGGTCAGTGCAACGGTCTTTATACCGTGGGCATGATCTCCGTAAGTAACGTACTGAACGGCGCCGGTATTCCATTCACCTACAGCTATCTAATGAACGAATCGCTGATCACCCGAGCTCGCAACCTCCTTACGCATAATTTTCTCGACACAGACTTCTCTCATCTTATGTTTATTGACGCCGATATCGGGTTCAACGCGACTGACATCATCTCCATGATCAACACGGATAAGGACATTATCTGCGGAATCTATCCAAAAAAAGAGATCAACTGGCCCCTCATCGAGGCAGCGGTTCAACAGGGAGTTCCGATGCAAGAGCTTACAAACTTTACCGGTTCTTTTGTTGTTAACTCAGTGACAGGGAGAGAACACGACGCTTTTCGTATTGATCAGCCACTTGAAATAGAGAACGGCGGTACTGGATTTATGCTGGTCAAGCGCGACGTATTCACGACACTCGCTACGGCCGTTCCCCGTTACAGTCACGATATGTTCCGCCCGGAAGACACTGAAAAAAGAGCTACGCTCATTCATGAATTCTTCGCCACCAGCATCGATGAGAAGAGTAATCGGCTTCTCTCTGAAGACTATCATTTCTGCAAACTAGCTCGTTCGCATGGCTTCCAAGTGTGGGCAGCTCCGTGGGTCAGGCTCGTCCACTGCGGAACGTATAATTTCAGCGGGCTACTTCCACGAGCTTAGACCACGATCTCTCTGTGCGTCCTCGTTAAAAATGAAGCGCACTGGATCGCTACTACGCTCGAAAGCCTCCGCGGACTCGTCAGTGAAGCACTCGTTGTCCATACAAGATCGAACTATCAAACTCCAGAGATGGCCCAGGCGTACGAAGCTCGCGTCTTTAACCACACATGGACCAACAACTTCGCCGCGGAGCGCTGTTTCGAGACCATCCTCATTGGAGATGCCACAAACCAAGCGTCCCTGACTAATCGGCAAATTGTGAGACAGCTACGCACAGCTCCTGTGTCGCACGCTCCCGCCGCCTCGTCTGTGGAGAAATTCCAATTTGCTGGCGATGCCCTGGGCCTATGTGGACGCCATCAGCCCCGCCCTCTCGGGAATCATGAGGACCATCGAAACACCGATATCAATCCTCGCTGAGGGGTCTGTTACGTAACGTACAGAACGGGACATCCCTCTGGAGCGGATACCTCAAAATGACTCGCGAAGACGATTTCTTTGAGGAGAGGAACCACGTCTCAGGCATTTACCTCCGCCGCAAAACTATCTTAGATAAACCTAGGGTGGCATCTTTATGCCAGAGCGAGATGACAAGGATCCCGATGTTTCAGTCCCCAAGAAATAATACCCAGTACAATCCACCGGAAGAGCCGCGCCGCCAGCCGCGACAGCCGGGAGATTTTCGACTTGCGTCAGATCTCGTCCGTTCATATCACCCCTACATTTCTGAGAGCGATATCGACCCTCTTCAGACGCGCGTTCTTCAACATATCGATTTTCTGCGTTCCGCTTTCCCTGATATCAACGAGCTTCGTGGAAAAAGGATTCTCGATGTGGCGTGTGGATCGCGAGATTATCCTGATAATGTCGGAGGCAAATATGACCCTTGGATGCCTCGCCTCTTGGTCAAACTAGGAGCTAAGCCAGTCGGTGTAGACTTAAGCCCGCAGCGACATGAGCGATTCGAATGGCATCAGGCCGACCTCTTGGCTCCTGATTCGCTCGGATTTCTTCAAAGTGGGTCTTTTGATGCCTACTACATCTGTGCTTTCCCAACCAGAAAGTGCGTTGAAATCATGTTCACGACAGGTCCGAAGTGGCCAGACGTCCGGGCAGAGATCTTATCGCATCTATCGCGTTCCTTAAAACCTGACGGCCGCGTGATCCGAACATTCACGACCGCAACCGAAACGTATGTCGCGGAGACTAGCAAGCCATTCTTACCGTCAGTGCCCCCCGCATTGTCACTACCTCCCCGACCTCTACCAGGTCATTACTATGATGATTGCTTCCTGGATTGAGTAACAAAAACGCTCCACTCGTCGACCTTAAACCCGAGCAACGCGCAGGTATCCGTCAGCACAAAGGGGCGCTTCACTAACATCCCGTCATCAGAGAGCACCGCTACAGCATCCTCAATCGACATTGAGGGGAGCTTCTCGGCGAATCTCCCCTCTCGGTACTTAATCCCCGACGTATTAAAAAGGGGCCGAATGGCCTCTTTTCGCCCTATCATTGTTCGAATTTCAGCTGCAGATGGCGGAGAAACAGAGATATCTATCCCTTCGAACGCTACCCCGTGATCAACAAGAAAGGCGAGCGCTTTTTTACACGTTGAACATTTTGGATAGTGGTACACTTTAATTGAAGATGTCATAAACTCACGCTTTTTACCCTTCTCACTATCCCTTCATCAACGTTCTCGATCAAGACCTGCAGACCACACCGCTCATACGCAAAGAGATGGTTGGGGGACAACCCTATTCGCGTAACAGCGGAGACCACCTCTTACCTATTTGGCTATTGAGAGGGTTGAAGAAAGAACTCCGAAACGTTGCCGATGATTGGAGACGCATTTGGACATGAGGCTCGGAATGTGACGATAATCACACACTAATCTCTCCAAGAATGGTCACCTAAGGGTGTTAACGTTTAAGGAGATACTTATGCCTCGAGCAGAAAAATCTAAATCCACTCAGAAACCGACGCGACAAGCAAAAACTAGTAAGGCGCGATATACGCCGCGTGGTGCTTCGCGCAAACCAGCAGCTTCACAAAATTGGGGAGTCGCGAGTCCGATCGCGAGTGCAGCCACGAGCTCACCAGTGTTGGGACGTAACAAGTCCACAAAAAAAGCCTCTATGAAAACGGCCGCGGTTAAGAGCGCCCAAGTAGCACCGCTTCGCTCCAAAGCTGCCCGTAGGGCATCTCCGCGAAAAGCATCTCAAAGCCGACCAAAAGCGAGTCGCCGATAGGCGCGCCAAGGGCTCAACTAATCAAAATAGCCCCTGCTTGCGAGCGGGGGCTATTTTCACATCCGAGCCGCGCAGCCAGTACCGCGACACCCTAAGAGCAGACTTCTCGGCGCTCCACGACAAGGGAGGCCTCTTGAGAGACTCGACCTCCCCGATTACCGCACCTGATGGCTCAGATGACGTATTTCTGATACAACGATTTGATGACAGATGTACCCAACTGCCCTAAATGCGACTCTGAACATACCTACGAAGATGGGCTCCTATTTGTATGCCCTGTTTGCGCCCACGAATGGTCTCGTGAATCCACCACTCCAACGGAGGAGATCTCGAACACGATCAAAGATGCTAACGGAAACATCCTCCAAGATGGTGATACCGTAACGGTCATTAAAGATCTGAAAGTAAAAGGATCTTCAACCGTGGTTAAGGTGGGAACGAAAGTTCGTAATATCCGCCTCGTTGAGGGCGATCACGATATCGATTGCAAGATCGATGGAATCGGCGCGATGAAGCTCAAGTCGCAATTCGTTAAAAAGATCTAATTACGTGACACTCAGGATCGCACTGGTATTATTTACCCTCTCCAGCCGTGGAGAGCCTTCAGCAGAGACGGAGAGCCTTCAGCAGAGACGGAGAGCCTTCAGCAGAGACGGAGAACCTTCTGCCCTATTAGTGCGTATGCCCGCACGAGTGGCCGCTATCATCCATGACTTTATTGGTTGCCCCATGCCCGCACGAACACGAAGTTCCTCCCGTATGCGCGGCGCATCCTTCACAGGTGCAACTCGCTGATGCGCACGCACAAGCATGTCCACACGATGCTTTTTCAGGGCTGGCAGGCGAGGAGCTTGAACACGCGGATAAGGAGAGGACGAAGGTGAGAGAGAGCAAGCAGCGAAGACGCATGAGTATACCTCGTATGATGACAGGTCTAACGATACGTAACCTACCATGACCCACCGTTTTCAGTAATCCCTGATAATACAGGTCCGGCTTTAAGCTCTCTGACTTCCAGATACGAGACGAAGGTACTCCAAAGGGGGGGGGCATTGAAACAAAGAGAGAAGAACAGTGACTCCAACAACCTTACAAAGTAAAGGCAGGGAGACAAAACGTTTTTTAAACGAGTCACTGCCTCCCTGTGATTACGACCTCTACGCGCTTGTAGAACGCGGAATCCGAAATCGATGTATTGTAACTATCGATTCGGTGATTTAAGCCAACCTTTTGGGTAGATACTATAGTCGCGCGGACAAATGTACGCGCCCGATATGGTCCAAGGATTCAAGTAACAGGAGAGCTGTCTACTCTCAGAATCCTCGTCCACGCAGAACCGCCTCGTCAATTCTGACTAGGCTTTTTTTAAACCAACCGCCTCACGGAGTTTTTTAAGTTCCTGAAGAGCGGCGTTCGTGTCATCGCCGAGGGCGACAATTTTATTCTTGGAATCGACTACCGCGACCTTTTTTACGAGGTTCGAGGAGTCGATGATCGGAATAATGTAGGTCAAACGTCCCTCAACTGCGCAAGGATTAATCTAGCTTTTTAGTTGAGAGCGGCTGTTCAACGGGTTAGCTTAAAACGAGCTCAAACGACTAATGACAACCACCGCGAAGTTAGCAACTACAGCCTGAAGGTCAGTAGCCTCCAAGGAAGTAATAAAACTTCCCACAGGATCCCAACTGTTAGCTTCGAACATCCATTTACCCGATCACGAAAAACGATAGGCTCCTCATGAAATCGAGGTCCCATTCGAAACGCCTCCCATTTCAATTC
>CAIXKI010000066.1 GCA_903920005.1 uncultured delta proteobacterium
CATCAGCAACTGCCTCTTCGTTTTCCCGAACAGACCCTCATGGAAAAGAAGATGAAATACCACCCTCACGGGAGCGTGTTGTTTTGCACGTTTAGCCTCGAAGAGGGATTACTGCTTCTAGCTAATCCACTGTGTCAGGCGATCGTGAAGAGCTGCCTTGCTGCGGCATGCGAACTCTACCCGGTTCGGATCTGCCACATGATTGTAGAGGCTACGCATATCCATGTCGTCTTAGTGGTCATAGACCCCGACCACGTTGAGGCTTTCTTTCGGCATTTCAAAACCGAGTCAGCTCACATGATTAACGGGCTCCTGGGACGAAACAAACGGACCCTGTGGTGTGAGGGGTACGACAGCCCGATCGTTCTCACCCCTACGAGAGCCTTACTAGCGATAGCGTATCTCTATGCGAATCCAGCCAAGGATAACTTGGAAACCTCCATCGACAGGTACCCTGGGTTCTCCTCCTGGAAGATGTTTCAATCAGGAAAGCTCACCCGTCAATGGAAGCGGCTTAGGCGCCCCCAGTTCACCGCTATCCCACGAGATGCCAACAACCTACGAGGATACACAAAGCTCGCCGAAGAGATGGTAGCTGCCTCAGATGAGGTGCAGACGTTTACCCTTGAGCCAAACGCGTGGATGGAAGCCTTTGGATACGACTCAGCGGAGGAACAACAAAAACTTAACGAGCGGTTGATTACGCATATCAGAATGCTTGAGCGGCGCGCTGAGAGGAAGAGAATGAGAGAGAAGAAGCGCGTGTTCGGAAGAGAGCGCCTTATTGCACAGGTGTTTGATACTACCTACCGCCCCAGACGCACGGGGCGTCGAATGTGGTGCCTCTCAGAGAAACGCAGTGTGCGGGTTGAGTTTATTAGATTTTTAAAAGCGCTCATGCAGAAGGCGAGAGCAGTTCGGGAACGGTGGAAGCTGGGGGATGTTACGGTTCCGTATCCCCCTGGGTTGTATCCACCTTCTATGCCGAAGCTCGCTAACGCGCTTGGTCGCTAGTTTTTCTACCCACCAGATTTTTGCGATCTCCGGTTCGCAGCGGATACGTGTATCTAGAGTCTCCTTTATGGAGATTTTCACTGCTTTTGCCGGAGAGCTTGAGCGTTCCATCGCATGGGGCTCCGGGGGCTTTACTACCCTTGGTGGTGAGGTAGCCCGGGTACAGAGAAAGAAAAAAACTGCAGTTCTAGTCAAATTAATAATACGTAACGCCTCCGGCGGAGTTCGTAACTGCCCAGCTATCGTTCCCGAGATACACAAGATCGATAGAGGAGCCTTCCTCCCCGATTGCGGCATAACTTGCACCGACGGTGGTAGTGGACCGTCTGGTAGAAAGGTAAGTCTTCCAGTCTGAAGCAAGAGTGCTAGCTAAAATGACGCTTCCGTCTGACGAAAGGGCTACAGGCCCCTTCTTATCAGTGATGTACGTCCAGTTGTCGCCGCGGTCTGAGGAGATGGCGAGGCCGCTCGTGTAGGCGAGAATTATTTTCGATCCATCATCCGAGACCTTAACATCCTCCCATGTCGAACCATTCGGATCTGACGCAAGTTTTTGAGTCCATGTAGATCCATAGTCAGTCGACACGGACACTGTTCCCGCATAGCCATTCGCCTGCGCACTAATCATTAGATTGCCGGAACGTGACACTCCTACCTTCGCGCCCAGGGTGGCCGAGGAGCTCCAAGAGGTGCCGCCATTAGTTGACCAAACCGTAGTATTGTTTGTGTCGGCCAAAATAATAATGGAACCATCTCCTGACATATCGGCACTGTACCATCCGCTCCCAGAAGGC
>CAIXKI010000067.1 GCA_903920005.1 uncultured delta proteobacterium
ACCACGAGGGATTTGCGCATGAGAAAAAGTGGACTGCGAGATATTCTGACTCATTTAAGCGAAATCAGCTCGTGGGGTTAGGAAACGCCGGCGCCGGACCCTCGGTGCCCACATCAAAACCCGCCTTGTTGCCCCGTTACCCACGAACGCAAATCTTTCTAGACCCTTGGGTTTACTTGACCCTAGCGCTCGACTATAAAAGTTACGGCTCCAAACGGAATATTTTCAGCGAGGTTGCTGCATGTCCCAACGCACGTCTCACGGCGCTGCTTCTGGCCCTAAGATCCTCGACGGCAAAACCTTGTCGCGCGCAGTTGCTCGCACCGTAACAGCACACGTTACAACCCTCTCTTCTAAAATTAATCGCGCCCCCGGCCTTGCGGTGATCCTCGTGGGAGAGAATCCAGCCTCAAAAACATACGTCGCGTCAAAGCATCGCTTCGCCAAAGAGTGTGGGCTCGAAACATTCGACTCGCACCTTCCGGCTTCGGTAACTCGTGAAGAGCTCGCCGCTGTCATTGAAGGCTACAATCATAACGACAAGGTCGATGGTATCCTCCTTCAGTTACCACTTCCCGCTCCCCTTGATGGCTCTGAATTCGTTCGAATGATCGCGCCCGAGAAGGATGCTGACGGGCTTCACCCGGCCAATCAGGGATTGCTTCTTCAAGGTGCTCCCGCTCCACGTCCATGTACTCCTCTCGGCGTTATGACGATGCTCGATCTCGCGATGAGCGATATAACGCTTGGCGAAACAACGACGCTCGCGGATCTCCCTCGGGCCTCGCTTGCGGGCAAAAGCGCCGTCGTGATCGGTCGCTCGCAGCTCGTTGGAAAGCCGATGGGCTTCCTTCTCTTAGAGCGCAACGCGACGGTGACCTTCGCTCATTCAAAGACGACTGACCTTCCCGGTGTGTGTCGAGCCGCGGATATCGTGGTCGCCGCGGTTGGTGTTCCCCGTCTTGTAAAACGCGACTGGGTTAAGCCGGGCGCAATCGTGCTTGATGTTGGCATCAATCGCCTTCCGGACGGCAAGCTATGCGGCGATGTTGACTACGACGATGTCGCCCCGGTGGCATCGGCGATCACTCCAGTTCCAGGTGGAGTTGGCCCGATGACCGTAGCGATGTTGATCTCAAACACGGTGAGTAACTGCGCTCGACGAAATGGAGTAGTTCTATGAAAAAAACCCCTCTCTATGATGAGCACGTCCGCCTTGGCGGGAAAATAGTTGAATTCGCCGGATGGGAGATGCCGGTTCAATACTCGGGCGTAGTCGCAGAGCACACGACTGTACGCGAAAAGGTGGGGCTCTTCGATGTCAGCCACATGGGTGAGATATGGGTCACCGGACCTTCTGCCGAAAAGGCGCTTGAGTACCTTACGTGCAACAAGGTTAGCTCTCTCTACGACGGCAAAGCTCAGTACAGCGCGATCCTAAATGAGCGGGGCGGAGTTATCGATGACATCATCGTGTACCGTTTCAGCAAGGATCGATTCTTTCTCTGCGTAAACGCGTCGAACGCTGATCGAGATTTCGAGTGGCTCGTTAAGAACAATCCAACTGACGCGGTAATTACGAACGCCAGCGCTGAGTACGGACAGATAGCGGTGCAGGGCCCACGGGCGATTGAGTTGGTTGCCCCGTTAGTAAAGGGCGCCGATCTCAACGCGGTGAAAGTCTTCCACTTCTGTGAGGGCGAGATCCTCGGCAACAAGGTTATCGTCGCGCGCACTGGATACACCGGAGAGGATGGCGTTGAGATATTCGTTGGTGCCGATAAGACGGTAGACCTTTGGAGGTTGCTCCTTGAGCACGGTGCTGGGTATGGCGTGCTTCCGTGTGGATTGGGCGCTCGCGACTCGCTCCGTCTTGAGGCAGCGTATCCTCTTCATGGACATGAGCTTGGAGAGGATGTGTCCGCTTTAGAGTCCGGCCTCGGCTGGATCGTGAAGCTCGATAAAGGTGATTTTATCGGCCGAGCAGCGCTTCAAAAACAGAGAGAGAGTGGGGTTCCCCGAACTCTGATTGGATTCTATCTCGATGAGGCCGGCATCGTTCGTCAGGGCGACGCGGTAAAGACCCTCTCAGGAGAGGATATCGGAAGCGCGACGAGTGGGACAAAAACGCCCACGGTGAACAAGGCGCTCGGCATGGCGCTTGTCTCGTCAAAGGATGCAGCGATCGATACAAGGCTTTCATTCGTAGTCCGCGGTCGAGCGATTGCGGGCCATGTGGTGCAACTGCCTTTTTATAAACGTTCAAAATAAACCAAGGAGATAACCATGGAATTTCCAGCTGAATACAAATACACGAAAGATCATGAGTGGGTTCGCCTTGAAGGCGACACGGCAGTAGTAGGCATCACCGAATTCGCGCAGGCAGAGCTTGGCGACCTCGTATTCGTTGACCTTCCGGCGATCGGAAAAAGCGTCGCGACACACGGCACACTGTGCGTTGTGGAGTCCACTAAGGCAGCGTCAGATGTTTATTCGCCAGTCGCCGGAACGGTAGCCGCGCGGAACGACGCACTGTCAAATGATCCTGGACTCATCAACAATACTCCTTACACGGACGGTTGGATCGTGAAGCTTTCAGGCGTTTCTTCGTCTGAGATCGCGGGCCTTATGTCTGCTGATGAGTACAAGAAGTTGATCAATAAGTAGGTAATCTCGTAACAGACTGGGCACCAATTAAGCGAACCATGTTGGCAGAAAAAATGAGCAGAGAAGAGTCACAAGAAGTACAAGGCGCACGAACCGGATTCGGAATTTCAGAGTTCGAGCGCCGCCACATCGGCCCAAACGCGGAAGAGGTGAAGGCGATGGTCGCCACGCTTGGAAAGAGGTCTCTCCAGGAGGTTATTGAGGCGGTAGTTCCCGCCACCGTTCGACGCGCGAAGCCTCTTACGCTCTCTCGATTTCCCTCGGCTCTTTCCGAGTATGAAGCTCTTGAGCGTCTTAAAGGAATCGCAAGCAAGAATACGGTCGCTCGTTCCTTCTTGGGCATGGGATACTCTGACACGATTACGCCACCGGTCATTCAGCGCAACATCCTTGAGAATCCAGGTTGGTACACCCAGTACACGCCGTATCAAGCTGAGATCGCGCAAGGTCGTCTTGAGGCGCTCCTTAACTTCCAGACCCTCATCATGGACCTCACGGGGATGGCGATCGCGAACGCCTCACTTCTCGACGAAGGAACTGCCGCGGCGGAAGCGATGGCGATGTCCCTTGCTGTCTCAACGAAAGCTAAAGGTGCTACAACGACTCACGAGTACCTCGTCTCAGACGCGGTACACCCGCAGACCCTTGGCGTTGTCGCTACCCGCGCGGAAGCGCTGGGTGTGAAGGTGACCGTCGCGCCAGTTGCGAAGTTTGAGTTCACTGAAAGCGTTGTGGGATGCCTCATTCAGTATCCAGATACACGAGGAGAGTTTCAGGACCTCACGGCGGTTTGCTCCAAAGCTCACAGCGCGAATGCTCTCGTGTGTGTCGCGGCCGACATCCTCTCACTCACCGTCCTCACCCCTCCCGGAAAGATGGGAGCTGATATCGTCGTTGGTTCAGCGCAGCGCTTCGGCGTTCCGATGGGATTCGGCGGGCCGCACGCCGCGTTCTTTGCAACTCGCGATGAGTACAAACGTACCATGCCCGGTCGTTTGATTGGAGTTTCGCGGGATTCAAATGGTAAGCCAGCGCTTCGACTCTCTCTGCAAACTCGTGAGCAGCACATCCGTCGCGAGAAAGCGACGAGTAACATCTGCACCGCGCAAGTCCTTCTCGCAAATATGGCGAGTATGTATGCCGTGTATCACGGCCCTAAAGGGCTCCGAGCGATAGCTGAGAGGGTCAACAAACTCACGGGCGCGTTCACCGCGCTCTGCAAGAAAGGCGGCCTGACCGTTACCAATACGACCTATTTTGACACCGTTGTTGTTGATGTTGGCGCGAAGAAGGCAAAGACCATCGCTGAAATGGCTGAGAAGTCTGGTGTGCTCGTGCGCCTGTTCTCCGACTCAACCATCGGTGTGAGTTTTGATGAAGCAAAGGGGATCGATGATCTTCAAGCGCTCTGCGCTGGAATCGGACTCTCGACCACCCGACAGGAGTGCGCGGATGCTCTCTCTTCAGCGGCGGTATCGATTCCGAAAGAGCTCGTTCGTGGAGACGATTACCTCCATCATGCGGTATTTAATACCTACCACTCCGAGACGGAATTCCTTCGCTACGTGCGAAAGCTTGAGTCGCGAGATCTCTCACTTGGTTTTTCGATGATTCCGCTTGGCTCTTGCACGATGAAGCTTAACGCCACCTCTGAGATGCTGCCCGTTACGTGGCCAGAGTTCGGCGGACTTCACCCGTTCGCTCCCGCGCGTCATCGTGCTGGATACGAGGAGATGTTTACGGACCTTGAGAAGAGTTTGTGTGAGATCACCGGTTTCGACGGTTGTTCGCTTCAACCAAACGCGGGGTCTCAGGGTGAGTACGCGGGGCTCGTTGTTATCCGCGCCTATCACCATAGCAGAAATGATCATCACCGAACGATCTGCCTCATCCCTAAGTCAGCGCACGGAACTAATCCGGCAAGCGCTGTTATGACGGGTATGGAGGTTGTCACCGTGGCGTGTGACGAACTCGGAAACGTCGACCTCGTTGATCTTCAAGCGAAGGCCGAGCAGCACAAAGAGAAGCTCGCAGCGCTCATGGTTACCTATCCTTCAACGCACGGAGTGTTCGAGGAGGGAATTAAGAGAGCGTGTGAGATCGTTCATTCGTGCGGCGGTCAGGTATACATGGACGGCGCCAACTTGAACGCGCTCGTTGGTCTCTGCGCTCCGGGCGAATTTGGAGCGGATGTGTGTCACATCAATCTCCATAAGACCTTCTGTATTCCGCACGGTGGCGGTGGACCAGGAATGGGTCCGATCTGTTGTGGAAAACACCTCACTCCATTCTTGCCGAATCACCCCGTTGTGGATTTGGGACGAGAGAAAGGGGTCGGCGCTATCTCTGCCGCGCCATGGGGCTCAGCGAGTATCCTTCCGATCTCGTGGATGTACATAGCGATGATGGGAGGAGAGGGGCTGACTGAGGCGACGAAGATAGCGATCCTCTCCGCAAACTACATCGCGCATGAGTTGGAGAACGATTACCCGGTTCTCTACCGAGGTTCTGCGGGTCTCGTTGCTCACGAGTGTATCTTGAATCTCAACGCGCTGAAGAGTGAAGCAGGTGTTGAGGTTGAGGATGTCGCCAAGCGTCTAATGGATTACGGGTTTCATGCCCCGACCGTTTCATGGCCCGTTGCCGGTACCTTGATGGTAGAACCAACGGAGAGCGAGTCGAAGGGCGAGCTCGATAGATTTATCGAAGCGCTCAAGATGATCCGAAACGAAGTGCGAAAGATAGCGTCGGGCGAGTTCGACAAAACGAACAACCCTTTAAAGCAATCCCCGCACACCGCCGCCGTCGTCGTTAGCGACAACTGGGATCGCCCCTACAGCAGGGAGCTCGCTGCATTTCCAGCGCCGTGGACAAAAGAGAACAAGTTCTGGCCATCCGTCGGTCGTATCGACGGGGTGTACGGCGATCGGAATCTGTTCTGCTCGTGTGATGCGTTGAGTTGATCCTGGAGGGGCGGTTGCGGGTACGAATGCAACGTGGAATTCAATTGGAGGGCCGGCGGCCTCGCCGGCCGCAGGTACGAATGTTTCGACGTGATTGATGTTGCGGGATGCGACAAGCCGGCGAGGCCGCCGGCCCTCCAGGGACGCTCGCCGCGGGTTTACGCGAATCGCATAATTATCGCCCCTTACCCCAGGCGCCGCCTCGCCCCTAAACGACCAAAAACCGACACATAACGACCCATTCCAACCCCCTCAAATTCCTCATGAAATAAGAAAAACTTCAACAAAAACAGCCAGGTTAGGTATCAGAATCGCACCTGCCCCCCATAACTCAGGTAGACTAGGAGTTGGTGCACACCTTCGGTTTTGGCTGTATGCGATTTTTACATTCAATCATCTTCACTGCGCTCCTCGCCGCGATGCCGGCTCTCTCGTCCGCGCAGGCGACCGATGGCGAGTTGAAAGGGTTCTGGGCCAAGGGTGACGCCGTCGATTTCAAAGCACCCGTTCATGAGAACTCCTCCGCTACGGTTATCTATCGCGATTACCCAGCGACCGTTGATGAAGCGAAACTCCGAATTCAAAAAGAGACAGCAGAGGCGTTGAAAAGCGCGCAAAATGCCCCTGAAAACGGGCAAAATACAGCACCCGCGCAAAGCAAAACCTCAGGCCCACTTACTCGTGAGCAGATCATCGCCAAGTACGGATCTCCCGATCAGCCAAGCCCAGTTAAAGCTCAGAAAGAATCTCCAATGGAGATGCAGGCGCTCTTTGAGGCCCTCAACAGTGGAGACAAAGAGCTCGCGTGGCAGTACTCAATCGCCCTTGCTCGTCGCAACACGCAGATCCAACAGACCGTCTCGAAGGCGACCGATTACCAACTCCTTGCGTCTGAGGCGCTCGGTATGCGCCCAGCCCAGGAAGTCGAGGAGTCTGGACAGGTAGGAGCTGTGCGGATGGAGCTTAAAGAGCTCATGGAGAAGACCCGACTTGAGGAGTCTCAAAGAAAACTCTCGCAAGATCAGCTGCTTGCGGCTTCTAAGGGCCAACTGACCGGGGATGAATGGGCTGAAACTGCCTCGACAGCCTCCCTTTCCAAGGAACGCGTAGCACCCAAGATACCCGTAGATCCCGATGGCAAGGTTAAGCTCTTGATATTCTTCGATGAAAGAAGCCTCCAGGTGAAGGAGTTCTCTAACTCACTGAAACCACTCGCTGAAAAATTCAAAGACGACCCGAATGTCTCTATGGTCGGGCTAACTATGCGAACTTATGAGCTTCCGGGACTCAAAAAGCTCGGAGCGCTCACCTCGTTCCCATTCCCGCTCGTTAATGGAGAAGCATTAGCCCCTGAACTGCGGATACAGAGGTATCCAACGTTTGTGTTCCTGGCACTTACGTCGAGGCAGACATACCACCTTGAGGGTATGCGAGCCGCGGATGAGGTCGAAAAGGTTCTTAGGACGATGAAGGGGTCAGCGAAGTGAGTACCGTAACCGAACAGCGCAAGGTGGGAAGGATAGCGATGGCGCTCACTGTAGTGAGTGCATTCGTGTTTCTCATCTCGCACGAGGCGTTCGCCCAAAACCCAGTCCTTGGCCGATATAAAAGTGATAAGGGTGCGGCTCGCATAGCGATGCGAGGAGCCGCAAAGCGTGGAGCTGAGCAAGTAGGTCGATATGGCTCTGAGTACGCAATTGGACAGAAGTTCCTCCTCCCCCCGCTGCCGGGTGAGCAGGGGTTCGCGGATTCGGCCGAAAAGCCAGGGGAATATCTCCCGGAGAAGACCTCCGAAGTTCCTGACTTCGGTTTGAACTCTCGTGAGAGTGATAATATCTCCCTTCCGCCGCTTCGCGGTCTCCGTCAGATCCTAGATTCTGATGTCACGAATAAGCTCCTCAAGGAACTCACGCAGGCTAAGGTGAACGTGCTCATGCAAACCTACATGATGGTTGAGAACGGCGCCGCGACAGGTTTTATGGGAGGTATGAACATCGGCTCGAACCTCATGTCCAATATGCTCCAGGCTCAAGACGCGCAGATGAAGATGTTGGATGTTGTTGATGATACCGGGCAGGCAAAGGAGGCATACGTTCGCCGCGTCGCGCATCTTTTGCGTGAAGGCGATAACAAGAATATCTGGCCGGCAGCGATCTACATGGCTTCGGGAGAGAATGGAAAGAAGCCACAAGAACCTGAGATGAAGGACCTGAAGGATGGCACCTCTCCTTACACCTTCGAGCACCTCCCTACATCTGCCACTTCAAACGATAAAAACATTCGCATTTTGAGCGAACTTGTCTTTAACCCCGGAAACGCCTCAGGGACTGCGGCAACCAGCACGCCATATAAAAACGATCAGATCGATGCGCTTAAGGAGGAGTTTGTGAAACTCGTCGGGGATATGAAGTTGGAGATTAAGAAACCAGAGGACCTTTCCCGAAAAATCGAATACACCTACATCGCGCCAAAAGAAGGGGCTAACGATACACAGAAGCGTCGAGGTGTCGCGAACGCAAATTGGGAAGAGGTTGTCGTCGTTTGGGAGAATATCAACACCATCCTTGCTGACGTGTGCGAATGGAAGAAAGCTAAAAAAAATGCAGGTAAGGAAATATTCCAGAAAGAGACCCTCGCGACCTCCAAAGATATTGGAAAGGACCAAAGCTTTGGAGACCCGTGGGAACTTGCCAGCTCTCCTGATTTTCCTTTGACGCTCAACGTAGTTGAACAGCTGTGGAAGTACATCGAGAGAAATGAGGATACCTCGAAACTCAACTGCGGCTCTGATATTAAACTTACAGCGGATAACATTCCAACCGAAGGGGAAGCGTCAGGTACCAATCTCAATGATTGCTCCGGTACAAACGGATGCGTTCGAAAGAGACTTATCTTGCACCTCTCGTATTTGATGGCGCGCTCTCGTACCCTTCACACTTATAATAACCTCTTCTTTATTTCAAAGAAGTTCTCCACCGATCCGATGCTTAACGGGCTAGTTGACGACGTGTTCAAGCGAGCACTCGCAGGGCTCGATGTCGGCGCCGAGCTTAACAATAACCGCGTGAGATTCGCTGATTTCATCGACTATCTCGGTAAGCTGTCAAAGGGTGACGTAGGCGCAGGAAACGGGCTCAGGCCGGGTAGCAATAACGTGGCTGAGGCACAGGTAGTAGGAGTGAAAAAATAGGTATGGAATTCATCACCTCACTCCTCTCGGTTATCGATCTCATGGTTCAGACGTTCAGTACTGTGTCTGCCGCCGCTCACCTCTCGTTTAGTGTTCAAGGTGCTACCGCTTGTACTGCCGACTCATGTCCAGGTTCCTTCTATACGGCGGTTACGGTGGCGTGGGCAAACATCGGCTACATGACTCACGCCGATGTGATCGAGCTGATTGATAAGACTAATTTCGGAAAGTGGGGGATCCTCCTCTATATCGGCGCGGCTGTTGCGGCGCTGATCGGAGTGGCGACGAACTCGCCGATGCGAAATTATACCTGGTTCTTCCTTGGCCCAGCGTTCTACTCCTTCCTTGTAGGCACGACTATGGAGGTCCAGGGAGTAAACTGGGTTGTCGCGAATAAAGCCGCGAACGACATGAGCGATGTGTGGAGAATCGCCGAGACTGGTCTTAAAAATACCCGGCTCGTAACCCAGGGTAAGGTTGGCGTAAATGGAAAGAATGGCCCCTCAGGAAGGTATACTGTCGCGTATCCGATGGTGTTTCTTGACGGGCTTTTCAGCGCAACGACCAATCAGCTTGTTGAGTTCACGGGAGTCACAAATGAGAGCGGTGACGGTGGTGCAAACTCTAATCTCGCGGCAAAAGGTAATTTAGGCGATGGACCGTGGTGGCTTTTATCGACCCTTAAGTGGCCGATGCTTGAGAATATCGTAGGCGCTACCGTGCGTAATCCGTCCCTGCGCGACGCACTCGTGACGTTTCTCTCTTCTGAGTGTGGTGATGAGTTCAAAAAAGGCATCAACTCAGGGGCGTACATCGCGGCGACACAGGCTCGCGGCACACAGCCGATACAGTCCCTGATGGGTGGTTCGTCGGGACAAAACGCGGACTACGCACAGTTTCAAGCAAACCTTGATACCGTAAGTATTCCGACACCCCGTTCGCTCATGGTGATGTTGAGGGATTATAACGGCACTGGTTCGTTAGGTACCTTTACCCCGAAGTTAAATAATGCAGAGCCTCTCAAGGCAGGTCGTGGGCAGGGAATCGTGTGCTCAGAGTACCTATGGACGATTATCCAGGGGCTTCGTTGGGAAGCTGGGCACTCGTATCACCAACTTCTGAGAGCAGCGCCGTCAGGCTTCAGTGAGGAGAGTTTTAATCGCACGCTCTTCTACGGCTGGGATATCCGCTCTACAAACGGCGGGGCTTACGCGAGTAAAGACGAACAAGCCGCGTTCGTAAAGCACCTCATCCTCGCCTTCATACTTCGAAACGAGCTTCTGTATGCCCCTCAGGTGACCTCCTACGATCAACGTTTCGCGCCATCAGAGCAGTCGAAGAGCTACGGAGACGCGTACGTGCGGACGTCTGGTTCGAAGATGAAATACACCGAGCTCTATAACGCCGCGGTGATGATGCCATACATTCAAGGTATCATCGCGTATCTCCTTATAGCCGCGTACCCAATCGCGACGATGTTGGTGATTTTGCCGGGGCACTACAAGGGATTCTTCACCTGGGTAGCGTTCTTCGCCTGGGTTAAGCTCTGGGACGTTGGCTTCGCGATGGTGCAAGTAATTGAGCGAAGCGTCTGGGCGATGTTGGGAAGTGGTACCAATATGGCGCAGAGTGCCAACACGCTTTTAACAACTGCGAAGAAAGTCGGTGGTATCGGAGTGCAAGGCCGAAACTTCGTCGTGCAAAATGCGGCAGACGCGGCGCTTCCTATCCCAGCAATCTGCTCCCTAGCCGCCGGCACCGTTGACGCAAGTAGTTGTGGTGGCGCCGATCAAACTCAAGAAAATGCATGGGAACTTTTTGACAAGCTCCTCATCGTCAGCGCCAACGCAGACCTCGATCTCGCTAACGGTTGGTACATCTACATCATGTCCGCGCTCTACCTCGCGGTTCCAGCAGTAACCGGACAGCTCGTTCTTGGAGCTAAAGCTGGAATGGCGGGAATGGCGAAGGATGCGTTCCAAGGTGTCGGTAACGATGCTGGAGGAGCGGCTAGGACGGGGTATCAGCATGCGGCTACAAACACCGCAATGACGAATCAGGGATCTTTGGGGCAGGCTGCGGCTGCTAAGGCGATGAGGAAGGCGGGAGCGAATGGGGGCGGCGCCGGAGAGATCTTTGGATTAAAGAATGAAGCTCTTAATCATGGAGTGAACGAGAAGGCTCTGGGGAATCTTGCCGGATTTCATAGCGCGCGTGCGGGTGAAGCAAATAGAACTGCAGGCTTGGTTGATAACGCCAAAAATACTATGGGTAATGCCTTACCACTTCTATCCGAGACACTTCCTGCTGGATTAGGCGTGCCTTTTAAGCCATTCAAGAATGTTGGTGGCGGTGGCGGTGGCGGTGGAGACAAGGCTCCAGGTGCTGGTGGAAAAGAGGGGGATACTATCACCCCTGGACGCATCACTAGTCCGGTGGCGGGTAATAATGAAATGTCGCCTGCTATGAAGCAGGCATGGGCCGGCGCTAATATGAAATCGTTGGCGGCGCATCAGCGGGCTGCGATCGCTGGGGCAAAAGCGGCTGGATTCGCGCAGGATGCACACTGGAGGCAGTCCAACGAGGGATTGCAAGCGGCAGGCAAAAACCAATACGCCGGTAATCTTCAGGAAGGCCTCCGATTTGATAGTGACAGCGCGGTGTGGGAGGCAAAGAACGCGTTCGCGTCTCATGTGGCATCTTCAGCAGGTATCGCTGGTATGAACGCAGGTAGTTTGAGTGCAGGTCACAAGCCTTCAGATATGACTGGTATGGCGATGAATGGGGTTTTAGATGGGTATGCAACCGGAAGGAAAAAGGATAATAGCCTTGAGGCTGTGCAGTATGCTGGCGGAGGGATATCCGGAGCGGCGGGCTACAGTGGGCATGGATTCTTGACGCACTCAAAGGCTACCATGAACCATGGTCTGGATAACCATGGTAGCAGTCAGGTCCAGGCGGCATTCGACAATCAGTCTCTCTTTAGTGTCGGTGTCGGAGGGCAGTTAGATATGTTGAATCCAAACGTGTATGGCACCGTGCCGAATATTAACGGAAGTACCGCGAACCTTGACTTAAATAACCTCGGGGGGGTGGGTCTTAATCAGGTGGTAACGGCGTTGGAAAAACATAGTGGCGCTAAATTAGAGGGCCTAAAATCACCATCAACGGCTCAGTTAGATTCAATCGATACATTCCCGCAGCCACCAAAGAGCAACCGTTGATGTAAATAACACGGCAGAAGTGGTTTGGGATAAAATGGTAAGAGCGCTGGAAACATTGAGTGGGGGTAACTTCCAGGGCCTTAAGTCAGCATCAGCTGCTAAGCTACGTAAAATCGATAGCTGCCCGCAGGCCCCAGAGACCCCACCTAGTGGGAAGTGGAATTTCTTGAGGCTTCAACTGACGGAGGTTTCATAAGACACGGGGTGCCCTCCCGCTACGAGGTTGGGAGGTAAGGAAACCTCGACATTCAAATCTCTGGAGAGCCCTCAATTTAAAAACTGGAGAGAGGCAAGGAGAATATCGCTTGCCTCTCTCCATAACGTTACTCTTTTTGTTTACCGCTGCCTCCACAATAGCCGCAGGGTTGAGACGTTGAACCATCTCCTCCGCACGTTGGGCATGTGCTTGTGTTCATACCACCACCGCACTGACAGCTGACGTTCTCGATACCATTGAAATAGGAACCCGAGCCTCCGCAAAACCCGCAGAAATTTTGTACGGTGCCAGATCCTCCGCATGAAGAACAGGAGACAGCAACGTATCCACTAGCAGAGCAATTTCGACAAAAAGTCATATCAACCTCCGGCTATCTTTCGACAGTTCCGAGAGACCACCAGCCAGACTTTGCTGACTTATACAATGGTCTCTTCTAAAACCATGCCTTGAGGGCACTACACAGAGTTGAAAATGATAAAGAGCGTAGAGGGTGATCGGAGTACTTCGCTTGCATCGCTCCGAATAGCCGCTCTTAGCACTATACAATAGAAGGGGGAGATATACTAAGGTCGGCAACTCGCAGAACGATGTAAGAGGCCTGATAGGGAGGCTATTCAGGCTGTTGTGCTGAACGGGGAATACACAATGCGCTGTTCAACAATCCTGGCAGGTACGCGGCCAATCCATCCGCCGCTGGAGCAATGCAAGGGAACAAAGGGGAATGACCTGGTGATTTCAGTCGGTTACACCAAAAGGGGTCCTTCGATAACCTCCTAAATAGTTTCGTGCACTTCTCAGAACCCCTGTAAGCCCCCAACCCTATAGCTAACTAGTTGTTCAGACGAACATTTATAGGAGAGGTCCGCTTGCATGGCGCCTTGAGGTCACGTTTCTGGAGAAAACCACCATATCAGGCAATATACCGAGTACGGTGTGGGTTTTCTCTGTAGACGCCGCTATGCGGCGAACACGTTTTTTGGGAGCGATGTTTAAAACGACTACTCGAGGTTACAACCACGATTATGCGAGTAGCAGGCGGAGAGAGATTGTATGGCTCGGCATCAAAAAGATAATAAACCCGATGACAAAAAGCCAGGTAAGCCCAAAGACGACACCTTCAATTTAAAGGACCTTAGAAGTAAGAACCTAGATATAGCCCCGGAGAAGGTAGCTATCAAAGAACTTCAAAAACTTATCACGACGATCAAGACGGACACGATAGCAGCTCTTTCGAAGGATCCTAGCATCGAAGTCGGTACAGCAACAGTTCCTGACCAAAAGCCATGGAGCACCTTAACGACTGAGCTTGGCGCTAGACTCGCTAACGGACCGGACTTAAAGATTGGTCTTTCCGCTTATAATAAGGACCGAGAGGAAAGCACCTGCCGCATCATTGACCTGTTAACGCATCAGATAGTCGAAGCGACGCTCGCTACCGCTTCTGTCGCAGTGCAAAATATCGTAAATGACGCAAATCAAAAGATTAGGTCCAAAATCGACTTAGATCACCCCACCAAATCAGACTCGGATAGGGACGTGATGTTCAATAACGCCAAGCTAGACGTCAGTCATCTGCAAAATGATTTTACGGAACGAATTAAGGGCATGCCTGCCGTCGGAGAGACCCCAGAAAAAGTCGGCCTCATTAAGGCAACGATATCAGAAGTTGTTCGTCGTAAAATTCAAGAAGAGATAAACGCGCCCGCGAAACGACTTTTCGAAATCGACCTCAGTGCTCCCGACTGGTCCAAAAATCTCGATGTCAACGGCGTCTTGGAGTTTGCTAGTAAGGCTCGAAATAATCTAGCAACGGGACAGAAAGATAATCGCGATATACCACACGAGGTGCGACCGAAAAAAAGCCTATCCTTTGGCAATTTGACGAATTTGGCGGTCTCTGGTGTTAAACTTGGATCTACAGTTTGCGGTTTGGTCGGATTTGCGGCGGGCTTTTCGCCGGTTGCTACTGTCGCAGCGATAGGCGTACCAGCCGGATTTCTGCTGTGCGCGAGCTACTTGACAGTAGGGCAGTTCAAGATGTTTGCCGATAAGTATAGGGGCGTGAAAAATAATCCGGCGGAGTTTGACTGGAACAACGTACAATCTGCTAAAGAAAAGGCATATCTCACGGATGCAGAGCTGCTTTCCGCTTTGGCTCTAACTTTTAATAAAGTACGCGGCAAAAATCCAGATACGAGTTTAGAACTCTCTCGTAACCTTTATCTGAAAGATTTAGCTGACGCCATGAATGAACTCACTGGTCCAAATTCGAAGGGTATTGGAGAGGGGATGAATGTCACTCGGCAGAGAACAGAATTGTTGAGAAAGATCAAATCTTCAACTGAGAACTACGAGAGGAGCCTTCCAAAAAAGAAGGATTGGTTGGGACGGTCGATGATTGGTATCAACGTCGTGAACGGCCTCAAGCTTGGATTTTTGGGGTTCTAAAACGGCTTCATCAAGGAAAGGATGTTGCCCCCTTACTGCTACATCGCACCTCCGGGAAGGTTGACTAAAGTATGTAATATCAGGCATTCGGCGGGTTTCTCGATCGTTGCGGCAGTAGACTCTCCAAGGTCGCGGGGTGGAATTCATAGAGGGGCACCGGCCTCGGTGTCCTTATTCCCTACTCCAAAACCTCAATCTCATTGAGGTGCACGAAGTTGTCCCGTGATCTTCGGAGCGTTTGAACGAAGAGCCGCTTGGCTGTCACCCCTTGTGGCCACACCATGAGTGCCCAGTCGCCATCTGGAACTGGATCGAGGATGAGGCGCTCGCCGTTATCGATCTGAACCGCAACCGCGAAATCGGAATATGTTGACCGAACACGAATCGCGCGGATCTTTTTCGGTGTTTTGAAATCGACCGTCACATCGACAGGATTTATCTCTGGCGATCGAAGGAGGGAATCGTCGGCTCCATCAAAGACATTCTCTAGGTCGTTTCCTTGTGTATTTGAGGAGATCGTCGCGTCGTTTGTGGCAACGAGGTTGAGGATCTCGATGCGCTTCGCTTTCTCTGGAATCTTGGAGGATCCCGCGTATGCGGTTCCAGCAGGGAGCACTGGCCGAGCGTCTGATTTCGGTTTTTCAGGTTCTTGCTTCGTCACCTGTTGTGGAGCGGAACCGCCCTCTTGCCGTTCAGCGTTCGGATTAGCAACGGTAGGTGGCTCATCCTTCCACTCGTAATCACACGCCGTGAAGGCGACGAGAGATGCGAGACTGAGAGCGATTAATCGAGAATTCATATACGTTCCTTGGAGGATCGGTGGTGTTGTCAGCCGTTCTTGTGCGCCGCGGCATGTGTACCTGCTGCTGGTTCACCAGTGAATAGAGAGCCCCTTCGACACGGAGCAGTTTATGTTCTTAGTGGCGGCTCGACTAGCCTATTTTTGCTGCTGCTAAGATCGCACGGGCCTGAGAGCGAAAAGTCGTATATTTGGTGCTTAAAACCTCTACGTACCCATCTTTTTCGTGGATTTTTTCGTGAGCGATGAGGTTCGGGCCCTTGGTAGATGTTCCGTGCATGGGGAGGATTCCGACATCGATATGGGAGATCTCATTCGTAGCGACCTGAGCTGTTGGAAGCGCTGTGTTAAACGCTTTAAGAAATTGCGCTATCTCGTGCTCTGAAACGGATGGCGGAACGGAGATATCGAGATGCGGGATGTACCACGTTCCGATGGCGGTGCCTGAGTCACGGGGGACGCAAAAGAAGAGGCGGCCGTCCGCGCTCTCTGCGCTAATGCCATAGGTCGGGTCTAATTGGCGCTTGATGATGATGTTGAAACCTCGACACCAGAGCGGGCGGGGGCCTTGAAGCTCTTGTGGAGTATCTATTGAGTCAAGAAAGGGACCGAGGGTCGTAATCACGTGGCGAGCGCTCCACGCCTCTCCGGTCGTTGCGGTAACAATGAGGTGTGCTCCGTCTCTCCTCATTGATTCAACGGGAGTTTCTTCGCGTAGCTGTCCGTTGAGCGTCGCGATCTGGCTCTTGAGGTGCGCGGTGATAACGCTTGGATTAACCATGAGTCCGTCATACCAACACAACGCGCCGTGAGGCGCTTGATCGCGAAGGAGTGGAACGTCACGTTGTATCGTGTGGTGAGATACGACCGTAGGGGAGGGGAGCGGTGAGCCGGTGATGCGCATGATCCCCCCGTAGAGCATCGTGGCGCAGGTAACTGGTATTCGGCTCTTCATGCCGAAGCGAGCCAGAGGCATCAGGCACGGAAGTGGTTTTACGGCTTCTGGGATCTCTGTGATGAGCGCGCTCTGATCATTAAGAGAGCGGATGACACGTGGAATGTCGAAGTTTTGAAGGTAACGGAATCCGCCGTGGATGATGCGGAGAGTGTTGTTCGATGTCGCTTCTCCGCACCGTTTTGCTTCGAGAAGAAGCGTGGAGTGGCCAGCGAGTGAGGCCTCTCGCGCGAGCCCGAGTCCTGAAATTCCACCGCCAATGATGATAAGATCGAATAGTTCCACAGCTCGGTTTTAGCGCGACTTGGGCGGAATGTCATGGGGCTTGGAGCGCCCTCAGCGCTCAATTCAAAAGATTTACAACCCAGAGTCCCCAATAGTGGCATACCAGTCGTGAGCCGACGCAACGCATCGGTTCTCGAACTCTTGGTTGTGCCATGCGGAGATGAGGAAGTGTGTATTGGCTTCTTTGTGAGGAGCGAAGCCACTCGCCTCAAAGTGTGGATAGTACGGCGCGTGCTGAAACATCCAACACTGAAGAGAGTGCGCCTGGTGTGTACGCGCGGCTTCCTTGCATGCCCGTATGAGGCGCTTAACAACCGCGGGATCCTTCACGCAGAGAAAGTCATAGACTGTTGCGGAGATCTTTCCTTCGGCTATCGCGAACCCTACGACGGCATACCCAAGGATGCCATTCGGGCTGGCTAACTGAATAAGTCTGAATCGCTTGAAGGGATGGTCCGCAAATCTCCAATTAAGATAACGCGATGTACGAGGAATAATGATCGGAAAGAGCGCCGAGCCGGTAGATCTCCACCAGTGGTCGTGCTCATCGCTAAAGCGTTCGATGAAATTGACTTGAGAGTTCTCATGAGCGCCCTCGACTATTACATCATCGATCCCCGCGTGGAGCGCGATAAGGTTTCCTAATGGTCGGTATTGAAGCGTTCTAGATTCACCGAGTGATGCTCGGTCCGCTCGAAAGCCAAATGCAAATTGGACGGTGCTCGATAGGGTAGAGCGTTCCAGTGAGTCCATGGCTTGCTGAATCCCACTTTCACGGTGCTCTTTTAAGATGCACGGATCAAGGGCGTGGAGTGACCAGAGAGGTTTTTCATAAAACTGCCACTGCGTAGAGATAGCGGGATACACTCCGACAATGGACTCACCCCGTTCGCACACAATCGAGCGCAAAGGTAGTTCCGTTGCCCAGGGTGTTTCTTTCCATCTCCATCGATACTCCGCGAGGCTTCGATGTGTATCAAGCGTTTCATTGAGGAGTTTGTGTATCTTTAGATCGTCTCCGTCTGTCGCACGTCGAACGATGAACTCTCCGACAAGAACGCACGGGGCCTCTCTCACTCCAGCAGCATAAAGGAGTTCATTGAAATCCTCCCCTTGGTGCACCTGGTAGCGCGGCAGATCGTTATCAGTGATCGTCGGTCGATGTTCTCGCGTCGTGATAGTCGCGACGCTCTCATATCCGACGGCTCGGGCTATCTCACAAGCCTGAGGGGTCAAATCGCCGAAGGGCGCCGCGAAATGTTTGCAGGAGTTCTTGGTCTCGTGTTCGATCCTCGTCTTGCTCTCAACGAGTTCGTGTCGGATCTCGTCAACTGAAAGCTCGCTAAGCCGCGCATGCTTCATCCCGTGCGAACCCACCCAATGTCCTCGAGCGAGGAGCGCGCGAGTATCGTCCCAACTCATGAAAGACGAGTACTGTTCCTCTGCTGGTATGTTGCTCTGATCAAGAAACGAGGAGCAGATGTAAAAAGTTCCCCGCGCTCCGTATTCCTCAAGGATCGGCGCGCCGTACTGGAACGCGCCTAATCTGCCGTCGTCGAAGGTGATGGCGCATATCTGTCGCTCGGAGGAGGCAGGCTCGGCCAGGATGTCGTTGATCGACACAAGCTCAAACCCTGTTTTCTTGAGGGTGGCGATGTGATCTCGAAAAACGTCCGGAGCGATGCACCACGGCGAGAGCGGTTCAGGAGCGATGTCGTGGTACGTAATAACAAGTCGCATAAAGCTTTTAGATGAGTCACGGGGGGAAGATTGGCTCACTCACTATACAAACCACGTCTTTTTTAGCGGTGGTTCGTTCCTCAACGAAGCGCCCCAAGGAGGGCGATCCGCATCCTAAGTGTACGACAACACAGCACAGAAAGGGTGCGCTACTCCGACATCAATCATGGATTGCTTTCGAATCTCCGTTATCGTTCCGTGCCACAATTACGGCCAGTATCTGGCTCAGTGCCTCACCAGTATCCTCGAACAGACGAGAAAGCCAGATGAGATCGTTGTCGTAGACGATAGCTCACAGGACTCCACCCGAGAGGTAGCCCTGCAGTTCGCCGAAAAAGGGGTACGCTATATTCGCGCGGAGTTTAATGATCCGCTTGCTACTCGTCGGCTCGGCGCCCGCATAAGCTCGGGAGATATCCTTTGCTTCATCGATGCGGATGACTACATCGACTTAACGTATCTTGAGTCCGGCATACGACACTTTTCTCAAGGCAGTGACGTCGGAATAGTCTACTCGGATGTCGAATTCTGCGGGTGGATAACTGGGCGAGAGGTCAGTCCAGCGGATACAAGCAGCCTAGACATCCATCAAGTAAACTTCATCCATGCTGGCGCCCTCGTGCGGCGGCATGCTTTGGAGGTCGCTGACGCCTTCTCTCAAGACGGGCCCCCAAATCGCCACGAGGATTGGATGATGTGGCGTGCGGTTATCGATGCCGGGTTCATCGGCGTGAAGCAATCCGGGATCTACTTTTACCGTAAGCATGACCACAATCTCTCCTTGCAGCGAGTTCCCTCTAAAAATGGGTACGACTACTTCACCGGAGCCAGCCTTCTTAGTGAGGAGGTGACCCTCTTTACAACTCTCTCCGGTCGACTGGACGCGTGGGAGCAGTTTCGCGCTTTTCTTGAGCGACAGTCGTGGAATCATGCTCAGACTCGTCTCATCGTCTTTGACTGCGGCGGCTCTGAATCGTTCTCACGCACGGTCCGTCAGTGGTTAGCCTCTTGTGACTATCAAGCGATTCAGTACGTGTCGCTTCCTACGTTCGTCGGAGGATGGACCCCCGCAGGAAGCGCTTGGGAATCAGATCGGCGCCTCACGCATGACCGATGGCTTCAGAACCGTAGAATTATCGCGGAGCTGCGAAAGGTTGTTGCTACCCATTATCTATGGCTCGTGGAGGAGCATATCGTTCCGCCGTCCGACGCGTGTGAGCAACTCCTGCGGTTGTTCAGTTACGACACCGTAAGCGTTACAGCGGCCTGTCCGCGATCCCAAGACTCTGTGTTCGCTTGGGAGACGCCAGAGAGCTATCTCCGATCGGGAACATCCCCTGACACGGTTCGAGGGAATAGCTTTAGTTGCGCTATTGTGCGGAGTCCTATCTTACGCAACGCGTTATGCGTAGATTCTACTCGTGATCGTCCAGTCGAGATGCAGGTCTATGACAATCTTGGGCCCAATCAGATCTCCCGAATACACTGGGGGGTTCGCTGTGAGCGGCCGCTACCTCCTCAACCTAAAGCGGTCGAACTTCTGATTACCGCCGATACCTTCGATGAGGATTTTTACCTTGATTATCATCGTGACGTCGCGTGTGCTGTCCACGCCGGAGATTTCACGTCGGGGTATGAGCACTATCTTAAACACGGGCTTTCGGAGGGACGATTAGCCCGAGCGAAAGCGTGTCATGGTCTCGAAAACGAGGACTCTGCGCGAGAACCATCATGACACCAGAGTGGCACTCAATAGCTGTGCAGGGCGTACAGTCGTTGGAACGAGGCGATCGCGCCGAGGCCCGTGCCCTACTTAAACGCGCCGTGGCTCTTAACCCCAATGAGGCGTGGCCCTACATTAAACTTGCGGAAGTTCTTGAGGAGTCCGACCTAAAGCTGCACCTGTATGAGCGCTCGTTAGCAGTGGAGGTATCGGATTGGGCATTCGTTGGGCTCATCAACATTCATCTGACGAGCGGTCGCTTTGAGGCCGCCCATCGCGCGTTTTCCCGGGCCAGCGTCGCGCTTTCGGATATGGATAGGGTGCGGAGCCTCTGCCCAAAAATCCTAGAGGTTGCCTCGGTTTTAAATGATCCCACGTTTAATTGGCAGGAGTATCTGAAAGCGAGGCCGCGACTCTCAACCAAAGATAGAAATCCCAAGGATGTCGCCGTACAGCACTTTCTTGAGGTCGGACGACTCTTGGCTCAGGCCGCCAACTCGGTAATCGAGCTGCCTGGAGGATTTAATAGCGACATGTACCAGCTATTACATCCCGAAACAGAGGAGATGTCGGAACAGGATGCGTACCTTCATCTCCTGGCAAACGAGGCACATGACGCGGCTATCTATGCCCTAGATAACACTCCGAGGGATTTCGATCCGAGCATTTATCGGATGCTTAACCCTGATCTGGTAAGCCTCTCGGACCGGGAGTCAATTATTCACTATGTGACCGCGGGGAAACGAGAAAAGCGTCTCTACAACACGGGACTCTCTCCTAAGGAGATGCGCCTCTTATCGGACATCGATGTACAGGCGTACGAGCATTATCGACATAATTGTGTTGTATTTATCAACCACGATTCAAGCCTAACTGGTGCCCCTTTGTTCCTAAAGGCTCTCTCAGAATACCTCACGAGGCGCGATATCTTTCAGAATGTGCTCTTTTTCGATAGTTACGTGAATCCAGCCTTTCTAGGAATAGAGAAAGATGATCGTGTCGTTCGCTTGTATTACAACAACGACCTTGAGCGGTTGCGAGAGATGCTCTCCTTTTTTAATCCTCTCCTCCTCTACTCAAATTCTTTGAATGTCTTTCTGAAAAATATTGAGAAGTTCCTGTTCGTCCGTTATCGCGCGCTTTTCCATTTGCATGAATCTATCAGCGACGCGAGCGTTTTTCGCGATCTTACCACTCTTAAAGACGATAGAGTGTATGCGGTATCGGATCGGATTAATAACGAACTCGCTGAACTTGGTCTACACAACGTAAAGACCTTTCCACCGTTTCTCGCGCCGGAGGCGTTTGTAAAACTTGATGCGTCGGAGTCCGCAGGGCGCGCGGGGAAAAACGGAGCTCTCGCACCATCCGCTCTAACAATCGGGATGTGCGGCCCGATCTCCGAACGAAAAAACTTTGAACTCTTTCAATATTTATCTCAAAAGAGGCGAGACCTCCACTTTGTGTGGGTGGGAGGAAAGCCGGATGAGATTGAGAGGTACTCCACTGAAAATCTTACTATAATCCCCTTCACTGCTGACCCGTATGAACACTTTCAAAAGATGGACTACTTCTTTTTGACAAGTAGGCGCGACCCCTGTCCGATCGTGGTGCTGGAGTCCCTCTATCTAAACAAGAAGGTCATAGTTCTTGAGAAAAATATCTCGTATGAGCATCCAGAGGAGAGCTTAGAGAGCTATCTAGTTATCAAGGACCATAACAATGATCCTGAGACGATTCTTGCGAAATTTAATTCGTTGCCATTAACAAAGACGCCTAACGCGACGCGCCGAAATCAGGAGTATATACGCGAGGGGTTCTCAAAGCCCCGCTTGCTCGTGAAGAAAGCGAGCAAGGAGCGGGACGTTGTCGCGCTGTCGTATTATGTCGCTCCGACGGACTCACGAGACCACCGGATCTACTATAGTAACCTCATTAATCAGTTTTTGCTGAGGAACGATTACGAGTTTGAGGTCGTCATTCAGTTTGCGTCAGACGTTCCGGTCAAGGAGGAGGTAAAGCGACATTTCGCTGAAAGTATTCAGGCCCCACTGAGGATGTACGAGAGACCTAACAGGGGGTTTGATATCGGCGGGCTCATGGCGTCCGTAAACCA
>CAIXKI010000068.1 GCA_903920005.1 uncultured delta proteobacterium
CGGATTCCGCGCACCATCAATACGATGTTCTGTCGACGCATCAGGCGCGTGAGAAGCTGTGAGAGGTCAAGCTCGCGCAGCGTCTGTAATGAAAGTGCAATCGACACGATTTATCCAGTAAAACTAAAATCCTACAGCGGAATACAACCTCAGTGATGCCAGGAAAAGGGAATGTCGTAATTCCGGAGACCCTTTTTGCCCATCGTCGATAAGATGAGGTAACGACGTTCTAGGTCAGGGTAAAAATCAATTCGAGCGCGGAAAAACTTCACGCGGGCTCTGGTCACAGGGCACTTCTTGTCAACTGGATCGGGAATCAAACGGCGTCGCTCTTTCTTTGCCCTTGGTAAGCGTGCTTGGGCGACGGCATCGGTCGGCTTAAAAAAGATCCGACAGAGTTAGGACGCCCGTTTCTACCATGGTAGGTTCGCGGAAATGGTGAAATCTCAATAGGGGCTCTTTCTCACCGTCCCTGCAGTTTCGGAAGATCTTTGAGCGCCGTCGATGACTCCGGTGGGGTCGCGGGCGGGGCCGCAAGACGGGCGCTCCACCGATCCTTAAACTGTTTCTCTCGAACTCGTACGGCAGCCTCGTTCTCCTGCTTTTTGTAGAAGTCGATTATGAACTGGTCATAGTCCGCGAGCTGTTGAATAACAGGTACTCGCTCTCGTTCGGCGCTTGAGGCGTACGATGTTCCGGGATAGTGGGACACGACACCATCGTAGAGAGTAAGCGCGCGCTCAAGAGGTTCTCGGTCTCGACCTGTCCCACGCGAAGAGGCGAGATGGCTTCGAGCGGCTTGTAATTCAACGTAGGGGGCATCAACGCTCCCTGGATAGTTCTTTAGAAACGCTTCGTAGAACTTCGCCGCTTCGTTGTACTCCCCGTTATAAAAATACGAATCCGCTAACTTAATCTCAGCGAACACGGCGTGGGCGCCCATCGGATAGCGATCCTTGAGGCTCTGTAAGTTGGAGCGCGCCAAAGAGAACATTCGCGCTTCATACATCTGCTTTGAGGTATGGATAAGCTCCGGCTCAGGAAGGTCCTCTGTTTCGGTTGAATCTTTCGCAGTGAGCTCTTTAGCTTCTCCGTCTGGACTTGAGCTTGAGGATGACCAACATGCCGACAGGATGATGCAAGCGGCGACTGCGGAGCGTTGCATAGGTAGTAGGAAGGAGCGCGCACGTGTTTTCATGAGAGAGCTAAGGGGTAGTCGCTTCAGAAGAAAATCCTTCATAGGGGTGGTAGGCTAGCAGTGAAGCGGTTGTTGCGCTATATCGCCTATCTCGCCCCCCTAGGCGCTTAGCAGGGTAGAGGGGGCAGATAGGGCAGGGAGTTCATAGACCATGATAAAGTGCACCACAATTGCTGAGCTTCGTACAGAGATTAAGGCCCATAAGAGGGCGGGAAAGCGTATCGGATTCGTGCCGACCATGGGGGCGCTGCACGAGGGGCATCTCTCCTTGGCTCGTACGCTCAGGGAGCACTCGGATGTTCGGGTGTGTTCGATATTTGTAAATCCGACCCAGTTCAATGACCCGAAGGACTACGCGGCATACGTCATTAACCTGGACACAGATCAAAAGCTTCTCGAGAAGGAGGGGGTCGACATCCTCTTCGCCCCTTCTGTTGATGAATTCTACCCGACGGGATTTCAAACTTCCGTCACGGTATCTGAGATATCGAAACTGTGGGAAGGCCCGCTACGACCGGGACACTTCAACGGCGTAGCGTCTGTGGTGACGATCCTCTTCAACGCGGTGCAGCCCGATGTCGCGATATTCGGGGAGAAAGATTTTCAACAGCTCCGACTCATTGAGCAGATGGTCTCGGACCTCAAGATGGATATCCGCATCGTCCGCGGCGCGCTTGTACGTGACGCCGAGGGGCTGGCGCTTAGCTCTCGAAACGCTCGCCTCTCGACGAAAGGAAAGACGGATGCCCTCTCTATTAGTCGTGGATTGAACGCTGCTTGTAAGGCGTGCGCGTCCGGTGAAAAAAACGCGAAGGCTCTTGAGGAGATGGCCGCTCATTCAGTTCGTGCTGTTCCAGGCGCTGAGATTGAATACATCGCGGTCGTCCGTGAAGAGACCCTCGCGCCGGTGGAGAATATCTCGGGACAGTGCCGAATACTCGCCGTGGTGAGGATAGAGGGCGTTCGTCTCCTCGATACTATGGCGTTGACCGCCTAGAAGTCATTTCAAAAGCCCTCTTTGTCGCGGGTTGCTGCAATTAAGTGAGGCGTCGTCTTCAGAGGGAGGCGTGCTCGATGTATCGCGGCGGAGGTACCTCTCCGCGTGTTTCTCCTGCGTCCCAGCCTTATTCGATTTCGCTAACCCTCGCCTCGAGGCTGTTTTTGAAATGATGTCTAAGGCGCGTTACGCAAGATCGTTTGGATAAAGCTCTGATCGCCCGTTTCGACGACTCTCTCGAGCTTTTGTAAGATCTATCAAGGTCGGTATTCTAACTGGTTTCTTCAACTGGAGGGGCTGCTTCGGAGATTTTCCACCTGGGACAACCGCAAGTCGAGGGCTCTTCTCCTTCGTTGATGCCTTCTTTGTGTCCGGCTCCTGTAATGCCGCGAGAACGCCCTCGAAGAGAGAGTCCTCAAACTCCTTAAGCTCCTTGTCCTTCTCTGACATGAGTCGGTGCTCGCCCATGACAACTTTATTGATGACTCGTGTAACCAGTGGAATCAGTATGGAGCGTTCGGTCTCACTCAATTTAGCAAGACCGTCTAAAAGCCCAGCGGTCTCTTCGCCACCGACGCCCTCAAGAAGGGTTTGGAGCTGCATCTGCAGGCTGAGAAGGTTCTTTGTAAAATCGCCACCGTTTGACCAATTCATCTTTTGAAACTCCCGAAAGTGCGTTTGATACTGCCTTAACTCACTTTCCCCCTTATCCGAGGTTTTGGGAGATGTGCTTCAGGTCATTCTCCCATTTTGCATATCCCATGCCTGGTCTAAGTGCTTGAAAATAGGCGTTTGGCGCATTTTTGAGGTGTTTGCATGGAGGACAGGTGTCGTGAATATCTGCTCAAGACGAGTTGCCGAAAGAGCGAGAAGTTTGCTTTAAACTCGAGGCGATTTTGAACCTTAACCACCTCAGGAATCTTTGTTTCTTCAACGATGAGTGTTTGTCCTTGGGTATTTGACGTATCCCTCATGCCGGGGTTTAATCCCGCCTTATGACAGACACAAATCCAAACATCCGAGTTATCCCCGCTAAGACAAAAGGCTTTATCTCGATTAACAGTCACCCGACTGGCTGCGCCAAGGTTGTGACTGAATGGTCTGAGCGAGCTAAGTCGAAGCCAACACTTACCGGACTAGGTACCAACCCCAAGGCGCTCATCTTGGGCGGTAGTACGGGGTACGGCTTGGCTACCCGCGTTGTGCTTACCGAGAACTTAAACGCCTCAACTATCTCTGTTGGATTTGATGGTGCCGCCTCAGAGAGCCGACCGGCTGGCGCTGGTTGGTACAACACGTATGCCTTCCACAATCGACACAAGGGAGATGGAAAGCACTTTAGCCTTAATGGTGACGCCTTCTCGAATGAGACTCGCGAGAGTGTGGTTAAGCTGATCAAGGAAAAGTTCGGAAAGATCGGGGTCTTTGTGTATAGCATCGCCTCCCCACGACGAAAGGACCCAACGACGGGAACGGTATACAGTTCAGTTCTTAAGCCAGTTGGCGCTCCTTATTCTGGTCTGACAGTAGAGCTTGATGGCGGAAAGCTCTCGATGGCGAGTTTGCAGCCCGCTAACGAAGAAGAGATCGCGAACACCAGCAAGGTGATGGGTGGTGAGGATCTCGTGCTTTGGATCGAGTACCTTAAGTCTCAAGGTGTCGTGGAGGATAACCTAAAAGTTGTCGCGTACACCTACGAAGGGCCGCAGCTGAGTTGGCCCGTGTACAAAGATGGAACGATCGGAAAAGCTAAAGACGATGTAAAGGCTAAGTGCGTTGGCATCAATGCCGACCTCTCGAAGACCGGCGGTCTTGCGCGCGTCGCGTATCTGCAAGCCACGGTGACTCAGGCGAGTCTCGCTATTCCAACTGTTCCTCTCTATGTTTCGATCTACTCAAAGATCATGAAGGAGCAGGGGCTGTTTGAGGATAACCTCGATCACATTTATCGCACGCTTCAACTCCTTGGACAGGAGAAGTCGGGCTCTGACACCAGCGTTTCGCTTCGTGTCGATGACCGTGAGCTTCAGCCGAAGATCCAGAGCGTCGTCACTGAGCGTATGAAGCCTTTACAGGCTGGAATGGTGCTCGATGACACGCACTTCTCGGCGCTGAGAAACGCGTTCCTCAATCTCTTTGGATTTGAGGTTGCTGGTATCGATTACACCCAGCCGGTAGATACCCTCTTTGGTAAAGAGTGGCCTCTATAATGGTGCCGCGGTGACGGGCTTAGTGCCGGTCACCGCGTTAGAGCGCCCCCAGGAAGGCCTCAAGGTCGAGCTTCTCTTGCTCGGTCAGTCCAATAGTAAATCGACGATCGTAAAAGCTTAAGAGCTCGAGCAGATCTCCTGTGAACCCGTTATGCATATACGGGGAGTGTGATTCCAGGGCTCGCAGGCTTGGCACCTTAAATTTTCCGATATCTCTCCATTTTCCGCTTTTCATCGCCGCGCCGGGGTCGGTTGTTTGAACGCGAGCACCTGTCTTTTTATTTCGTAAGGTATAGAGAGGCATATCGGGCGTTCGCATTGAAACATCCGAGATGCCTGTATTGATTAAGAGTGGTTTGGCGCTGCTTCCGATCGAGGCGAGGTTATGACAGCTCGAGCACGTGCCGAGTCGCGCTCCGTTTAGGGCGAAGCCACGGAAACGCTCTTTTCCCTCCTTCTGTGTATCGGTAAAGCCGGGGGCGTTTGAGATCAGAAACGGACGGGTATTAAAGAGCTGCTCACCTCGCGCAATCGATTCTTGCCTGAGTTGTTGTGGTAGACGGCTATCTCCGGGTATGTCGAGCCACGGTTGGAAATAAGTAAATACGCCGAGTGGACTTGGTCGTATTTGACGTTCCCGCGTTGGCCCGCGTTGCGGCGGTGGTCCTCGTCGGAATCCACGTACTGAGCGTATGAGGGGAGCCTGGCGCAAAAGGCTCTCAGGGCCCGCGAGGATTGGCGCTTCGTCCAGCGCCCCAGCTACGTTGTCGAAGACCTGCGTTGTGAACAGGTGTGTTTCGAAGTCGACGATGCTCTTTACCGTCGAGACGGAGGGCGGTTGCGGCGCTTGCATATGCCCAAGTACCGCGTCGACTACTTGAGAGCGGAGAGCCTTTTGAACGTTGCCGGTTTTATCGAGCTCGCGTCCATCCCACATTACGGTTGAGGCAAATCGCAAATTTGTGGAGGCGAGGGGGCGTCTGTACGCGGATATTCGGGATGTGTTCGCGTACTTGTATGGATCCTCAACGCTCTCAATCACAAACTCTGCTTTTTTGGGTAGCGAAAGCTCGACCCGGATGAGTCCCTTCGTCCGTAACAGCGAGGTATTCGCGCGTCGCGCGTCGACCGTTGACATGTCTGAAGTCGGAGAGTTCGCTCCATCGACGGCCGCGAATATTGGATGCAGCCCTGCGGTCTCGTCAAAGAGTTTTTGCGTGTGATCCGCCGTAAAGGTGAGCGCCTCCGTTAATCCGTGGCAGGTAGCGCAGCTTCGACCGTTGGTGCCGAGGGAAACGAAGAATGGATTGGAAGTATCGAATGATGGCTTGGTCGTGATGGTACGCGCGATTCCCGCCCCATTAGGCGATTCCACGGCGTTGGTTGTATTCAAGACCTCCTGTGCCCAGACCGTATCTGTTGGGTGGAGGGCAGTTATGAGTGAGAGCACGGTGGCCGCTATCCGTCCGAAGAGCGGAAGAGAGTAGAGAGTCCTCTGGCTACGCTTCGGTTTGGGGTGCCACGAGTGGCTGATTGAGGAGGGGGTCTGGATCGCTGGGTTCACCATTGAGCACCTCGTGGGATATACCCTCGCAACGGTTGCGGAGCCTTTCATGGTCTCAGTAGCCCGTAATCGCGTAAAGTACTGTATTGCTTATATGAGGTTCGGTCTAAACGTAAGACCGATCGCATATGCATCACCTGGAGCAAGAGGTGCGCCAGTCCCTCTATCGTGTCTTCGCCGCTATGGTCGACAAACTTCCCGCTGCAGCGCGGATAGTGGGATTATCGTGCAAGAAATTATTGGACGCCGCATAAGGCGTATGAATAGAGAGGGAGGCTAACCAGGCGAGTATCGTGTGGGTAACCTCAGTGAAAACGGGGGAGGGCTAGTTTGAATCGTTGGCTTCTACGGGTGCACTGCGACGAGGCTTGTCATCAGTGTCCCACGCAAGCGCCAACGCGACCAAACCACACAATGGAATTATGAGAAGGGCTGCCGGAACTACGGGAGCAAGGTACCCGATAAAGATCCATGCAGTCGACTCAACTAAAGACGAGGGAGGCGCTCCCTGCTCATCATGGAATGACCGAAATCCAAAAAATGGTTCGGAGATATATCCATACTGGATGAGAGGGATTGAGATCAGCGTCAACGCGATCGCCACGCCGAACCAAGCTACCACCAGGGTTGCTCCGTACGCGAATAACCCTACGAACTCCTTTCGCCAGACATGGTAGAATGTCATTTCGACCAACTCCTTTGGTGCGAGAAAAGAAAAAAAACCGTCCAGTATACTCACCTGGTCGGCCACGTAGAATACGCTACGTCGCCGACCGAGATGTCTAAGTTCTACCCTGTATTCTGTTGTCGTCCCGCCAGCGCCTCGTCCGAAATGATCTTTCAGCCTTAGTCGCGCGTGGACCCAGGTCAATCTATGCAGCACTCGCCGCTTATGTCAGCAAAAGCGAAACTCTCCAGTGCCATACCTTGGCATCCAGGAGGGGAGATGCTGTTATGAAAAACCTACGCTACGCCACCATCTGGCGTTCGCCACCCTGAGAGAGCACGTAGCCGACGATACTCTCCGCATCATATCCGTTAAGAGCATACTGCTCACCTTGGCTTCCATGAGGAACGAAGGAGTCTTCAACACCAAATCGCTTGATCGTGGACTGAAGCGCGAGTTGCGCCTCGTTGGCGTATTCCGTGACCGCGGAGCCGAATCCTCCGGCGATAACGTGATCTTCAAGGGTGCAAACGATTGGGTACTTCGGCAGCTCCGCCGCAAGTAGTTCGGTGTCGAGGGGCTTCACGTAGCGAGCGTTGATAACGGTGCACGTTACGCTGTGTTGTGACGCCAGGATATCGGCTGCCTTGAGTGCGTTGTTGATGATTGGCCCGAACGCCACGATAAGCGCGTCCTTTCCTTGCCGAACGATCTCGCCCTTTCCGATCGGAAGTTTCGCGAGGTTCGCGTCGAGGGCTACCCCCGTGCCGTTGCCCCGTGGATATCGTACCGCTGTTGGGGCGTTGCGCTGAACTGCCGTATAAATCATGTGACGCAGTTCGTTTTCATCCTTCGGTGACATTACGACCATGTTCGGAATCGTCCGAAGATAGGCGATATCGAACACCCCTTGATGAGTCTCTCCGTCGTTGCCAACAACACCGCCTCGATCGATAGCGAAGGTGACGGGAAGATTTTGGATGCACACATCGTGCACTATCTGGTCATACGCTCGTTGAAGGAATGTTGAATAGATAGCCGCGACGGGTCTCAAGCCTTCGCAGGCTATTCCTGCCGCATAGGTTACCGCATGCTGTTCGCAGATCCCCACATCAAAGAACTGCTGAGGCAGCTCCTTCTGGAATTTGTCGAGACCCGTTCCGCTCGGCATCGCCGCTGTGATCGCTACAACACGTTTATCAGCCTTGGCGATGTCGATTAAGGTGTCAGCGAAGATGCCCGTGTATGAAGGCAACTTTTTGGGGGCTGGGGTTGACGCGGCACTTTTGAATTCGCCCTTTGTTCGATCAAATGGCACAACTCCGTGCCACATAATCGGATCCTCTTCAGCGGGCTCATACCCTTTACCTTTAACGGTACGGCAATGAACGATAACCGGAATGTCTTGTCGCTTGGCGTTCTCAAGGGCCTGAACGACCTCGGAGAGGTTGTTGCCATCAACGGGGCCGATGTAGCGGAAACCAAACGCCTCAAAGAGCATGGCGGGTGAAGAGAAGAACCCTTGCGTCGCTTCCTCGGCTCTATCGATAGCCTTGTAGAGCAGTTCGGGCACATATCCCTTCTTGTAGAGATCCTTAAAAGTCTGTCGAGCTTTGGAGGTTGTCTCTCCAGTAACGGCTCGAGAGAAGAGCCAGCTGAGCGCTCCGACGTTTTGTGAGATCGACATCTCGTTGTCGTTCAGAACAACAACAAACTTTTTGAGCCCGAGATCTCCCGCGTGGTTAAGCGCCTCGAAAGCCATTCCGGATGTAAGGGATCCATCGCCAATAATTGCCGCCACATAGCGAGATGGATCGATAGTGTCGAGGGCTACGCGCATGCCGACGGCTGCTGATACGCTGGTTCCCGCGTGCCCCGCACCAAAAGCATCAAAGGGGCTTTCGGAGCGTTTTAGGAATCCAGAGATTCCGTCTTTCGTTCGGATTCCCGACATCTGAGCGCGTCGACCAGTGAGCATCTTATGGATGTAGGCTTGGTGGCCGACGTCCCAAATGAGTCGATCGTGCGGGGTATCGAAAACTTTATGGAGAGCTACGGTAATCTCCGTTGCGCCAAGACTTGAGGCGAAGTGTCCACCTGACGCGCTCACTGTGTCGATAAGCTCGTCACGTAATTCTGACGCGACCTGCTCAAGCTCCTGCGGCGTTAGTGTGCGCAGGTCCTCGGGAAGTTTTAGTGAGTCGATGAGCTTCTCTTTCATAGCTCTGACACAATACATGGATCGGTGCTTTTCAATCAAATAGGAGTCTTACGGAATATCCGATATTTGCGTGTATGGTTCTCTCGTAAGTGGCTGTTTTTAGGTAGAGCTGCTCGCGGCACGACAACTTTGCTCCTTTCGGGATAGGGCGCCGCGCATTCAGCACTCCCCAGCCTGTTGATCTAAGGTGTCTTTTTCTAGTTCTGATTTCTAAGGCTGATGAGTCCGCTCCGATCGCTTCGTGGCGGAATCTCAATATGCAGGTGGTCGGTACGACGTGCTCGATCATCTGCGGTACAGGTCGGGGCGCTTCTCCGGCTCGGACGTTTTTAGGGATCTATAATTTTTCGGTTTGGAGGCCCCTCACTATGAAGCTCATGCGATTAGCATTGCTCTTCTCCGCAGGGGTTTACTTCGGTTCTCACGTACGCAGTATGGCTGATATAGAATCGTTTGCTCAGGACATTAAAGGTCTTGTCGAGAGGGTTCAGGAGTTACGCAAGTAGCCCCTTTTGTCGCCAGTACGACGGTTTGGTCGCTGTAGTCCCTCTTTGCGTAGAGCGGGGAGGCGCCTTTGGTCTTTTCGCAGGGTGATAGAGATGGCACGGTTCTTCACCACCGTGCGATAGAAAATAAAACGGGGCTCGTAAGCCCCGTTTTGCTTTCTCGTTTTACGAGTGCTTAGTACTTAGCGTTTGTTTCGCCTAACGCTACGTTTTGACCGATTGAGAAGTGGACTCGGCGGTTTTTAGCGTACGCAGCATCGTCGTGAGCAGGATCGAGAGGGATCTCCTCACCATAGCTGATGCTATCGAGTCTCTTGGATGACACTCCGGCCGCCACAAGGGCGCTTTTCACAGCGCGTGCTCTCTCGGCTCCAAGCGCCATGTTGTACTCGACTGTGCCACGTTCGTCGCAATGACCTTCCAGGGTGACCTTGAGATCTGATTGCTGGCCGAGGATCTGAGCGTTCTTCTCAAGATCCATGCGAGCCTGATCGTCGACCGCATACGAATCGTATCCGAAGTGAATGTCAGCGAACATGCCTTCGCCCTCAGCTGTCGGGATTGATCCGCTGCCGAATCGACCTTCACGCTGGGCGGCAAGTTCTGATTCGGAGAGTCCGTCGCCGTCGCCACTACCAGAGCCGAACCAGGAGCATCCAGAGAGGGAAACTACCAGAGCAAGGGAGAGAGTTGAGAAGATGGTACGTGCAGAATTCATGTCGTGAGCTCTTTTTAAGAAAAAACGCAGTGATTCGAGGAATAATTACATCCATACCTGGAGAGCGCAACGGTAGGAATAGGCAGTTTATCAGAAAAAAAGGGGGGAATTGCCCTTTCATTTTGGTGGAACGTGCGGCGCGCATCTGCCGATCGTCGGGATGCGTCCCTGACGTAGCGGGGCTGGTATTTTTGACCTGGTTTCTAGCTCTTTTCGGTTTTCGCTAGGCGCTAGTTAGTGCACACTGGGGGAGCTTATAAGGTATCCTCAAAAGGCCAGATGGAATCTCTCTCTAACTACTTCGCAACGCACAAGGATCGGTTCATTAATGAGTGGAAGGAGTTCCTCTCTTTCGCGAGTGTCAGCACCGATCCTGCGTATCACGAACATTGCCTCGCGTGCGCCGAATGGGTCTCCTCCCACCTGAAAGGCCTCGGGTTCCATACTGAAATATGGCCCTCGGACACTAAGCCCCTCGTCTATGGGGTGCTTCAAGGGGATCCGAGTCGGCAAACCGTGCTCTTCTATGGACACTACGATGTGCAGCCCGTTGATCCATTAAACCTGTGGGAGACCCCACCATTTGAACCAACGCTGCGGGACGGGCGCATGTATGCTCGAGGGGCTCAGGATAATAAAGGACAGGTCTTCTTCTTTTTGAAAGCTGTTGAGGCGCTCAAGGCCCGAGGCGCTTCGCTGCCAACTATTAAGGTTATCATAGAGGGCGAGGAGGAGTGTGGCAGCGAGGCTATGCACGCTGGCCTCCACAAGTGGCGAGAGCCGCTCAAGGCTGATGTGTTAATGGTCTGCGATACCGGAATGATCGACTACGGAATGCCCACCATAACGATGGGTCTTCGAGGCGTCGTGGCGGTTGAAGTGGTGGTGCACGGTCCTAATATCGACCTTCACTCAGGAGTGTTCGGAGGCGTGATTTTGAATCCCCTTCATGCGCTCTCCAAAATGGTTGCGGGGATGTTTAACGAGGATGGTTCGATTGCGATCCCAGGATTCTATGACGGGATTGTTGAGCCGGATCCGAGTGATAGAGCGAGAGCGAAAAGCGCGCCCGTAAACATAGAGGAGATGGGGGCCTCTCTTGGTGTTCCTCTCGCTGGAGGAGAGAGAGCGCTTCATCCCATTGAGCGGCGAGGGTTTCGTCCAACCGTTGAGGTAAACGGAATCGGGGGAGGGTATCAGGGCGCTGGAGGAAAGACCGTTCTGCCAGCACATGGAATGGTGAAGATCTCGAGCAGGATCGTCGTGGGGCAAGATCCTCATAAGGTGCTTGAGTGCATCAAGCGCTACTTCCGAGAGGCGTGTCCTATAGGCGCGCGCGTGGAGTTTCCGGATGAGAGTGTCGGGGGAAGGGCGTTCCGACTCTCGGTCGATACTCCTGTCGTTAAAGCGGCGGAGAAAGCTATTCAGGCGGAGTTCTCACGGGAGCCTGTCTATCTTTGGGAAGGAGCTACCGTGCCTATTATCCCAGAGCTTGCGGCTACCTGCGGAGGGGAGCCGATCTTAGTCGGGTTCGGTTTGGCGACCGATCAGATTCATTCCCCGAATGAGTCGTTTTCTCTTCGCCAGCTCGAAGAGGGATTCCGGTACGCTGCCGCGTTTTTGCAGGTAGTATGAGTAAGATTCCACTCGCGGAGCGATTGCGTCCAACCTCTCTTGAAGAGTTTTCAGGCGTTGAGTCGCTCGATCCATCCTTCGTCGCTCAGCTTCGCGCCGGCAAGGGAAGGATACCCTCTGTTATTTTATGGGGACCTCCCGGTTGTGGGAAGACTACCCTCGCAAAGCTGATCGGTCGGATGTACGACTGCGAATTCGTCGAGCTATCAGCGGTTCTTGCCGGTGTTAAAGATGTGCGCGAGGTCGTTGAGATTGCGAGGGGGCGAGAGAAGCCAACACTCCTTTTGGTGGATGAGATTCATCGCTTCAATAAAGGTCAGCAGGACGCGTTTTTGCCTCATGTTGAAGCCGGGACGATAGCGCTCGTCGGAGCGACCACAGAAAACCCCTCGTTTTTTCTTACAGCGGCGCTCCTCTCCCGATGTCGCGTCATTGTTCTTAAGCCTCTCTCTGTTGAGGCGCTTGAGGGCGTATGCGCTCGCGGTGAGCAGGAGTTACGCCTCTCTCTTTCCGCGGACTCTCGAAAGCTCTTTCAAGAGGCGTGTGGGGGCGATGGTCGGAGACTCCTGAATCTTCTTGAGGCGTTTAACGACTCCATACACGGGAAGAAGGTTGATGATGAATCCGTGCATCAATTCCTTAAGAGCGCGGGAGTTTTAGCCTACGATCGAGATGGTGAGGAACACTATAACATCGCGTCAGCTTTCATTAAGAGCCTACGGGGTTCGGACGCTGATGCCGCGCTCTATTGGGGCTTCCGGATGTTGGAGGGTGGAGAGGATCCTCGCTTTCTTATCCGTCGCCTCGTAATCTTTGCGGCGGAGGATATCGGAAACGCCGATCCTCGCGCGCTTCAGGTGGCTGTTTCTACGCTTCAAGCATTTGAGTTAATCGGATTGCCTGAAGGGAGGATTCCGATCTCGCAGTGTATCGCGTATTTGGCTACGGCTCCCAAGTCTAACCGCAGTTACACAGCGTTGCATAAAGCCTTAAACGCAGTGAAGCACAACCCGAACGCTCCTGTGCCGATGCATCTTCGCAACGCCCCGACGGGTCTGATGAAGGGGCTTGGATACGGAGATGGGTATGTCTATCCGCATGATCAGCCATACGGCTACGCTCCCGGAGTGGACTACCTTCCAAAAGGAATCGGTGGACGACCGTTTTATGAGCCGAGCGATCGAGGGAACGAAAAGACGATCGGAGAGCGCATGGAGTGGTTGAAGCAGGTGACGGCTAAGAAGGCTGCTTCGTAGTCGTAGATCGCGCCGACGTAAAAAGCGGAGAGGGTGGTACTCCTGACTCGATTTACCCCCGTGAACCCTGAGCAAATAATTTAAAAAATCATTTGGAATGGCGGGGCTTATACCGAAAACAGGAATCCTCGTGATCGTTTACAAGCCCTGTTGCTTGCATAAACGCATACATGATCGTCGAGCCAACAAAGGTGAAGCCACGTTTTTTAAGATCCTTCGACAGTGCCTCGGATTCTGGGGATGTTGCCCGATACGTCGCTCGCGATAGTTTTCCCGGGGTTCTTATGGGGGAACCATCGACAAAATCCCATAGGTAGTCTGAAAAGCTTCCGGCTTCATCTTGGAGCTTTAGGAATGCGCGGGCGTTTTTTATGGCCCCCTCAATCTTGAGACGATTGCGAATGATGCCTGGGTTGAGCATGAGTCGCTGCGTGTTTCGTTGAGAGAATCGTGCGATCTTCTCAGCGTCAAAGTTGGCGAATGCTGAGCGATACCCCTCGCGTCTTCTTAAGATGGTGAGCCAACTCAGGCCTGCTTGAGCGCCCTCCAACAGGAGCATCTCGAAGAAGAGATCGTCCTCGTAGACTGGCACGCCCCATTCCTTGTCATGATAGGAGATGTACAGAGGATCGCTTGTACACCAGAAACAGCGAAGCTTGGAATCCGATGGCAGAACGGGTTTTGCGGGCATCGTTTATCTTTCGATGATGATTGTGGTTGGTCCGTCGTTCACAAGCGAGACCTCCATCATGGCTCCGAACTTTCCGGTCGCGACTTTTTTCACGCCACTCTTCTCAAGCGCGCCGACAAAGGTGTCGTACATCTCACGAGCTTTATCTGACTCCATCGCTTGAACGAAGTCCGGTCTACGCCCTTTCAGCGTGTCGCCGTACAAGGTAAATTGAGACACCGCTAGGATCTCTCCGTCGCTCTCGATTACGTCTTTATCGAAGTAGCTTTTTTCGCTCGGAAAGATCCTCATCTTGATGATCTTATCTACCACTGGCGCGATAAGGTCCTCAGAGTCCCCCTTGGCGAATCCAACCAGCAGCAGGAGACCTTTGTCGATTTGCCCTGTCAGAACCCCGTCTGCATGGACGGACGCTCGGCTAACCCTTTGAAGTATGACTCTCATAGGCACACAATAGCCTATAACTCCTCAACATTTAAAGCGTCCTTCTTGTATAGCGGAGTCCAATTACATACCATGCCGATGGGATCTCCCCTATGTTGAAGCAGAACTGGCGCCTTATCTCTCGATTGGAACGGCTTGGTGATAATCTCATCATCGTAGGCGCGTTCTTCTTGGCCTATTACGGCCGAGACTCGCTTGTTTTCTGGAACGATATCCTCGACCTTAATATCCCTTTCGATGGAGATATCCTCGCCCCGATCAAGGATTATTTCCTCGTACTACTTGTTGGACTGATAGGATACGGCATCACCCTTAATCTTATGGGTGCCTACGGAAGTATGCGTCTCAGCTCCGTTTTGAGACTTTTTAGAATCTCACTGGTGAGTAGCGTCGTCGTATTTGTCCTCCTCGCCGCCACGTTGTACCTCTTCAAATTGGATATTAGCCGGTCATTCCTCGCTCTGTTTGTGGTGCTAAGCTCGTGTGGATTAACCGTGGAACGCTACACGGTGTTCAAGCTCCTAAGAATCTGGCGTCGACGAGGGCGGAACTTTAGAAACGTTGTGATTTGTGGAGTAGGGGAGCAGGCCGTAAGGCTCACGCGTGAATTAATGAGACGCCCAGAGTTGGGGCTTCATATCCGCGCGTTCGGAGACCTCCGTCGTCCTGATGTGCATCAGGAGGTTCATATTCGTCAGCTGCGGAGCGACCTTCAGGGTGTTGTGCAGGTAGGACGAGTTTTGATCGGTCGAGATAGTATTTCGAAAGCTTTAGAGGATTACGCTATCGACGAGGTGATCTTCACTGATGTAGTTGAGGTAATGCCCGAGGTTGAGGAGATGGTTTTAGTGTGCGCCGAGCAGGGCGTGCGCACAACGATCGCAGCGGACCTTTTTAGCATAGGACTTATCAAGTCTGGGATTAGCTATTTTGGAGGGATGCCTCTCATTCACTTTCAGACCCCGCCAGGCGATTCGTGGGAGCTTGCTCTCAAACGTTGGATCGATGTCTTTGTGGCCGCGTTCGCGCTTGTTCTTTTCTCGCCCGCCTTTCTCGTTTTAGCGATCGGAGTCAAGACGACCAAAGGCGAGATCCTCTTTAAGCAGACGCGGGTCGGCCTCAATGGACGCCTCTTTCAGATGTTGAAGTTCCGATCGATGGTCTCGGGGTCAGAGAAAGATCTTGACCGATTGTTGGCGCACAACGAGATGCGTGGGCCGGCATTCAAGATGAAGGACGATCCTCGAGTTACGGTCTTTGGTCGGTTCATGCGACGGTTTAGTTTGGATGAGCTCCCTCAGTTTTGGAATGTTCTCCTGGGTGATATGAGCCTTGTGGGGCCTCGTCCGCCCGTTCCCGGCGAAGTGGGGTTATATGAGCGCCGTTCTCGACGCCGTTTATCGATGCGTCCCGGCCTAACGTGCACCTGGCAGGTGAGTGGGCGTAGCGATATTAAAGATTTCGATTCATGGGTTAAGCTCGATCTTGATTACATCGATAATTGGTCTCTCATGGGCGATCTTGTTCTGCTTTTGAGAACTATACCTGCTGTGATAATCGGGACGGGTGCTCGTTAAGAGCTGAGTTTCCTGTTAAGTCGTTCGAAGTCGAGTAATTGCGCGACATCAACGAGCGCGGCGGAGTCTTTGCAATGCTCGACCTCTATGTTGACGAGGGAGTACGCTGCCGCGTCCACTACCATCGTACAACGACCCAGTTTTGACTCGTAGAGAACCCCTTTTGCGCCCTTTAATTCGTAGGTTTTCTCGCCGACCACTTCCAGTGTCGGGGGACGATATTTGCGGAAGATACTAAAGACGTTGGTCGCGACGAGAGGTTCCGTGCTTGGGTGAGGCACCAGGACCGTTATGACAATCATGACCTTTTTTTCGTTCGTCAGGCTGATTTCAGCCCACACGTGGTCGCGGTTTCTTCCGGAGCGTGTGCGTTCAGTGCGATAGTACGAGAGTCTCGTTCCTAGCCAATTGAGTAATACCTTTCCGCTGTCGTGGGTTTCCCAAACCATCGCGTAGTTTGAGTTCGGATCCATCCCACTGGTCCATTTATTCCCCGAAACCCCCATTCCTTTAGCAGTTCCCTTTTTGTTAATTTCGAACTCTCTCATCGTTTTAGAGTCCATGAGGTTCTGAAGATTCTCAGCTGCTCCTATCTGGATAGCCGCTCCGAAAAGCGCTGTATATAGAGTTGCTATGAGTCCAACGACAGCGGTGAGGTATTGTCGAGTTTTTGTCACAGCATTCTCCCTCGTTACTCGGGATTAACGTCATCAGCGGTGCGTGTCGTGGAGAGCCGCTTACGAAGCCTTCCGAGTCGTGTTGCCGGGCCGTTGCTCTGTTTGATACAGAAGTTCTCCAGTGACTCGATCAGTCCCTCCTCTCCGCCCTTAGCGAAGGTGTGAGCGAGATCCGCCGCGCGAGCGAGGGCTGCCATCGCGTTCGGTAGCGCGCGCTTCGCTGTTTCGAATTGCTGAGCTTGTCGAAAGACGGTAGCGAGACGGTCAACGCTTGTCATCATCATGGCGACAAGCGCCTCGTTTCGGTCCCTCGCTCCGAGTACCCTATCTGAGATGGGCTCACCCTTCGTTGCTTGAATCACCGCGTGATCGACGGCTTCAAAGGTGAATGGCTTTACAAGGTAGCCCCGTGCGCCTACGACGAGCAGATCAAAGACATCGTCAACGCTCGGATTTGCCGAGGTCGGGAGAGCGATAATACGACTGTCGATATCAAATACTTTGGTGAGCCACGCTTTTAGTGGATAGTTTGAGTTTTTCTTCGCGTCGAAAAGTATGTGAGAGAATTGTCTGCCGGAGATCTTCTCGAGTGCGATATGATGCGAAGGGGCGTCAGAGAGACTGGTGTAGCCGAGGCTCTTAAGAGCCTCCCTCATATGGTTAGCCTCGGCCGGATCGCTTTCGACCAAGAGGATCGTGCAAGCGGCTCTCTCGGCCGGGCTCATTTTGAGGGTTGTATCCTTCATACCGTCACTAAATGCTCGCGTTCTTATCGAAGAGCGGCGAGTGGTCGCGCCAAAAAAGTTTTCCTTGCCTCAGTTCTCTCTCCCGAGCGAAAGATGAACGTTCGGCAAGAGAAGCGCGACGAATGTTCTCTTTCCTAATGAGCTAGTCGGTATAAATATGTAGTAACTAAAGGGGTTTGGTGAGAAGGGTATGGATTTTTAGCCACAAATACTAAATGTCTTGTTGTGCAGGGCTGTTAGCCTAGGTGAAACACTTACCAGGGTAATGTTCGTTTGCGAGCCTAAACGCTCTAAAACACTCGAGCTGGAGCAGGGATTGAAGCCCATGGTCGTGACGACCTTGAGGGCGAGGGCGTCCGCCTCGAGCTCTTCCCGTACCCCAGCGTTTTTGTCGTGCTTTAGGGCGAGATGAGCCAGTTCATGCGCTATGACAAAAGCGATCTCAGATGTGTCGTGTGTTCGAGCGAGAAGGGCCCTCGTCACGACAACCGTCTTCTGATCTTGAGCGAAGGCGTTCACGGTTTTTAATTCGCTGATCTGAAGAGAAGACGTGAGTTTGTAGCCGAAAGCGCGATAGTGCTTCTCTACCTTCGTAAAGAGATTGTTGAGTTCAGGATCCGTCGGTAGGGAGAACGCGTTATGATTTTCTTTCCCCAGAGCAGGATGAGAAGCGCTGGGGTGTGTTGATGCCGTTGAGTGTAAAGCCGCGGCACCGCCGTCGTGTGGGTGAGCATAGTGACACTGGCGTGTTGGTGTACCTTGAGAGAAGTATTCTGACAAAGCGGTAGGTTTGAACCCAGGGGATACTACGGGATCCGCGTAGGCGACTGGGCAAGGGATGTGACCGATTAATCCGATCGACAAACCGACGGATACGATCCGAAACAGCCTTATGGCCATGGAGGCTCTTAAAAAACCAGGCAGAGGATCTAGTCAACGAGGCCCCTACCGAAACCGTACAAAATGCCGCTAAGTGGCTTATATTCTTTCGTCTGACCCTTCCCGGTACGATCGAATTAAGCTCACACTAACGACACGCACCCACTTTATCGAATGAAGTCGTGACCGATTCAGCCGATACAGTTAGGATGCCGCAACCTGTCCTTCGATTATACCATCGGGCTTGTGACGGGTTCAATCTTTAGGTAACTCATGAGCCAGCAAGGAAAAAAAGATATCCGTCGAGAGATGAAGCTCGTGCTCGCTAATCTCGATAAGCGGTGGCAGGCAGCGGCCTACGGCGAAGTCTGCCGTAGAGCGCTGAGTATCATTCAGGGCGAAAGAGAGGAGCCTATTACGGATGTGCTCGCATGGATTCCCAATTTCGCTGGCGAGGTTGATCTTGCGGGTGTTATCGCCGAAACGCTCAAAACTCGCAGGGTTTTTCTTCCGCGGGTTGAGGAAGACGGAGTTATGTCGTTCATTCAAGCGGGAACCGACTGGGCCTCGCAGCTTGAGCGTGGTCCTCGCAATGTGACACAGCCCAAAGCGGGCTCAGGAGCGGATCTACGAGATGTTGAGTGCGGCCGAATCGCGGTGCTCGTACCTGGACTTGCGTTCGATCTGACGGGTGCTCGTCTCGGACGCGGAGGAGGATATTACGATAGATTCCTCGCGAGGCATGCGGATTCGAATGTGCTTACGATCGGTATCTGCTGGTCGGTTCAAATAGTGCCGCGGGTACCAACAGATCCGCACGACGTGCGAGTCCAATGGTTGTGTCACGAACGAGACGCAACGCGAGTATTTTAGGAAAAGAGAACGTATGACTACTACCCCAGCAAAGAGCGCACAGAATTTACGAGTACTCGTCTTGGGAGATGTGGTTGGTCGGCCAGGTCGTCAGGCTGTGGAGCGTGTTGTGCGTCCGATCAAGGAGAGGTTGGAGATCGACCTCGTGATTATCAACGGTGAAAATTCAGCCGGTGGAGCTGGAATCGACGCGGGCACGGCGTTGGATCTGAAAAAATCGGGCGCGGATATTATTACTCTTGGTGATCACGC
>CAIXKI010000069.1 GCA_903920005.1 uncultured delta proteobacterium
AGATCTCAATGCATCTGTCTGGCCACGATTTCATAGTGAAAGAGGAGAGCGAGAGTTTATACGCGTCCATCGACAAGCTTACCGACTCGCTCTCCCAACAACTGCGAAAGCACAAAGAAAAGGTTACTAGCCACCATTGAAATTTTCGCTCGACGTTGCCCACTTTAACTCCCTCGTAATCATCGCGGGCCTTTCAGGCGCGGGGAAGTCTTCTGCCATGGACCTGTTGGGAGACAGTGGGTATTACATCGTTGACAACCTGCCCGTAGCCCTTTTGGAGCAGTTCCTCGGCTACTCCAAAAAGGCGGGTCCCAGGTTTGCCAATACCGCCCTGCTACTGGATATCGACTCACGTGAAAGTCGTGTCGAACTCCTTCCGAAGCTTGGACGACCCGAGGACCGTCCCACTAATGTAAAGGTCGCATTCCTCGACGCGGATACCCAAACGATCGTTCGTCGGTACAGCGAGACCCGTCGTCCGCATCCTGGATTTGACCCCGTTAAGGACAAGACCCTTAGCGATACAATCACCCGGGAGCGCCAGCGACTCCAGCCGATCAAAGAAGCGTCCAATCTTCTGCTCGACACGTCCACCTTCACTATCCACAACCTTCGTCGGGAGCTACGAGAATTTCTTACAACGCTCGGGGCCGTCCCAAGCCGGGGAATGAGGGTAAACTTCCTTTCCTTCGGCTTTAAGCGGGGGGTTCCACTTGATTGCGACCTGATTGCGGACGTTCGATTCCTCCGCAACCCACATTTTGTGGACGAATTACGGCCACAAGACGGAAGAGACACCCCAGTCAGGGAGTACGTTTTCTCATTCCCTGACGCTCAAGAGTTCGTAACCCGCTACGAGGATCTCCTTAAGTTTCTGCTCCCTCGATACCTCCAGGAGGGCAAGGCCTACCTAAACATAGGCATCGGCTGCACAGGTGGGCAACATCGCTCCGTAGCCATAGCCGAGGAACTCGCTAAGAAGATAGTCGGCCCAGAATACCTCGTAAGCGTCAAGCATAGGGACATATAACCCACTGAATTCTAACTTGCCGGGCACCCCTTGCCGGCCTATGCTCATCCAAATCTAACCACGTATTATTTTAAAAGGATTCTACCCGTGGACACAAAACAATATCTGTTTACCTCAGAGTCGGTTTCAGAAGGACATCCCGATAAAGTAGCTGATCAGCTCAGCGATGCGGTACTCGACGAGTTCCTCCGTCACGATCCGGCCGCGCGCGTCGCTTGTGAAACGCTTGTTAAAAACGATGTCGTCATCCTAGCCGGAGAGATCACTTCGAAACACACCGTTAACTACGAAAAATTAGTACGCTCCGTTATTAAAGACATCGGATACAACGATCCAACACTCGGATTTGACGCACAGGGCTGCTCCGTCATGACATTCATGAGTCAGCAGTCTCCTGACATCAGCATGGGAGTAACCGAGACTGAGGGACTCTATAAAGAGCAAGGAGCTGGCGATCAAGGACTCATGTTCGGATTCGCGTGCAACGAGACACCGGAGCTCATGCCTCTTCCGATCGCACTATCGCACCAGCTCGTTCGATCGCTTGCTCGGGCGCGCCATTCAAGCGAGTCAGACTTCCTTAAGCCCGACGCTAAGAGCCAAGTCACGGTCGAATATCGAGACGGTAAGCCTCATGCGGTGAACACCGTGGTTATCTCCACACAACACGCGGAGAGCGCCTCACTCAAGGATATCGAGGAATATGTTGTTGAGAAGATCGTGAAGAAAGTGATCCCTTCTCAGTACCTCACTCCATCCACTCGTTACCTCATTAATCCAACAGGCCGCTTCGTTATAGGTGGGCCAGTTGGAGACTGCGGACTCACGGGCCGCAAGATCATCGTAGACACCTACGGCGGATACAGTCGCCACGGTGGAGGAGCGTTCTCAGGAAAGGATCCTTCGAAGGTAGACCGTTCCGCGGCATACGCGGCACGTTACATCGCGAAGAATGTCGTAGCCGCTGGCTTTGCTGATAAATGCGAAGTTCAGGTTGCGTACGCAATCGGAGTCGCTAAGCCGGTTTCGGTCTACATCAACACATTCGGCACGGGCCGCGTATCTGAAGAGAAGATCTCCGCGGCGGTTCAAGAGGTCTTCGATCTTACCCCTCGGGGGATCATCAAGAGCCTCGACCTCCTGAAACCGATCTACCGTTCAACAGCGACCTATGGTCACTTCGGCAGAGAGGCCGGAAACGACGGTAGCTTCTCGTGGGAGAAGACCGACAAGATAGAGCAGTTGAAGTCCATCATTAAGGGCTAACAAACACGCGCGCGGGGGCATCGACGCTCCCGCGCGCGTATCCACGCCCCCTCCCCCAACTTTCCGTACATGTGAAGAATGCCCCTCAGGGCCGTCAGAGGCTTTTGCCCCTTAGGTCTACCCCAGCGATAGAGTGTGGCGCTCCGGCAAATAGATTGTAATGAGCGTTCCCCTTTGCGGCTCACTTGAAACGGAGACATCTCCCCCAAGAGATTGGACGGTATGCATCACAACATCGAGTCCTACTCCGCGTCCCGAAACCTCTGTGAGCCTCGCCGCCGTCGAAACACCCTGAACAAAGATAAGCGCCTTGAGCTTCTCAGGAGTAAGCTGCTGACCCGAACCGACCACTCCCTTTTTCACAGCCGCCGCTAAGATGTCATCATTATTGAGACCCCTTCCATCATCGGACACCGATATGGATACTCCTGTGGCGTCGCGCACGGCCCGGATTTTAATGAGAGCCTCACGCGGCTTACCGAGGCTGGCCCTTATACCAAGGCTCTCGATCCCGTGATCCACCGAGTTACGAATAACATGCACAAGGGGCACAGAGAGCTTTTCGATGACTCTCTTATCAAGCTGGACGTTACCCCCTTCAACAACCACTCGGATCGCTTTTCCCTGAGCATCCGCGAGAGCCAAGGCTGTCTTTTCGAGCTTCTGGAGAAGCCCTGCGAGAGGTTGCATTCTAAGCTCTAAAACCTTTTGTTGAATCTCTTTGATAATCTTCCCGTGAGCATCCGAGGATTGACTGAAAGATGGAGCGTCTGATTCAGGCAACGCCTCCGTCGCCCCCCTCCTCTCTTCCTGCACCGAAAGAAGTTCGACGAGCTGAATCAACTCGTCCAACTTTTGAGCGGACACCCTAGCGGTGTCGTTCAAACGCGAAGTCTTCTTCGACCTTTCCGATAAGGAAGGTGACGAACCTCTCGTCCGACCTCCTTTCCCTTGGTCGATATGCGCGGAAACATCAGAAACAACTCCCTCAGAGGCGAGCTGCACGACCGGTTTCTCCATTTTTTGAGAGGGGGAATGCCATCCATATACTTTCATGATGTCATCCAACTCAGCCTGCGTGAACCTGCGAAGCTCCGATGCTTCTGAAAAAGAGATGGAACATTTAGCATTTGCGATGAGCACCGCGGTGATACTCTCTATCTGTTGCAAGATATCGTCCAAGACAGGAACCGCTTCCGGATTTTGCGCGACTCCCTGGAGCCATCCTGTCATCCGATGACTCGCCGAGACGAGAATAGTAGCCACTCCGTGAGACGGCGCGGTCTCCGCGCTCACCACAATTTGGAGGAGATCCTCTATCCGATGAATGAAATCTACAAATGACTCAAGGCCGATGCACATCGCCGCTCCCTTGAGATTGTGCGCGGCTCTGAACAGCTCTTGAAGGGCCGACGCATACGCTGGTGTTTCAAGGCATAACGCCATCCGCTCGAAGCTCTCCAAGGCCTCAAGAGCATCCCCAACGAAGCTCTCCAGGAGCTCCTGGTCTATAGTCGGATGTGTGTGCATAGGCGTTCGTAGTTCCTGATTAGTACATCGACCGAACGTGCTTGAAACTCAAGTGCTGATTACCTCTCCTAACGCTCCGATAAAAATGGGCTTTTTATCGTTATCTCCCTGCAGCCCGCACGCCCTAAGACTTTCCCCGTCACTCCCGCCCCCCTCGCCTACAATGTTTCACTCATTGGGAGAACTGAGTCGAACGAGGATCCAAGAGCACCGCACGTGAAAGTTATGACGTAAAACCAACCTCTGCCTGGCGCCGGAATGCCGTACGACTAGACCGCTAAAAGTTGACGCGAATACCGGCCATCGCGGAGGCTCCCGGCAGTGGCGCGACATCCTTGATAAAAGACACGTGATTTCGCGCCTTCTCGGACAGAAGATTCGTCCCACGAAGAAACAGCTCTACAGGCTGCTTACCCACAGTGACATCCTTACTCAGGTACATATTGAGCATCGTATACGCGTCCGTAGAGGTCTCATTAGGAGCGGTTTTATCCTGTGCGAAAACATGCTGTACTTCAAATCGGGCACGAGCATACCGTTCGTCGAAAAAATTTGTTCCTACCTTGATGCGCAGCGGAGGAATACGCGGGACATAATCGTGCGTATCTCTATCACGGGCCCAGACATAGTCAGGTTGAAGATCAAATGACACTCCTCGAGAAACCGTATCAACAAGGTGCCATGCGACCTGAGACTCAAACCCCCAGAAATCCGCGTTAATACTTTCAAATTGATATTCAGGAAGATCCTCGACCACCTCGCCTGTGGGATTGGCGCTCACATAGTCCCAGAAACGGTTGTAGAATCCTCCCACGAACCCGCGAAAATCTCCGTCCGACTTTCGAAGCGTAAGATCGGTACCAAGAGAGCGCTCCATAGCTAGGTCGGCGTCTCCCACTTCATACACCCCGGTAGCCACATGTCGACCATCCGCGAAAAGCTCCTGCCCTGTAGGAGCCCTCTCAGTGTGCGCGACGGAGAGCGCGAGAGAGTAATCCTCAATCACATCCCAAACGGCTCCCCCTGACTGACTAAACGAATCGAAATTCCTGTTGATGTTGTCATCGAAGGTATCGTCGTCAAAACCCGTCGTGTCGATGTAATTCCAATCATAGCGTCCTCCGGCCTGGAGTTTGACGTCATCGATCAGTCGATACTCTTCAAGAACAAACAGGGAATAGGTCTCTGATTTTGTCGGCGGCTGAAACGCTTCTTCTCCAAGAGCCTTGAAGTCATTGTTCTGGAACTGAATTCCCCACGTCCCCGTGATATCTCCATATTGCTTGTGCTTTAAGTCGAGTCTTGAATCCACTCCATTCTGTTTAAATTTCGTCCCTGCTTCCTCGCCCTCAAACTCAGTGTGATCGTAATCAACTATCCCGGTTCTGAGAGTCGCCGAATCGATCAACTCACCGGTCTCGCTGACACCTCCTCGCACATCGAGACGTCGCCGATGCGCGTTCACGCTGACGTCAGGCTCTCCGTTTGGAACGCCGTAGATAGTCTTGTAGTCCTGAACAGCAGCTCCAAGAAACCCTCTGTCAGTGATGTACGAACCACCAGCCGAGACGATATCCGTCTGCGTGTCGCTATAGGTAAGCTCTCCTTTTGGCTCCGGATACTCTAGAGGCGAGGATGCACGTAACGCCGCAGTGCGGGCATATCCCGGAATATCATAGTCGTCAGTCTTCGATGAAAATCCATCTACATGCACCGCGAATGAATCAACCGGCGCGGTTACGCTCATCAAAGCAGAACGCCCTTGATTAACGGTCTCTCCACGGATCTCCGCGGTTCCCTCCACGGGTGCCTTCGGCAGCTTTTCAGGAATTCGGTTATCGAAGATGTTAACAACTCCACCAACCGCGCTTGTTCCGTAGAGAAGCGCTGCCGGTCCTCGGACCACTTCAATTTTATCAACGAGAGATGACTGAATTGTTACCGCGTGATCCGGACTTAACGAGGAGAGGTCCTGGGATCCAACACCATTTTCCAAAACGCGAATACGATCGCCGTCAAACCCTCGAATAACTGGCCGGCCGGCGCCCGGACCGAACGACGAAGACGTAATGCCTGGCTCTGATGCCAACGTATCTCCCAGAGACCCCTGACTCTTCATGTCGAGCTCTGCCCCCGACAAAACGGTTACCGGTTGGGCCTGATCGCTGAGGGTCTTTCCTATGCCTGTTGATTGCACCACGATCTCATCGAGGGAACGCTCCTGTGCGACCACCTCGGTCTGCCCCACAGACAAAGTAAGCGCCGCTACAAACAAAAACGGCATAGAATTTAGCTTTGAATCTTTCGAATTTTTCATAGGTCACTCCGAAGAACGGAGAGACCATAGCGAACCCGGCCATCAAATGCAACCTAGTTGCGAATAAAGGACCCGTGTACACGTATGATGACGAATTCATTGGAGGGCCGGCGGCTAGCCGAGGTGGAGCCTCGCCGGCCGCAGGTACAAATATTTCGATGCGTTTGATGTCGCGGGTCGCAACAAGCCGGCTACAGATTATCGGTACGGATTGCCGAGCGAAGGGCCGCGATAGATATATTCTTTTCGCTCTTCCATCGGATTTCCACGAGGGAGATCTGACTGAAGACTTTCACGAAGCGCCTCGAGCTCTCTTTGGCGATCAAGGATGGCACGTTGGTTTACTTGTATCTGCGCTATCTGAATCTCTTCTTTCGTCTGAGAGCTGTGGTAATCATAAATCATCGCTGCCGCCAATCCGACCGGGAGACCTATAGCTCCACCAAGGAGCGCACTCGCCGCGACGTCTCCGTTTGCGATTACCGTTCCAATGATCGCGCCTGTGCCCGCGCCAACGGCAGCGCCACCCGCAGTTCCAACGGCGAGCGGAGTAGCATGGAACCCACAACCTGTGCTCAAAACAGCGGTGCAGAAAAGGGCTGAAAGTACAGTCTTCGACATAGCGTATCCGTTCTTTTATAGTCTCATCAGTACGATATGCTCTCGGATTCGCGCTACGTAACATAAGACAGAATATTTATTCGCTCATAATATCAGCTTCTTACAACTCTTCCGGCCGGCAGGCCCACTTACGAGCGTCCCCTGCCCCCGAATTCGTCAAAAGCTTTCGATATCAGAGCCTCGTTTTTTCCCCTCCGTTCATCTAACAATACGTAAGGAAATCATGCCCATACGCAAAACCACATCCACACAGGCAGGAACAGACAACGCCGAGCGTGAACGGCTCGAGGAGGACGACCGACGCATCAAGAATTGGAAGCGTTGGGGTCCCTATCTTTCCGAGCGTCAGTGGGGAACCGTACGAGAGGACTACTCTGCGGATGGTTCGGTGTGGTCATACTTCACACACGACCAAGCGCGCAGTCGCACCTATCGTTGGGGCGAAGACGGTCTTTTCGGTATTACCGACCGACAATGTCGCCTCTGTTTCTCTGTCGGCCTGTGGAACGCAAAAGACCCGATCATTAAAGAGCGTCTGTTCGGCTTAAGTGGGGCGGAAGGGAACCACGGGGAGGATGTGAAGGAGTGTTACTACTACCTCGACTCGACTCCAACGCACTCGTACATGCGAGGCCTCTACAAATATCCTCAGAGCGAATTCCCTTATGCTCGACTTGTTGAAGAGAATCGGCGTCGAGGTCGGCTTGAACGTGAGTTTGAGTTAACCGATACCGGCATATTCGATACAAACCAATACTTCGATGTATTTGTGGAATACGCGAAGGCAGGGCCGAACGATATCTTAATTAAGATTACAGCCCATAACCGCGCGCCAAAAGCTGCCACGCTTAACGTACTTCCGCAAATTTGGTTCCGTAATACGTGGGCTTGGGGACGAACCGGCGAGGGATACACAACGAAACCAAACATCTCATTTTTGAAAGATAATAAGTTTTTACTTGTTCACCCCCAGCTCGATCCGTTCGTGCTGATCATGGACCCAAAAGAACAAAAGAAAGTTAAGGTAACACCTCTATTCACCGAGAATGAGACAAACCTCTCAAAGCTCTTTGGCCGCGACAACGAAACACCATACGTAAAAGACGCCTTTCACCGGTTCGTTGTGAATGGCGAGAAAACGGCGGTCAATCCGAAGCTGGAAGGAACAAAAGCGGCCTTCCTCGTTAACACGACGGTCCCTGGCAAAAAATCCGTCGAGATCAAACTACGACTTCTCTCGTCATTCGCTCCTCAACGTGAGACTTTTGGCGATGACTTTGACGAGATCTTCGCGGCACGCGCAAACGAGTGCTCCTCTTTCTACTCTTCGGTAATACCAGAGACCGCGACCGATGAGGAGCGCGCTATCATGCGCCAATCGTACTCCGGCTTATTGTGGACAAAACAGTTCTATTACTACTCGGTTAAGGAGTGGCTTGAGGGAGATCCAACTCAACCGACTCCATCAGACGCCCGTCACAACCAAAAGAACACCGAGTGGGAACACCTCTACAATCGCGATATCATATCCATGCCCGATAAGTGGGAGTATCCTTGGTACGCGGCCTGGGATCTCGCTTTCCACATGGTGGCTTTTGCCCGCATTGATCTCTCCTTCGCTAAGCACCAACTCATACTCATGCTGCGCGAATGGTACATGCACCCGAACGGTCAGATACCGGCGTACGAATTCGAGTTTTCAAATGTAAACCCTCCCGTCCACGCATGGGCGTGTTGGCGCGTGTATCAGATGGGCGTGGAGCAGGGCAAACCTGATAGAGATTTCCTGAAGCGCGTCTTCGCGAAATTGCTCATTAACTTTACGTGGTGGGTTAATCGCAAAGACGCTCTTGGAAAGAATCTCTTCTCAGGTGGATTCCTAGGCCTGGATAATATCGGAGTGTTTGACCGTAGCGCTCCTCTTCCGAAAGGCGGAGTCCTTCAACAAGCCGATGCCACCGCCTGGATGGCATTCTACTGCGGAACGATGTTGACCATCGCGCTTGAGCTTGCCGATCATGATATTGAGTACGAAGACCTTGCATCGAAGTTTTTTGAGCATTTTACGGCCATCGCCTCCGCTATCAACACCTTCGGCGGAACGGGCTTGTGGGATCAACTTGACGGATTTTACTACGACGAGCTTAAACTTGATAACACGCACATCCCGCTGCGCGTGCGCTCGCTTGTCGGCGTCATCCCTCTCCTCGCTGTTGAGGTTCTTCACGGTTCGACACTGGACAAACTGCCGGGATTCAAGAAACGCTTCGAGTGGTTTGTCGCGAATCAACGAACCCTTGCCAAGCAGATTGCGTACGCGTCTCCGATGAGCCACATGGACTCCGATCCTACACCAGATGAGACCGGCGATTTGAAGCTTCTCGCCATCCCCTCCGCAGAACGACTTACTCGGAGCTTGCGGTACATCCTGGATGAGAGCGAGTTCCTCTCTCCCTACGGGATGCGGTCGTTGTCGAAAATACACGCTGAGTTCCCCTATCGGCTAAAACTTGAGAACCGAGACTACGGAATCGATTACTGCCCAGGAGATTCGAACACAGATTTCTTCGGCGGCAACTCAAATTGGCGCGGACCCATTTGGTTCCCGATAAATTTCCTTCTGATCGAAGCTCTTGATCGCTACCACTCTTTTTATGGGGAGAACTTCAAGATCGAATGCCCCACTGGTTCCGGGTATTTCTTAAACCTTCAAGAGGTCGCGGACGAGCTGTGTCGTCGATTGAGTTCTCTCTTCACCCGAGACGCGCAGGGAAGACGGCCATGCCACGGCGATGATATTCGCTATGCGGTTGATCCAAACTGGAAAGATCTGATTCTGTTCTATGAGCACTTCCATGGAGATACCGGACGGGGTATCGGCGCCAGCCATCAGACCGGTTGGACAGCTCTCGTATCGCTCTGCTTTGAGCGAATCATTACCAGGGAGAGGTCATGCGTAATTCCGATCCGTAAAGCCCGAGGGGAATAAGCGGGCACACGGCGCCGTATCGTAGTCTGGTAGAAAAAGCACATAGTGAGAAGTTTTGAGAGTTCTGCTGAAACGGGCCGAGCCTGATAGCCCGCACAACCTACAAGCCTAGTCATCGACATGCGTGAGAGGAGATTACTTTTCTCCACCCTGATAAATACCAAAGATCTCTTCGACTCTCCCAACAACGGGAAGAGGCTCCATAGCTTGGCACTCTCGACACCGGCGAGTAAAATCTTTCATGACGTTCGAGAACGATATGAACGCGTCATAGGGGCTCTCAAACGGGCTGAAGTACTGATGCACCACCCCATCCCCGCCTCCTTTTGTGCTCATGTAATAATAGTGGTCTGAAGTCTGCAACCTCCGCCATGTCTCTACCATCGAACGGGTCGATTCCTGCAAGCAATCAACCTGGCCAGAGAATTCGCTCCTATCGTACGTTCGCAAGAGAGAACTATTCTGCATACGATTGCCGCGCCAAGTACTGTCATCTCGCGAGATATCTGCCCACGAAGTGAGGCGAGGAAACGAGAGTTCACTTGACGCTTGAAGATGCTCTGCCGCCTCTCCCGCGGTCGAGAACCGCCAATCCTGATGAGCGAGCACTGAAGCTGGCAGATCATTGAGAAATTCGAATATCCCGGTGTCTTTTCCAAGATGCTCGCCGAACGTCTCATAATCTAGGAAAAGTCCAACCAGATCCGCGTTACCGGTCAGGGAATGAATCCAAGACGCGTACCTCTTCGCCGTGAGGGACCGCCCGTCTCCATCCTTATGCGACACGAAGCGGAATCCTATCTCGTCCGAGAGTTTGTGATTTCGAAGAAGGACCTTCGTCTCAGTCTCGGGAACTCGATATACGAAATTCGGAGAACGCCATCCCAGGACATCATCGATCCCTTCCGCAAGAATCCCTGAAAACCCAAGGGCGGCGGCAGCCCTTCCGATCTCATCGCTATAAAGCAACTCAGTATTCCTAAAGACGGTGGGTCGCACACCAAATTCACGGGCCATCATCTCAGAGTGAAGCCCTACTTGCTCACACCATTCATCTTTGTCATAGAGCGCCGCGAGAGAGTGGTAGTAGGTTTCTCCTAAGAAGTCGACGCACCCCGTCGCCGCAAGCTCCTGAAAGGAGGACAACGCCTCGGGGGCCCACCGTTTCATCTGCTCAACAGCGGTACCAGTGATTGAGAATGTGACCTTAAAAGCCCCTTTATAACGCCTAATCAACTGGAGAAGGTGCCTGTTGGTGGGAACATAACAACGCTCGGACACCTTTTGAATGATCGAACGATTCAACTCAGTGTCGAAATACTCTTTGTCGCTACCGATGTCGAAATAAGAATATCGGTTTAGTCGATACGGCTGATGAACTTGAAAATAGAGACAAACTGCCGGCATAGTTTCGCGCCCCGGGGGAGAACCTATCTCCACGTTGCCGGATCCTCCCTAGACACGTCCTGATACACCTCAATAGTCTTCAAGGCGGCGGCATCCCAATGAAGTCGCTTAAGCTCTTCCCGCGCCATCGCGGCGAGGTCGTGTCGTAACTCAGGATGCTGCAGGGCGTTAATGATAAGATCAGCCATGCGATCAACATCCCAGAAATCAACCTTGAGGGCGTGCTCAATAACCTCGGAGACCCCTGACTGCTTGGAAATAATAACTGGAGTATCGAAACTAATCGCTTCTAGAGCTGTAATTCCGAAAGGCTCAGAAACCGACGGCATTACATACAGATCCGCTACTGAAAACAACTCCTCAAGCTCATCTCCCTGAGTAAAACCTGGGAACATGAAGTTGTCTGACAAGTTAAGCTGTCGCACGCGTTCCTTTACAGCGGGGAGCATGTCGCCCGTTCCGGCGAGAACGAAAAGCACGTCCGGTATGTGCGGAATAACCTTAGAAGCCACCTCAACGAAGTAGTCGGGCCCCTTCTGGAAAGTGACTCGGCCGAGGAAAAGCACCACGTGCTTCGGCCAACTCTTTCTGGAACGCGCCTCCGTACCAACTTCTTGGGCATACACTCCGTTATGAACAACCGAGATTTTTCTTCCTGGAATGTGGTGATGGATCTCTATTGACCGCTTTGTGAAGTAACTCACGGCCACGATCTTATCCGCCTGCGATAGGCCGAATCTCTCGATCTCATTTATCTGAGGATTCACCAAGAGACCGCTCCGGTCGTGTTCTAGGCTGTGGATATGCACCACGAGCGGTCTTCCTGTGCTCTCAGAGAGAGCGACACCGGCCGGAAAAGTCATCCAGTCGTGCGCATGGATGACGTCGAATTGATCGTTGGCGAAGCGCGAAACCACCTGCATGGTAAAGCGCTCGACCTCTTCAAATATATCGGATCCGTATCTGCCGCTACTTTTTCCATCTGTCGCGCGAAGGATCGGCTGTTCATGCTCAAGCGCGGTGAGCAGATCGATTCCACATATCTCACCATCGATCAGAGCACGCGCGATCGGGTCTTTTCTAAGCGCGGGATTAAGCGACGCTACGTGTTGATGTGTTATCGCCGCTAAAGCGTCCTTGAATTGCTCGGGGCTCCAATATGGCGTCAAAAACGCGGGGATACGCGATGTAGGAACGCCGGTCGCTACCGTTACAGGCTGTGAGATAGGGCCGGGATCTTGACTTCCGACCGCCAGACGTTTCTCAGCGTCAAAGAGGGACATATGCGCCGCCTGCTCGTTTCCAAAGAGCTGAGGCACCACGAAATGAATGTCGATGCCTTGATTCGCTAAAGCGGTGGTCAGTCCCTGGCACGCCGTGCCCAATCCCCCCGCGATATGCGGAGGATATTCCCATCCGAGCATCAATATCTTCATAGGTGAGCGAATATACGGAACCGGTTCCCTAGTGTTTGGATTATATGGGGCGTATAGAGCGAAGTCCATGTTGTGACGAGAGATTTGTACCGGTCATCGCCCTGCGGTCGGGCATCGTAATTCGCGTGGGCTCGCCATTTCACACCGCAATGACGGACTTATCCATGAGGCCGGTCAGACCTCTATCCATGAGGAGACGCAAAACACTGTTCAGGCCAATCACTTCCCAAGCCGTTTAGAATGGTCCGATTAGCCTGCCCAAGAGCCAGATAAGAGGCCCTTGCTCTGACCATTTTCAGCCCCCCTAAATTGTTGGCTAAGACGCCCTCTCTCTGCTAAAAAACGGTTAGTTTTTGATACTGGAGAAGTTCATGATCATTGCAGGTGATGTTGGTGGTACCAAAGCTCGAATCGGCCTCTTCGAACGGCGGGCTGGCAAAGTAGAACTGCTCGTTTCCGAACAGTATGTCAGCAAGGACTTCGCTAGCCTCGAGGCGATTATTTCCAGGTTCATGGAGAAGCATGGAGCTTCGGCAAACGGCAAACTAGAGGCCGCTTGCTTCGGCCTTCCAGGACCCGTTGTAAACGGTCGCGTGAAAGTTACCAACCTCCCTTGGGAGGTTGCGATGGTCGACGTTGGAAGAACGCTCAATATCAACAAAGTAAAGCTCGTTAACGACCTCGTAAGCACCGCAGCCGCGATCCCCAACTTCAGCCCGAGCAGCCTCACTACTATCTATGACGATCCAACGAGCACTGACCGAGCTGGCTCATGTGTCGTCGTCGCGCCGGGGACAGGCCTCGGACACTCGTTAATTCATCGAGAAGGTGGATGGAGCGTCCTCCTCGCCTCTGAAGGGGGCCACGCTAACTTTGCCCCGACAAACCGACTCGAGATCGAACTTTTGGATTACCTGCAAGGGAAACTAGGCCATGTCAGCGTGGAATCAATCCTGTGCGGTCCAGGTATGGGGAATATTTATTCCTTCCTCCGAGATACCGGTCGTGGCGAAGAACCCGCCGAAATGAAGACACCTGAAGCGGAGAAAAATCCAGCAGGCGTTATTACGAAGCTCGCCCTTGAAGAGTCTTCGGACATCTGTCTTCAAACGATGAGGATGTTCTGCTCAATGCTCGGAGCGCATTGTAGTAATATCGTCCTTACCTATCTGGCGACCGGCGGAGTATATCTTGGCGGTGGCATTCCACCAAAAATATCGCACTTCCTCGCCAATGGGTCATTCCTCGAGGGATACCTCAAGAAAGGCAAACAGCGAGAGCGCGTGGAAGCGACCCCAGTGTTTATCATTAAAGACGATCACGCGGCACTCTTCGGCTCCGCCGCGATAGCCTCGACGTTGTAGTCGATACCTCACGGGCGGTGCAAGGCCACACAGCGTAGACAGGCTAAAGATTTTTTTGCGTCTTCGACGCACGCAGGTTCAGCATCTCTACTCCAAGGGAGAAAGCCATCGCGAAGTAGATGTACGCCTTCTCAAGATGGTGGCCGAGCCCGTCAGCAACCAACACAACGCCAATCATAAGGAGGAAGGATAACGCCAACATTTTAACTGTCGGGTTAGCCTCAATAAACTCCACAATAAATCCAGAAAAGACCAGCATCACTCCGACCGCGAGAATGACCGCCCCGGACATTACTGGGAGATTGTTGGTCATTCCGATCGCGGTGATGACGGAATCCAACGAGAACACTATATCGATGAGGATAATCTGTGTAACCACCCCCTTCATGGTGACTCGACCACCTGCTTCATTGGTATCTAACTCACTTTCGTGGCCTACCGTTTTCTCTCGAATCTCTTTCGTTGCTTTATAAATAAGGAAGAGGCCTCCCGCGAGCAGAATTATGTCTCTTCCGCTCAAAGCGTGGTCCATCCAGCCGACCTGCAATATCGGATCCGTGAGCGACGCAAGGAACGAGAGGGTAAAAAGGAGCAGTAGTCGGGTGATAACGGCGAGGGAGAGGCCTATGAGACGGGCCGAGCGCCGTTGCTCTAGCTTGAGCCGTCCGGCGATGATGGCGATAAAGACGATGTTATCTATACCCAGAACTATCTCAAGCGACGTCAGGGTAATAAGCGCGATCGCATTTTCGATTGATAAAAGTTCCATCATACAGAGTTCCTTGCCGATCCCTTCGTTCTCGCATACGGCGGCGCTTTATAAAAGCCCTTGCCTAGAGACCTGCTTGCTTCTGACCCCAAAGTACTGGATTATCTTTCAAAATCTGCCCCATGGAGTGTTTATGACCGGTCAAGTAATCGATTTGGGTAAAGACTTTGGAAAGAAAGAGCGCACTCTTACGACGATTATCCTTGGGATAGTTCTTTTTGGATTCCTCACTTTTCAGATGTACCACATCGTACCTCCGGGACACCGTGGCATCTCGATTACCCTTGGAAAAGTTAACCCGACGGAGCTCCCTGAAGGAATAGGCTTTAAGTGGCCGTTCATTCAACGGATCCTCGATTTCCCGATCATGCAACTTAAGGCTGATGGCAAAGCTCCCACTTTCTCTAGCGACCTTCAGAACATCTCGTTCAGTTTTTCGGTAATGTACCGAGTTCCAGCGAGCCAAGTCGTAAAACTCTTTCAGCAGTATCGCGGAGAGCCCTACAGCACCCTTATTGAGCCCCGAGTACAGGAGACCCTCAAGCAGGTTACCGCTACCGCCCGTGCAGAGGATCTGGTGAAGAACCGGGAACGAGTAAAAGATGAAGCTCTCGTGAAATTACGTCAGGCGGTTGGTGACGTCCTTCAGATCGTCGATCTCTCCCTCACCAACATCGATCTTTCGGACCAACTGGAACAAGCGATCGAACAGAAGGTAGTGCGAGAGCAAGAGGCCCTTGCCAAATCCTTTGAACTTGAGAAAGAGCGCAAACAAGGCGAGATAACGGTTGTAAGAGCAGAAGCTGAGGCGAAGTCAGTCAGTATCAAGGGAGAGGCCATCAAGCACTCTCCAGAGGTTATTCAACTTGAGATAGCACAACGATGGGACGGAAAAACGCCACTCTCCGTTAGTGTCGCGAATGGGTCCGGCACGAACATACTCCTCCCCTTAAAATAGGCACGCCCCTAGCAGGGCCGGTTTCGCCACCTATCCTCGGTCATATCGACGCGCGCTCCCGTCCGGTACCTTGCGTACGGAATACATGAGCTAGCTAGAGTACCCAGCATGGCCTCGACGGTGAACATACGCGCATTGCAAGAAGAATCTTCAGCTAGGGCTGCACCATTCACAAGTAGCGGTTTGTTCGCGCAAAACATGGAGGCAACACCATCAGACCTTGAGGCGCTCGCCCCGGAATGGAACATCCTCTGCGGAACCTCTCCGAATCAAGAACCATTTTTACACCCCTACTGGTTCATCGCCTTCGCGAAATCATTTAACGCTGGTCGCCCCGTTCAGCTCATCACGATCCGAGACAAGACAAGACTACGAGGCGTTCTCCCCCTCAAGACGACTGGGCGATTCCTTGGAAAACTCCCCACTCGCACCCTTCGCAGCCTCTCCAACATCCACTCGTGTCGTTTTGATTTTATCTGCGCCCCCGAAGATCAAGACCCCGTAGCAGCCGCCGCATGGCGCTGTCTCAAAGAGAGAGAGGATTGGAACGCTGTAGAGGCGATTCACGTTCCCCGCGGAGGAGCTTTTGAATCGATCATGAAACACGCACAAAATGATGGTTACCTAACGGCATTATGGCCGACCCAACGGAGCCCATTTCTGCTGCTTCCCCCGCCGGGAAGTCCCCCACTCCAAAACTGCCCTAGTCGCTACAAAGATGCTCGCAAGAGGCTCGACAAATACTTCCGCAAACTAAAGGAGCACGGAGAACCAACTTTTGAGACTCACATTCGTTATAGCGAGGATCTGTTAACCCAATTCTTGGAGCTGGAGGGCTCAGGATGGAAGGCTCAAGCGGGGAGCGCTATCAAATGCAACCCCACGACAACCACCTTCTACCGAGAGATCCTCCGAGAAGCCGCAGAACTGGGGCACCTTCACATGTGCTCACTCCTCGTTTCAGGAAAACTTGTCGCAATGGAGATGGCATTCGTCGTAGGAAACCGCTGCTATTCGCCAAAGGTAGCGTATGACGAGACGTTCTCTCATTGCGCCCCTGGGCACCTTCTCGCTCGTCGCGTCATCGAGGAACTTGTTGAATTGGGAGTCGATCGTTACGACACCTTAGGATCACAAGCGAGACATAAAGCGATGTGGGCCGGCGAGGAACGCCCGCACGCTCACTGCTATATCTTTCGCCCTACCCTTGCTGGACGGGCACGCCATGCCCTTGTCTCAAGGATCGCCCCTCAGATAAAGCGCCTGAAATACTCGATCTATGGAGACCCTCAGAGCTTAGAGCAGAAACAGAAGAAAGGTAAGAATCAGAGGTAACTGTAGAACCCACGACGGTCGTACCTGGAGGGCCGGCGGCCTCGCCGGCTTGTCGCGACCCGAGAC
>CAIXKI010000070.1 GCA_903920005.1 uncultured delta proteobacterium
AGGATTCCGCGCAACAACATCGACGGGTCACAATTTTACATGGTTGTATTGGAGGGCCGGCGGACGTTGAGACGTGAACACGTCACATTTGTACCTGCGGCCGGCGAGGCCGCCGGCCCTCCAAAGAACCCGTGTCATTCGCACGATTCGCCCGAACCTGCGACGGTTGTCCCTGGAGGGCCGGCGGCCCTCCAACGATCCCGTCATCCGCGCATTAATCCATCTGTCGCTTGAATGTCGCCGTTGTTACATTCGACTAACCGTGAAAACATTACGATTTCTCTTTGCGCATCTGGGCTCTTTTCGACGTATGTTCTGGTTGCTCCTCGTTGCCGGAGCGCTCGATGGAATTGCGTCCTTCTCGGTGCCGATACTCCTCGCTGAGTTCACGAAGCCTCCGATATCCTCAAATCTTCTCTCGCATCTCCTCCCGATCCTTATAACGTGTCTCGGTGCGTCCCTCTTCTTGCAGTGGTGTCTCCGATATTGGGGGGAGTGTCTGACCGGTTGGTATGGGAATGAGTTGAGGCTATCTCTCTTTCGTCAAACTGAGCGTTTAGACGCCGATACCCTCGCGCTTCACCACTCGGGCTATCTCGCTTCTCTGATAGGTCAGGTGGCGGGGTCTATTGGAACCCTCTCGTCTAACATGGTGTGGCTTTGTGGGCACCTCATAACGACATTGACACTTTTTGTATACTGGACCTCGCGCGAGTCCATTTCGCTTGCGATCGTGAATCTCATCATATTTTCTATCTTCGTCACCATCAGTGTTATCCTTTCCCGAAAAATAGTGCCGCTTGCTGATGAGAAAAACACTTTTCAGGCGCTTCTCATGGAGCGATTCATCGATTTTCTGGTCAATATTTCAACGGTAAAAAAGCTCGGTATCGTCGATTGGGCAGAGAACAAGCTTCGTGACGATTCGCGTGTCATGGATAGATCGATAGCGCGATTCCAGCGTTTTCACGCGAATCGCTGGGCTATTCTGCACGCGATATTCTACACATCGCTCATTACAACGATCGCGTTTCTCCTCTACCAGGTAGAGCAAGGTTTAGTATCCCCATCGATCTTTATCCTCTTTATTGCTGGTTTTGCGCGAGTTCAAAACTACGCGGAACGGCTCTCCGAGATGATTAAAAGTCTGTTGGAAACGAACGCCTACGTAACGAAGCTAGAGGGGATTCTCGCCACCGAACGTCGCCACGGCGACAAAGCTGTGACGCTAGTAGGGAAGATCGAATGCATACATCTTCGGCATCGATTCGGAGAGCGCAGGCAGGACATCCTCATTCCTCATTTTCAAGTGAGTGCCGGGGAGCGAGTGCTCATCTCAGGTGTCTCGGGGCAAGGGAAGAGTACCTTTCTAAGTATCCTCTCGGACCAACGAACACCACTGGAGGGCGTCTGCTTATGGAATGGAGAAGAGTACGGTCGCTATAACGAAACACTCTCCCATGCTTTCGCTTTTGTCTCTCAAGAAGCGGAGCTCTTTAACCTCTCCCTTCGAGAAAATCTCTCCCTAGAGGATGGAGCTGATGATTCGCGTCTTACCGCCCTTCTCATCGAGCTCGGGCTTGCGGATCTCTTGGCATCGTTGCCGGAAGGATTGGACACAAAAGTCGGAGAGAAGGGCTTGAGACTTTCGGCCGGTCAAAAGCAACGCATAACCATCGCTCGCGCTCTCTTGCTGTCCCGCCCAGTCTTGCTCCTTGATGAGCCTACCTCTCATCTCGACAGCTCAACAGAGGAGTTGGTGGTGGACTATTTGGCGAAGCTGCCTCGAAAGGTGACCATGGTTATTGTTTCACACCGAGACGCCGTGCGGCGAGTTTGCGATCGTCACTACCAGTTTAAGGATGGTGTCTTGGACGAGGTGTCACGGTCCTCATAGGCTCTGGCGTGAGTTTATACCAACGGCTTGTATTATTTTGCGATCGTCGCCGTATAATCCGGCATCGCCCATTTTAAAACGAGTGATCGCGTGAGCGATTGCATGCGGTGTTGCCTCTGCCGCACAAAAACGAGCGCACTCTGAGGAGGCCCCGAGAACTCGGTAGATTTGGGTGATGGCCTCGGCGTTTGGCATGGTGGCCGCGATAGCTTTTAGCTGGTAGTAGCGGCGCGCTGCCCGGGGCATCGCGGGGCGAATAGTCCAGTCGCGAATGGTGTTGGCTGGTATTTTCGTCAGGTCGGCGATGTGTGAGGCTGAGAGGGTCCCGAGCTTTGCAAAGGCCTGAACTGCTTCATAGTCGGCTATGGTGTAGTGTGTCTTGAGAGAGGGAAGGGAGGTGAGTTTTTCGAGCTTCACAAGATCTTGTGAGAGGGATGCTCCGATTTCGGATGCGAAGCGGGTCCACTCCGTAGTCTCAAGCATCTTGAGTGAACACATCTTTCCCGGAACAAAAAGCGGATAGATATCCAATTGCAGGAAGACCCTGCTGATATCCTTAAGGAGGGTCTCCCCGTCAATTTTGCTGACAATGATCCCAGGCTTGTTGTTCGGTTGAAATGACCCTCCGTGGTCGAAGAGCCCCCTAAGATAGAGAACGAGCTCCTCGCGAGTTCCTAAGTGCTCCCAGGGGGCGCGTGTATTGCTGCTCGTAATTGAATAGAAATGGTGGGCGAGCTCCTCATTACAAATGGTAAACCGTTGGTACTCCTGCCCGTTGATGATGGTTGTAAAGGGGGTGGGCTCCACGCCGGCAAGAGATGTAAGGCGTTCCTGAAGTAGCATGAGTTGTTTCGAGTCTCGTGAGCTAAACGAGAGGCGACGAGCGGTCGGAGTGCCGACCTCAGTGTGAGCGGCAAAAGCTCCAAGGGTGTATGCTAGGTCGTGGTTTTCTTGTCTGGTGATACGATCGATAGCGGAACGCGGGAAACTCCGCTCCTCAAGAGCAGCCATGGGATAAGATTGATTGATTTGCGGGTCTACCATATCGCGCCGATTCGTGAGCAGTCCCCAGTGTAGTGCCTCCGAACGGTCTATGCGAATATGCAGTCTAATTATCTCTCGTAAGGCCTGAAAGCGACTCGTAAGGCGCGCGGTGCGCCAGAGTACGTGTTTCTTACCGTGAGTGTTCTGGCGTGATTACGCCACCCTTGAGATCTCGGATCGAAAATCAGCGAGAATGTCGTGCGCGGTCGCCTCTTTGATGATGGAGCAGAGAGTTGTGTACGGTTCGTTTTCGGAAAAAGGGTCGTTTGATTCGGCGCGCGTAACCTCGCACGTCATTCTTATCGTCAATGAGTCGCTTACACTGTCGATAAGCATAGATTCTGTTACCTGAGGCGAGTACCCCAAGCTCGCGAAGGTGAGGCGGCTCTTAAAGTGCTCAAGCCCGTATCGAAAAAAAGTTGGCTTAATAGGCGCTGCTGATCCGAGGAGTCTCGCGGGAAGCCATGACGGCAGCGCTCCAGCTTTTTCAGTGGTGGTGGTGAAGACAATATGGTGTGCCCCTTCAAACCGAGTAAAGGGGGAATAGCACACGGCCTCAAAGGGTTCCCACACGAACGCCCCCTTTGTCTCCGCGACAGCTATAGATCCCCCGATTCTGAAGAGCTCATCGGTTCGAGGGCGCGCGATTCCCGGAAGAATCAGGTCTTGAGCGTTTCTGCCCTTAAAATCGGTCAATTCATCATGGTGCGGACCGTGCGCAAGGTTTGGATTTAAGCGTCGCAAACAACCATCTATCAACGAGGATAGTCCGCCGACGGGTAGAGCGTACGAGGTCTCGAACTCCAAAAGTCGTGTGCCAAGAAGCCAGTTTTTGGAGACCTTCGCGGTAGTCATAAGCGGATCGATAGAGTCATTTCATCAGAAAACGAACCAGGTCGAGGGACCCATAGTCGTCTGTTGTGTCGAGCGGAGCTCGGAATGATGTCATTATAGGTAAAAAGCTGCTCGAATCTAGGCTCATTCTAGAAGAGGATCAAAAATAGCGAACACAAACCAAAAAATGTCGTGCTAGGTTCCCGTTCCCAATAGGTCGGTTCGATTGCGTGAGCGAAACGCGCGCACATCGGCACAAAAACCTAGTTTGGGAGGGGGATGATCGAGCTCGGTGTCATTGACCTAAGTGCTGAAGGACGGCGGAGAGTTGCTGCCCTCATTGAAAAGTGGAGCTGGGTGTCCCCAGACTCTCGAGCCGCCGTCCCTCACTGTTCCGTTTCCCTGCTCTCCCCTGAGGAGGTTAGATTTAACGGCTCCTTTGATGTGTACGTTGTCGGTCCCGATCTCATTGGATGTGACGCGGCCTTCCTAGCCACTATTCGGCGGCAGATTCCCAACAAGATTCTTCTTTGCGTTCTCGACGCGCGCACGTATTCGTTTAGCGTCATAGAACAGCTCGGCCGCTTGGGAGTTGACGATGTTTTGATGGAGTCCGCCACTTCAGACGAGTTCTTCAGGCGCCTGATACTCCTTGAGCGACGAATGCGTTCAAAGTCTCGAGGCGTCCTCTCGGTAGTGTCAGGCGCTCGTGGGGGTGTTGGTGTTACGTTCGTCGCCGCTGCAATGGTCGAATCATTGGCATCGAAGGGGCGGAAAGTTTGTGTCGTTGATTGTGATATTCTCTCCCAAGATCTTACACGGTCTTTAAAGGTCTCTCCTCATGTGAGCGAAGGGCTTCGTCTGTTTCTTGATCAACAGAGGGTGGTAACCTCTGAGAGCGCACTTGAATGCGCCCAGCAAATATGGAGCGATGAACACGCGTGTTATTGTGTGCCACCCCCTTCGAGTGGAGATCTTACTGTCTATACAACACCGAAAGCAGCGCGCGTTATCAAGTCTTTTCTGGATGCCCTGCTGCTGCATTTTGATGATGTCATCGTTGATAGTAGTTCTCTTCCAGCTACTGCTCTTAACGCGCTGTATCAGGGCGCTGAGCGCGTTGTCTTCGTAGCGAATCGCGACCCGGCCGGCGCGTTCGCCAATCGCCAAGCTTTGACGGTCATATCCGGATATCTCGGCCCGGAAGCCACCATTGCTATCGTGCTCAATGATAATAGCGTCGCGTCTGCTTCAACGTCACTCCTTCTGCGAGAGGTCTTGGTGGCGCCTGGGAGGGATCCTCGGAGGATCCTTCTTCCGCGGAGCGTTCGGGCCGCGCGGTGGCCGTGCTCCGGATCCACTCCATTCAAGTTTCTTGTTCGACCGTTTGAAGCGCTTACCTCCAAACCGGATGCGCAGGTGCTTCATGATTCGCCCGAATGGAAGGCCGCCCTTTGGAGGAGGCTGATCGGAGTTTTTAAGCTTCGAGCTCAAGCGGGAGAGATACGGTCGGGAAGAAAAAGAGGAGCGTCCGTTGATGCACTTGAAGGCTCAGTATCGGCAAGGGGTGGCGAACGATATCCGATGTTACTCGGACAGGCGCCGCCTCCGGTTGATGAGGGGCAGCTAGTGTCAAAGCCGATGCTTGTCACGTAGCGGGCGAAACGCCAGCTTGTTTAGAGATGAATCGTGTAGAAACCGAGAGGATGGAATGACGAAGAATCGAACTAAGAAAGAGCAGGGCTATGCGCTCCTTGAGTACTGCGCTGGGGCCGCGATTATCGCTGGGATAATAATGGTCGCGCTTCAGGGATTAGGCGGGCACTTGAGTACACTTATGGATGCGGTAGGGACTTGGGCGCAGGCTAGAGCCGGCGATCTCAACGGATAGGTGGCGTATGGTTGGTCGTGCTTCTTCCTCATTGAGTCGTCGTCCCGAGCTCGCTGGACGTTTGCTGGGATTATTCGCGGTGTTCGTTGGAGTTGGTGGGGCCGCGTATTCGATGGGGAGGGGGCACGGTTCCTTTACTGAACCAAGGGAGGTGCGAGCCTACGTCCCGGAGTTCAATGTCGTGGAGATTCCGGTGCCCGAGGCGCCTGTCCCCGCCGGGGCGCTTTTGCGCGAGGTTCCGGTTCGATACGAAAAGTTTCCTGAGCATCAATTACCCACCGGTGTTGTACGGGAGATCGGCACGGTGCGAGACGCCGTAACGCTTGTGGCGCTTCCCGGAGGGCTCCCGATTCTTCATGTGAATATCGGCTCTTCTGATGAGGCTAGCCATCCGTTGGTCGGACGGATTCCCCCTGGGATGCGAGCGATGACCGTTAGGGTGGATGCTACGGCAGCCGTTGAAGGCTGGGCTCGAAGCGGTACGTTTGTCGATGTGCTTCTTGTCGAGAAGAGCCGTACGACCGTGGTTGCTGAACAGGTAAAGATTATTTCCGCGGAGAGATCCCTCTCGGCTGGAGTTCAGAGCGCGACCGCGCCCATCCCCAGTACCGTGACTCTTTTGGTGACACAGGAGCAGTGTCTAGCGATCAATACAGCCGTCGCGTTGGGCAAGATCGCCTTTGCTCTTCGCAGTGGTGGGGATGCCGATAGCTGGCGAGCAACTCAATTCGCCGCAAAGGATTTAAGCCAAGGCGCCACAAGGCGAGATGATCCGAAGATCGAGGGAGCGGTGTCAGTGGGAGTCGGAACTCAGAAGAGGAACTATGCTTTAGTCAACGGACGATGGATACCTTCCGAATCAACACCAACTGGTTTTTTTGTCTCTAGAAAAACTCCGCGGGGGGACGAGGGATGATTGGCGGCGCATCAATCACAAGAGAGCCGGGTGTGTTGACCCCCGTTCTTGCGCAAGTGCTGGATGAGGTTCGGCGCACCCTGAGTTGGAGGGGGCATGAGGGTGTTGTCGATGTCGACCAGTTGTCGTGCATTAAGGAGGCGGCCGCGAGGCTCGGAATCACGTTGTCGAGCTTTGAACGTGATGAAGTTTTGATTCACCTTGAGCACGACGACCAGTCCTTTGGGCCGCTTCAATCTCTCGTCGATGACCATGCGGTTTCGGATATCATTATATCCAGTTTTTCAAAGGTTTCAGTGCAGCAGGGGCGTAGAAGTATTCGCACCCAAGTTCGTTTCGCTGACCAGCGCTCCTACGAAGCATTCGTCGAGCGGATGCTCTATCGGGCGGGGACTTCATACTCCACCAAACAGCCGATCGCCGACGGCATGGTTGGTACATTGGTGCGGGTTCATGCTGTGCATAAGTCGCTCTGCGATGAAGGGCCGTACGTCACGATTCGACTTAATCGATTCACGTCAGTCGGCGTTTCAGATCTGGCGCGGGTTGGATTGGCTCCGGTGGCGATACTTGAATACCTTCGAGCTGTCGTGGGTATTGGACGTACACTGCTCGTTGTCGGCGAGGTGGGGACTGGAAAAACTACCCTTGCGCGCGCGTTGGCTTCGACTATTCCGCACGATGAGTCGGTGTTGGTGATCGAAGATACTCCTGAGATTAGGCTCGAACATCCGCACGTACGCTATATCACGACTCGCGATGAAAATTTGGAGGGAGAGGGGAGGGTCTCGCCAGCGCAATGTATTCGAGCCGGAATGCGCATGGCTATGAACCGCGTTATCTTTGGTGAGATTCGAGACGCGGAAGCCGCGGAGGCCTTTGTTGACGTGTGCGCCTCGGGCCATCCCGGGCTCTCGACTATTCACGGCCGTAGCGCTGTTGACGCTGTTACTCGTTTGGAGCTCTTCCTCGCGCGCGCGCAGCGAAGCGCGGATAGAACGTTGCTGGGGGCTCAGGTTGTGACTGCTGTTCAGGTGGTCGTGGTGGTCGATGTGTGTAAGCTTACCGGTATTCGACGTATCGCGGAGGTCAGGGAGCTTGGACCTATAGCTGATGGTGTCCTTAGGCAGCGCGAGATCTTCAGATATCGACCATCGGAAAGCTCCCCAGCCTGGCTTGTATGTAATCGGGTGAGCGCCTTTCGTGAAAAGCTTGAGCAACAACCTTTTGGCATCTCTTTATCCGCGTTACCTGATGTTCTTGAGCTCTCGGTAGACGCGGCATACCGCGAGGCTGCTTTTTCTTTGAGGCGGTGAGATGCGACGAAGACCCACATTCGGCTCCGCGCGGACTATTCGGGCGCTTCTTTCGTCCTATGCCGACCCGGTGTCTCGACCCGCTGTTAGGGATAGTGAAGATCGCAAGCTGTTCGACCGGTTGCTTAACCTGGTTGGCATCCGAGCTCGTGACGTAGATCGGGCGATGATTATTTCGACCGTGGTCGCCGGAATGGTCTGTATGTATGGAGGATTCGGACGCGGATTGGGGGTCGGATTTTTGTTTCTCGCGCTAGGGGTGTTCTATGCGCGACAGCGCTTTGTGCGTCGACGAGCAGCTCTTGATCGAGACCTTCCGGCGCTGCTTACAGCACTCGCATCTTCCGTTCGCGCGGGGGGCGATCCAATTACAGCCCTGCTATCGGCCGCTGAGTACCTCCCTCAAGGAACTCCCCTCGTTGAGGAGCTGTTTAGCTTGAAACATAGGCTCAAGAGCGGTGGTGACGAGATAGCCGAATTGGAGGCTTTTTTGGCGCACTGGAGACACCCTGACGCGGAGCTTTTTAAGCGGTGCCTGATTCTCTCAAGAAAGCATGGAAGTTCTTTAGGAGAGCCTCTTCATCGCATTACCCGAGTGGTGCGGCAGCGGCACTCCTTTCGTAGAAAAACGAAAGCGGCTCTAGCGATGCATCGACTCTCCGCGTTTGGAATCGCGCTGTGCGCGGTTGTGATAGGGGTCGTCCAGGGATTGATGAATAAACAAGCATTGATAGCCTCCGTGCATCACCCGCTCGGTAGTAAGCTCCTCGTGGTCGGTGTCGTTCTCATCTTCTTGGGTGTTGCCTGGATGGTAGTAATGGGTAGTGAGGAGGTTGCATGATGGTCCCACTTTTAGCCTCTGCCCTGATTGGCTGTTTGGGGTTGGTGCTTCTCGTAGTTACCCCCAGCGGGAGTGCCACAGACAGTATCGTTCATGAGTTCTTGTCCGCGGAATGTGACAGAGAGCGATGCGATAGTAAACGGTCTGTCGTACCTCATGTTGAGAGCCGGACGATTGCGTGGATCGCAGGGGGGCTCCTCTTCGGAATTGTTCGGTTATGCTTCCCTGCCGTTCACCTATCGGGATTTTTGTTGAGTTGCATCGTAGGGGGCGCGTTTGGAGAGCTGTGGCGGCGTAGGCGGAGAGTTACAAAGGCACGAAAGCTTCTAAGACAGTGCGAAAGAAATCTGCCTGTGGTGATGGAGCGAATCGTCATGGCGGTAAGCACCGGCCTCGATATCATTCCTGCCCTGGGGGAAGCCGCTCGCGGCGGGCGAGATCCCGTTTCGGAGGATCTGGAGCGCATAGTTGCCCTGGCGGAGGGAGGAGCTCCCGTAGACGACGCGATTCGAGGTGTTTCGGAAAACTCTCCCTCTCCGGCGGTCAAACATGCGCTTATTCACCTGCGCCTCGCGCATCAGCAGGGCGGTGAATTGGTTCGGCCCCTCAAAGAGTTGAGCGACGCGACGCAGACCGCGTATCAGGAGGTGGTTGAGGAGGAGATCGCGAAGCTTCCCGTGAAGGCGGTTATGCCGCTTATGCTGACCTTCGCAGGGCTTATTGTCTGTTTCTTAACGGTCCCCTTTATTCAAGTTGGAGTTATCGCGAGTAAGGTGACACATGCTGCGAGGTGAGGAAGGTGGCGTCTCTCTGATGTGCCTAGCGTTGGTGGTGCCTCTACTTTTTTTCTTTCTCTCGGTTGGTATCGAGCTCCAGCAGTTTTTCGGAGTACGGGAGGATGTTCAACGCATTCTTGATGGGGAGGCCCGCGTCACCTCAGTTCGGGAGTTGTCTTCGAGTGAGATTGACGGACGATTGCGGCGAGAACTTTCCAAGCTGAAGCCCTATGTCCAGGTCAATAAAGTCAATGAGGTGCGAACGGCGGCATCCACCGAGATCCACGTAACGGGCGTCTATCGAGGCGTCTTCTCTCAAGCGTTCTCGGCCCTGAGCGGCAGCGTTGATATGTTTGTGCCATTCTCAGTCTATGCGAAGGCGCGAAAGCCAAGAGCCTCAGTGCTTATCGCGTTTGATAGGGCGGTCAAAGACCAATCCGAAATGTGTGGAGATAGTCGACTTAAGGTCCGAGCCGAACTGGCGGATAGGTTGGTAGAGGATTTTAGGATGTCAGGGGTTGATGACGTTCGAGTTGGAATTTTTCCGTCGGTGGCGAGCCCTTTCGAGCTTTTAAAAAGCGAGCCGCCTGACGCCCAGTTGAGATGTGGTGAAGGACGAAATGATGCCTCCTATGATCTTCCGTCTATTCGGGGTGTCGCCGCGGACCTTGGCGTGGGGGTTGATGTGGCGTACGGCGCAGTAGAGGCTTTTCTCTCGGGGCTCCCGCCGAACGTGGAAGTCCCTGCGCTTATTTTCGTATCGCAAAATAATGAGCGGGCTCTTGAAAACGTCACAGTTGCGGCCGCGTTAGTGGCCCAGGAATTCGAGCGGGTGGCGTTGAAAGTTAAGGTGATAGGGCTCATGCAAAACGGAGATGGGCCGGTTGTCGTTGACGTGTGGCGGGGAGGGAGCGGCGGTGTGGAGACCCGAATCGTTCCATTTGATTTCGAAGGGGGTGACCTGTCGCGGATATCTGATGTCGTGGTGCGGCATGTCCATCATCGAGCGGTATTGGCTCAGTAGGAGGGTATGAAAAAAAGAGAAGGTCAGCACGGAATAGCGATGATTGAGACTGCCGCGTGGCTGGTTGTCTTGCTTCCAATCTGCCTCTGTGCGGCATCGCTTGGGGGGTTGATGCACGACCAGAATGTTCTTCGCTCTATACCGGAGTTGGTCGTGCGCCAGACGGAGGTCGAGGGGCTCGTGTGGCAAGGAGGCGCTGGGGGTGCGCAGTGGTCGGTGGATGGGGAGGGAGTTAGCGTCGCGTTGTCCACCATGCTGGATGGTGCCGTGAAGGTCGGCTCCGAGGGAGTTCTTCACGCCACAAATGTATCCGGAAAGGCGTGCGCATGGGTGTATAGCATTGATCCTGATTCAGGACGGGTACGGGGAGAGTTAGAAAGGTTCTGCGATGCCCGAGGGCCGTTTGGCTGGGCGTTAGACCTCAATTCGTTTGGTTCTTCAGTGGCGGGACAGAGGCTTGGGATACCCGTTCGATCGACATCCGCAACATATCGTTACATCGACCGAATAGTACTCATCGGCCTTACCATAGGAGCTGAAACAGCGGACCTCGTGAGTCCCGGTAAAATAAGGCGCCTTGAGTTTGGAGCGATATCAGTACCCCAACAGGAGGTGGCGTTATGAAGAGAGCGCTGAGAGCTTTAAGAGAGAGAGCCCGCCGGTTACCGTTCGTTCGGCCATCGAGTGGTGCTCTTCCCTCCTTTTTGAAGGCGATGGACGCCCTCGTTCCCAAAAAGGTTATTCGCGAGGTGATGGCATCATCGCACGATCGGAGACAGTGGGGCACCCTCGCCGCGGCTTGGGTCGGGGTTAGTGAGCGAGAGTTCTTTCGAGCTGCGGCGAAGGAGATGAACATCGACCTCCAAGAGCGGGTCGAGGTGCCAGATCTCTCTGTGTTTGGACCCAACGCTCGCACCCTCTTTGCGGAGATGCGCGCGGTGGGTGCGGTTGTAGTTATCGAGAGCGACAGAGTCGTTGGATTGGTGTGTGTCGATCCCTCGGAGGCGCGAGGCGTGTCATTTTTTGACTCGAGCCACCGGCTCTCGATCGGCACGTGGACGGATATAGCTCGAGCGCTTGAGGCCTGTGAGCGTACTTTAATTGAGAGGGAAGTAAATGGAGAGTTCCTTGACAAGAAACGACGAGACGATCTGAGTGCCTCAATTATTGACATCCTGGTTCGGGAGGCGATTGCCCATGGAGCGGAGACCTTCGACATCGTGACTACGGATGGTAAGACCAGATATCAATTCTATACCTCCCACGGAAAGCTTGCGCTTGGGTCTATTCATTCCGGCGTTGTGAGTGATCTTTTGAGCGTCCTTCGAATTGGAGAGGGCGCCGCGCTTACGCTGAATGGTGGGATTCGTGCGGTGGTGAGATCGTTGGGCAGCGGCGCTAATTTTAAGATCTCATGGACAACTGAAAAGACACCTCAGATGTCGCGCGAGGTTTCGGGTGTCTCGGGTTCAAAGACCTCGGACGTAGCTCGTCACGAGGTTGAGCCCGATGTTGGACACAATTGTGGTCTTGGGTTGGTCGAAAATACCGTAACGGCGTCTGATGACGACATGGGTCGATGCTCTGATGGAGCACCAATTCTGGTGGTCGATGACAACCCGATGTTCTGTCGGGTGCTTCGAAAGCTTTTAGTTCGGGATGGATTGGCACCCTATTTCGCCGCTAACGGTATCGAAGCCTTAGATAAATTAGCGGCTGGAGTGAGTGTCTTGCCGAGAGTTATTATTTGCGATCTTCACATGCCGATCATGAACGGGAGAGAGTTCCTCTCGCATATTAAAGGGGACAAGAGATTCAATGAGATTCCCGTTCTTGTGCTGACCTCTGATGACGACGCGGACGCTGAGCTGCAACTTCTCCAGTTTGGAGCGGATGCCTTTGTCTCAAAGACTAAAGACCCGCGAGTGCTTACCTCGCATATCCAGAGATTGCTGCGACAGGCGCGTATAAGGGAGGCTGCCTAGTGGACCCAGTTCAGTTGGCTTTGGGTCGGGCGCTTGCGTTTGCGTGTGGCTCCGCGCAATTTGATAGCGAGATCCTCTTTCATCGACTCGCTTGGGAACTTCATCATGTCGCTTCCAAGGATATTGCGGCGTTGGCGATTCTTCTTCGTCGGCCAGACGGGTCATTTTGTATCGCGAAATCTAAAGAGACCCAGACCTTACCACCGGAAACCTTGCTGGCTCTTATGGTAGAGGAAGGGGGAGCCTCCTTGCGGTGCAGAGTGCGCGATCACGCCCTCGATACCGTGAGGTTTATCGATAGTCGCCTTCGCGCTTCGATCTTAGTTTCGGTCAAACTGCCCTCTACGCTGGGGCTCGGTAGCGAATGTGTTATTTGGAGTGGGTTATACGGCGTCGCGTCTAGAGCGAGCGTTGAGGCTTCGGAGAGTATCGGTCGCGCGCTCGGTGAATGGCTCGATGTCTATTCGTCGGTGATAGATGCGGCGGCGAGGAGTGACAAGAATAAATCAGAATTACAGAACGAGGTCTCTCGACTTCGAGGGGTAGTGCATGACGCCAGAGCTCCCCTGGGGATCCTGAAATACTCTGCTCGCGAAATGGCCGGAGGTCAGGACGGATCGAACACATTGCATCAAGAGCTTGAGTATTTGGAGCGATTGCTTGCACGGGGGGCTCCTGAAAAAAGTGTCGCGAAGGATCCCGAGACGTCAGATGTAGGAGCGGTGCTTCGAAGGGTTCAGGCTCGCTTTAGAGAGCGCGTGGCGGGCGCGCCAGAGGTCCTTCTTCGAACGGAATATGAGATTGGAAGGGTTGTGATTCGGGAGATCGATTTAGAGCGAGTGGTGACAAACCTTGTAGGAAACGCGACGAGGTATGCGCCTCAAGGGAGGATCCTCATTGAGGCTGAGCCGCGAGAGAGCTCAGTCCTTGTTAGAATTAGGGATAATGGAGAGGGGATTCCCGCCACTATTATGGAGCGGGTTCTTCAGGGCAGGGGCGTCGACAGTGGTGGGTCGGGCTGGGGCGTTGGGCTCATAAGCTGTAAAGCGATGATCGAATCGGCTGGGGGATGGTTCGACATCGAAGTTGGAATTGAGGGAGGCTCGACGGTTTCTTTCAGTCTTGTACGGAGTTCTGAGGAGGCGATCGCTGAGCCGGTTATGGCAGTGGCTGAACGAAAAGTACCTGAGAAGAGAAACGGGGGCGTCCCTCACGTCTTTGTTGTTGATGATGATGTCGAGCACGGAGGGTCTCTGGCTCGAATTCTATCCGCGCGAGGCGTAGACGCGGCGTGTTTTAACTCGGTCAGCGAGTGTCTGTCTTCAGGAGCGCTATCCGCTTCATCGATAGTGCTGTGTGATGCGCATATGCCGGCAGGAGGCGCCGAGAAGCTCCTCTCGTTTTTTTTAACGCGGGCAGATCGGCCATTCATCGCCGCTATGAGTGGAGATGGATCCGATGATTTGGTGTACCGTTTGGCGGCTCTGGGTGCCCGAGGCTTCTTTGCGAAGCCAGTCGCGATTGAGGAGATCTTAGATTGGATAGAGCATGCGCGTAATCAAGCCAGCATGAGGCGCGCCTGCTAGGCTTGTTTTAAGCATGTGCCCGCCGCGGGATTCTCTGAATCGCGATAATTATCCCGGGAACGATTGGAGAGCCGGCGGCCCTCCAGACAGATTGAATTTCATTGAAGGGCGCGAATCTTTCAGATTCTTGCGTGTTATATCGGCTTCGTCAGCCGCGTGTCGATCGGCTTACCAAGAAGGGGTGGCAGCTCGGGGTGGGGCTGCCGTCCGCCTTGCGAGGGTACGATCTGCTGCTTTGAGCGCTGAATGTCCTGTTGCAAAAGCATGAGGGCATCAAGAATCGTCTCAGGTCGTGGAGGGCATCCAGGAATGTACATATCCACCGGAATGATCTTATCGATGCCGGCAACGGTTGTGTAATTATCGTAGAATCCGCCAGATGATGCGCAGGCGCCGAAAGCGACAACCCATTTTGGTTCAGTCATCTGTTCGTATACTCGGAGTAGTACAGGAGCCAGTTTGTGATTTACCGTTCCTACTACCCAAAGGAGGTCCGATTGACGGGGTGTAAATCGCGGAAGCGCCGCTCCGAAGCGGTCAGTGTCGTAGTGAGAACAGTTTACAGACATGAATTCCATTCCGCAGCATGCGGTAACGAATGGATATGAGAAGAGGGAGTACTTTCGTGCCCAACCGAGCGCGCTTTCGAGCGTCGTAGTTAAAAACCCGGATTGGTCAGTTGAATTAAACATGCATGCTCCTGATAGTCTGAAGAGGTCGGGGGGCATCCCGGCGCATTGCTTACTATATATATAGTGCGTTTGGTGGCAACTCGCTATCGCTGCAGAGGTGGTGATTGATTTAAGGAACAAGGACCTCGTTGATGCGAACGAGGGGCGCTCTAACTATCTGAATATATTGATGTTGAGGTTTTTATAGGAGGGTGTCCGAAGCTCGCCTGTGGAGAATGCTCAAGTTTCGGTCGGGTGGTCCCTCCCGCCGGCAGTTCATGATACTCTCGGGTCCGATTGTAACGATACGTGAACCCCAATGATCGAATCCAACGCTGCTCCGGCTATGACGCCTCAACAAGAAGCCTTCACGGACACTAAGCGGTCCGGTTTGGCGCTCTATAGACGGTTGGCGGTAGGGAGCGCATCGAGCTTTCATTTTGTTCTGTATGAGGTGTTTCAGACCCTCTTTTCAAATCTCCCTGGTCTCTTGGGGTTTGCTACTCGTGCTCTGGCATATCCGCTTCTGTTTAAGCGGTGTGGCCGTCGGCCAGCGATAGGCCGAGGAGTTCTGCTCCGTGTCCCGAAACAGATATCACTCGGAAATGGAATATTGATTGATGATGGCGCCTCCCTTGATGTACGGGGAGATGACGCTTCGATTGCGATAGAGGACCGGGTGAGTATTGGAAGGCTCACAACCGTTGCGGCCAAAGGTGGTCATATCATCCTAAGAACGGGATGTAACATTGGATCGTATTGTCGAATCGCTACGAATTCCCGAGTTGAGGTAGGGGAGAGCGTCCTCGTTGGAGCTTATTGCTACATCGGACCGGGCAATCATACCGGTGAGGGCGAGGATAAGCCTATGATCTCTCAGCCGATGGATATTCGGGGTGGTGTTATAATCGGAGAACACGCTTGGTTGGGAGCTCGCGTGACCATACTCGATGGAGTCCGTATTGGTAAGCATGCCATCGTTGGAGCGCACTCGTTTGTGAAAGATGACATACCTGATTGGGGTATCGCGGTAGGAACGCCGGCGAGAGTCGTCGGGTCGCGAAAGTCCTCTTAGTAGGGTTTTAAAAAGGCTTCTTCATGAGCCTTTTGAGAATTTCGACTGCTCCAGCGACGTTGCGGCCTGATTATCGAAGTGCGGAATAGGAAAGTATGCCTCACTACTCTACTAGGGCGTCGTCTCTCTCCGTCATTCCTTGGTTTGTGAGGAGACGCAACCTCCGGTAAAGTGCTCCGTATGCGTCGAGTACTCACCGTGCTTTTTTTTGGAACTCTCATCGCCCTTGTTGTGGGTGGAGCACTCTTTTTTCGCGAGTATAATCGAGTTTTTCCTGCGCTTTCGCCAGGTTTTTACGGGGGCATGATCGTTGCCGCCGATAAGAAGAGAGGTGTTCCCTGGACAATCGAGGTCCGTCCTGGCGGAACTGAGGTATACGTATCAATTGGCGAAGAGGATCTTCCGGCGCAGCGAGCGCTCGTGGTTGAGCCGTCAAGTGGAACAAGGCTCCCTCTCATCGTAAGCGGCGAGGGGCGGAGGTTGCGTATTACGGGCGTTCAGCAAGAGGAGGGGCGTTTTAAGGGGGAATATTCTGACCCCATCTCGGCTGAAAAAGGCGCATGGACCCTCGACCGGGTTTCCTTCTCTGAATTGAATAACGAAAACAGAGCAGCGTTGATTGCCTGGGGGAACGCGTGGAACGTCGGCTACGCCACGTCAAGCGCGATACAGGAACTACAAAAGAAAATTGAGCTCACCAAAGCTCAGACCTCCCAAGTTCAAGAGGTCTCGGCGAAATCAGAGGGGCTACGCGCGCTTCTTCCACCCACCGATGCCGAGCGTGTGGCTACTAATGAGAAGGCGGAGCGTGAAATCACCTCTAAGAAGGGTGAGTTGACCGTACTGATTCAAAATCTTGATCTAAGCAATAAGGTTTCCCCGGCGGCTCGGCTCGTTGCGTTGAGTCGTGAGAGTATTCAGCGCGACGCCGCATGGATTGAGAACGCGTTGCACCTTACAGCGCCCGAGGAATCTGCTGATTTTGATGAAAAATATGAGCGTGCTCGTCGAGTGAAGGCGCTTCAAGATCAGATCGCCGATGAGCGGGGACTCCTAAAAAACATCAAGGAAGCTCCGCGGTATCGGCGAGAGGGTGCTGAGATAAACGAGGAGGAGGAGTTTTACAATGGCCTCCGTTAAATCGCTCGTCACCGGATTGATGTGTGCTCTTTGTGTGTCGCCTATCGAAAATGCGAACGCAGAGTCAGTCTCAGTTCATTTTGTGCATCGACTCTCGATTCCATCGCAGCCCGTAAAGGCCTTCGTTTCCGTATCCGATACGGAGAAGTTACTGACAATCGTGCCTGCCGCGGTTATTGCGCAAGATGGTGGTGAGGTAACTGTCGTTGGAGAGGGAACCCTCTCTCGCACTGAAGGGCCGCTCTCGGTGCTCTTCACCTTATACGGAAAGACGGGAGAAGTAGTTTCTGAAAAGCTTGAGCTCTACCCTTTCTCCCGGAATCAGGAGCTGTTGATGGATGTCCCCCATGTAAGGAATTGGGCGGCGGATCAAAAGACGGCTCTTAAAAAACTAGAAAATGAAGAGCAATCCCAACGAGCTCAACTACAGCAGTTGCAAAAAGGGGTAAAAGGAAGGGGCGGGGCTGCTCCGGTGAACGTGGATGTTGCCCAAAGCTCGGCGGATGATCTGGAGGGGATGTCATCCTCCGTGAAGTTCGCTCAAGAGAGACTTTCCGCCGTTAAGTCGGGGAATCTCCCTCCAAACTACAAACGGCGTGAGGCGGAGCTCTCGGCGTACCTCAACGTGCTGTCTACCGAGCTGAAGATTGCGCAGGACGGCGGTGGCGGGCTCCTCTCGGACGCCTCAAAAGAGATGTTGGAGAAGAGGGAGCTTATCGAAGCGACGAAAGATGAGCACATCGACTTGCTTCAGGAGGAGTTGACGCAAATTCGTAAGCAGCGGGAGGCTGCCGAGCATCAGTAGCCGCCGATCGACGCTGTCGATTCTTTCTTTTCATAACCCCCCTTTTTTACTACGTTTAGCGAGTGGAAAACGACCTGAATACGGAGCTTCAACCCCTTGTGGACGCAGTCGTTCAGC
>CAIXKI010000071.1 GCA_903920005.1 uncultured delta proteobacterium
CTTTTTTGGCCACTTTTGGCACCGACTGAAGGAGGTGCTCAAGCTGCCCGATCTCGTCATTGACCCTCATTCGAAGAGCCTGAAAGACTACGGTCGCAGGATGAGACTTCGACTCGCCCCTCTTTCCAAGCTGAGACTGCTTTACAACCTCAGCAAGCTGCCTTGCATTCTCAAAGGGCCTTGAAACTACCAACGCGTGGGCTATCGACCGAGCATTTTGCCCCACCCCACCCTCAGCCAACGCCACATAGATCTCTCGCTCTGCGGCAGTATTCACAAAATCCTGCGCACTCATTCCAGAGCTTTCGTCCATGCGCATATCAAGGGCGGCCTCATCAGCAAAGGAGAAGCCCCTCCCCTCTTTCAGCTGATCAGTCGACATGCCCAAATCGGCTAAAATCCCGTCGAAACCGCGAAAAGAGACCGCCTGCTCCAGGTCCGCAAACGGGGTGTGAACGAGCTCCAACCGCTCACCGTACTCAGCTGCCCATGACTCCCCCCGCTTAATAGCGCGCGCATCCCTGTCTAGAGCAACCACCCAGGCATCAGGGCTAGCATCAAGTATCGCCCGGGTGTGTCCCCCACTACCAAAGGTACAATCAAGGAACATCCCACCCTTATTTGCCTGAAGCGCTTCAAGCACCTCATCGACCATTATCGGGATATGAACGCCAGGCTTACTACTCATACATCAACATCCGCAAAGAGGTCCGGGTTCTCCAAAAGAGCCTGCTCCGAGGCCTCAAAAATGGAGTCCCAAACCCGCTTATCCCAAATTCTAAATCCGTGTATGGAAGCCGTAAAAACGACCTCTTTTTCAAGCCCCGAATAGGCCCGGAGGTACGCCGGAACGAGGATCCTTCCATTGCCGTCAATGGCACACTCGGTTGCTCGGCTCAGATAAAAATTCTCTAAACGCTGAAGCTTGCTGCTAAAGCGACTCTTCTCTCTCAGGCGGGACTCAAAGTCCTCCCAAGCATCAAGCCCGAACCCTTCCACACACCGGGATCCCTCAGAGAGGTAGTTCGTTAAAACCACCCCACGCTGCTCCCGATCGCCTAGAACGCGGCGAAAATCGCTTGGAAGACTGACCCGCCCCTTGTCGTCGATTGAATGGACACAATTACCGCGAAAGAAAACGTGCAGTGGGCGCTTCGATGGCCGACGAGCCTGCGATTGATGCTCCGTATCGCCAGTATTGTCCTGGTCAGACTTATCGATCATGGACCCGCCCACTGTCACTCTGGAGAACTACACCTACACAACCTGAAAACAACCTGAGAGAACATATAATGGGACTACGTACCACTTCATCCCACTACGTCCCCGAACATTACAGGGGCCTCAACAAAGCCGCAATCCACAAAATATGGTAACCACCTCAAATTTTTACCTAATTTAAGAAGCTTAAAGCTAGATCGGCAAAGACTCGGTCGATTCCGGGGGTTAGGTTCATGGGAATAGGATGGGAAGGCTCCAGCAGCGCCATTGAACTACAGAGCATCCTGCCCTCGGAAGCGCATACGCGTCCGAGGAGGGTCACGCCTAAGCAGGCGCCGATAATTCAGGAATTCCCAAGAGTAGACACGTCCGGCCCCTAGCCCATCCATTCAGGAGAGAACCGGAGTCAACGCTACTCGCGAGCACCAAATCCCCTACTCTACGGTCACACTCTTCGCCAGATTTCTCGGAAGATCCACATCCGTCCCATTCAAAACGGCGACGTGATAGGCGAGCATCTGAAGTGGAATGTTAAGAAGAAGTGGGCTTGTCTCATGAGCCACGAACGGAATCTTCACGATAGCTTGGGCAGCTATCCCCTTTAGGTCCTCGTCAGTCGCATCAGTTACTACGATCACCCTGGCACCACGAGCCTCGACCTCCTTAAGATTAGAAACGGTCTTCTCAAAGAGCGGCCTCTCGCGTTGAAGGACCATCACGACGGGCATCTGTTCATCAATCAGAGCAATCGGGCCGTGCTTCATCTCGCCAGCCGGATACCCCTCGGCGTGGATATAGGATATCTCTTTAAGCTTTAACGCGCCCTCAAGCGCTATCGGATAACATCGCCCTCGTCCCAAGAAGAGAAAGTCTCGAGCCTGGAAGAATCCCTTCGCGACTGACGCGACTTCGCTATCGACCTTGAGCGTCTGAGCGATAGCCGCTGGCAGCTGCAGCATGGCATGCAACACATTTCGGCGGGCATTGGCACTCATAGAGTTCCTCACCTCAGCGAGGAATATCGCCAAAAGCTGCAACGCCACGAGCTGCGTCGTGAAGGCTTTTGTTGACGCTACGCTTATCTCCGGCCCGGCATGGGTATAGAGCACCATGTCGGCCTTGCGACAGATAGATGCCCCAACCACATTACACACCGCGAGCGTAATCCCTTTGCCAATCGCGCACTCCAAGGCGCCCAACGTATCGAGGGTCTCTCCAGATTGAGACACCGCGATAACAAGCGTATCGGAATCGATCAGCCCGGTACGATACCTAAACTCCGACGCATAATCGACTTCGCACGGGATACCCGCAAACTCCTCAAGAAAGAACTTCCCCTCAAGACAAGCGTGCCATGCGGTCCCACACGCAACGAGAACGATCCTCTTTAAAGTAGCAGCCTTAGCCCGTAGGGGCTCGAGCTCCGGCATCTTCACCGAACCATCAGACTCCGAGATACGACCACGCAAAGTATCTCCAATAACCCGCGACTGGTCGTAGATCTCCTTCAACATAAAGTGCTTAAAACCACCCTTTTGAGCGGTAATAGGATCCCACGAGATCACCTCTTCCTTTCGAGCAACCTCCGTCCCCTTGTTCTCTATATATACGGTGCCCGCCGTGATCTGAGCCAAATCTCCATCCTCAAGAACGATTATGCGACGAGTATGCTGCAAAATTGCCGGGATATCGCTGGCAATAAAGTTCTCCCCTTCGCCACGGCCAATGATAATAGGCGTTGAGTTCTTGGCGACCAAAACTCGGTCGGGATTCTTAGAGTCCAACGCTAAGAACGCATAGCTCCCCTTCACCTGCGCACACATCGCTCGCATCGCCGCAAGCGGCTCCATCCCGTCCTCCAGCAAGGTATTGAGAAGATGAGCCGCGACCTCTGTATCGGTCTCCGAGAGGAAGTGACACCCCTTCTCCTCAAGCATCGCTCGGAGCGGAAGGTAGTTCTCGATGATACCGTTATGGATAAGGCTCACTCGACCTGCGGTATGTGGATGCGCATTCGTTTCCGTGGGCCGTCCGTGGGTCGCCCACCGTGTATGACCAATCCCCACAGGCGCCGATGCCGTTCGATGTTTTGAGGCGAGCGCTTTTTTAAGCTCAATCAACTTTCCAGTAGCCCTCGTGACCTCAAATTTTCCGTGGTCATACACCGCCACACCGGCGGAATCGTACCCTCGATACTCGAGCGACTCTAATCCACCAATCAGGATCCCGAGCGCATCTTGACTACCAGCATATCCGACGATTCCACACATACGAGAGCTCCGATATTCACAACTATGCCCCACAACTAGAAGAAGAAGCATACGTTACACGATCGAAGACTCTACAACACTACGGCGTGAGGGCAAATGATTTGCGACAGGAGATTGAGACGATTTCCCTCACCAACGTCCGTATTTTTTCTCCTAAAAGCGGAGGAGGAATGAAAATGTGCGACAAGACTAGGGCCATCTCCGAGGGCCTCTCAACGAGCGCCCCTCCCCATACGAAACGAGGTATCGGTGCCAAAAATCGTACCAAGGGGAATCAGGATGAAAATTTTGCGGGAAAGCCCCGAAAAAGGGCTCACTTCAGAAGGCATAAACACCCCCCAACACGGAGAAGTAACGGCATCTCTTGGAATAAACTTAAGCCAAAAGAGACAAAAAGACTAAATTTTTAAAACTTAACGATTAGAGATCAATTTCCAATAAATCCTATAAACTATTCAGTTTTACCCGCCGACTTAGTGACCTATGATGGTTCTTCGTCGTTCGGGCCGAGACCCGACAAGACAATTATATTCGCACGGTCCACCGGGTGAGATCGCACGCGAGGTTTGTCGCTCTTCGACGAGTGTACGTAACGCGTGCATCTCAACGCCCACAGATCGTCGCTCGCGAAATGACCGTCACCGTCAGGACCTGTTGAGGTTCCACGCGTGTGAACCCCTAACACCATCGTACTCACGCGACTACTCGACACGCGCCATCCAACACGGGCTTACTCACGCGCTCTCATTCACGCCCTTCATAGACGGAGGTGTGTGAGCATGAATCACGTAGCACGCTCCGCCCGATCATTGACACACATCAAGCTCCTCCTTCTGAGCCTCGTCTACCTTATTGTTTGGGGTACGCCCGAAACCGTATGGGCATGGACAGAGCAAACTGGAGCAGGATCTAGAGGCTGGATGGACATGACATCCTCCGCAGACGGAACGAAGTTAGCAGCGGTCGACATCACAGGAAGTGGTTCCGGCGGGTATATTTATACCTCAACCAATAGTGGCGCGACCTGGACAGCACGAACTGGCGCAGGAGCGAGATACTGGCGTACGATTACCTCTTCCAGCGATGGAACAAAATTAGCGGCGGCCGTTGACCAAACTGTAAACCCAGGCGGATACATTTACACCTCTACCGATAGTGGCGCGACCTGGACGGAACAAACTGGCTCAGGAACTAGAAATTGGGTTGCCATTACATCCTCCTCAGACGGAACGTACTTAGCGGCGGCCGATGGGCTGAAGTACATTTACACCTCCACCGATAGTGGCGCGACCTGGACGGCCCGAACTGGCTCAGGACAGAGACCTTGGGAGGACATCGCCTCCTCAAGCGATGGAACGAAATTAGCGGCGGTCAATCCAACGTACTCCGGTGGCAACGGATACATTTACACCTCCACCGATAGTGGCGCGACCTGGACGGCACAAACTAACGCAGGCGCCAGGGATTGGAGTAAAATTGCCTCCTCCGACGACGGAACGAAATTAGCGGCAGCAGTCTTCGGTGGGGCCATTTACACCTCTACCGATAGTGGCTCTACCTGGACAGCACGAACTGGTGCCGGTTCTAGGGATTGGCTATCCATCTCCTCCAACGGCGCTGGAACTTACTTAGTGGCGGGCGTCTCATCCGGGTATATTTACATATCTGCCGATAGTGGCGCGACCTGGACACAAGAGACTGGCGGAGGATCTAGAGCTTGGAGTGCCGTTACCTCCTACTCTAGCGGCGGAACATTCGCAGCGTCCGTTAGCAGCGCCTCCATCTGGACTTACGATGCGAGCGCAACGCCCACTCCAACAAGTACGCCGACGATTACCCCTACTACAACTCCAACCAAGACTCCAACCATAACCCCAACGACCACACCAACAAATACCCCGACTCAAACCCCGACCACAACGCCAACTACCACAAGTACACCAACGCTCACCCCTACCAATACTCCAACGAGAACACCAACGAACACTCCAACGAATACGCCGTCTCAAACTCCAACCAACACTCCAACAATAACGCCAACCAACACATCAACGAATACGCCAACTCAAACCCCGACCAACACTCCAACAATAACGCCAACAAACACACCAACGAATACGCCAACTCAAACCCCGACCAACACTCCAACAATAACGCCAACTAATACACCAACGAATACGCCGACTGAA
>CAIXKI010000072.1 GCA_903920005.1 uncultured delta proteobacterium
GTGCTCACGGTACAGGATCTCTCATATCGACTTGAGGAGCTTGCGTACGCGTCGTCTAATCCTTGGCTGCCTGATAGGCAGCGAAGGTTTCTTCAAAATGAGTATGAGGCGACTGTATCAAAGATAGATAATATCGCTGCCGATACACGCTACGAAGGGGAAAAGTTATTTGATGGTACGCCTTTTCGGGTTCGAGTCGGTCGCGGAATTGACGCCAGTATTCAAGCGGGAGGCATCGACCTTCAGAGTCTTACGCTTGCCCTGACAAATCTCGACATTGGCACCTTAGAGGGGGCCTTTGACGCGGTGGGCACAGTGCGGCAATTTTCAGACCAGGTGGATCGGCAAGCAAGCCGCTCTCTCGATTCTGCTGAGATGCGACTTGTTACGATCCGGCAGGGGCTTGAAAGTCTTACTGGCGGCGCAAGTAGCTCTTTCATTCAGGGCGCTACCAGTGGCGGGCTCTCTGGTTATGGGCCGTTCTCTCGCTCTCAGATGCTTCAGTCCTATCAGAGCAGTCTGGCCTCTCTGATCGGGCAGGGAGGGACATCGTCGAACATATCGCTCTTTGCTTAACAGGGGGATAGAACCGACACTGATGTTAACGGGATGCGAGAAACTCTCGCACAGGCGCTTCCCATTCCTCATCTAGGGAGCCGTTGAATGGCTTTTTTCCGGCGTTGTTGTACCAGTATCGCGCGTTCCAGAGGTCTCCCTCTTTGCGGTGAAGGTAGGCATGAACAGCGGCGCTTCCACGGTCGCCTTCGTTTTGCACCGCCTCGTGCGCTTTTTCCCATTCGCCTTTTCGGTCGTGCCACAGAGCTTCTAGAACATTGCTGAGAGCTCTTGGAGGGGAGTCTTTAGAGCAGGTTTCGATAAAAAGTTCGGGTGTCATGGTTTCGATGTAGCAAGCGCTCGGCGCGGTGTCCATGAGAGATTGCATCCCTTACACAATTCTAAAGATTGATGAGGGAGGGCGACCCAATATCTACGGTCCTAGCAGGGAGGGGGGCAACTGCCCTATGTGGCCGCGATCAGATCCTGAAACACCTTGCTATGGAGAAATTCCAGATCGACATCAAAGATGCGCTTTTGAGAAAGCTCAGATGGCGCCACGAATCCTACATCCTGAACGTCGTCATTGTTTCCGTGAGGGATGAATTCGCCACCGCGGCGGCGCACTTTGTAGAAGATATGGATGAGCTGTTCGTCTGGATAATCGGGGTTCTGGTGAAAACCTCGAGAGGAGAAGAGGAGCTCCTCGATCTCTACCGTAAGGCCCGTTTCTTCCGTAAACTCCCTCGCTACAGCGTTTATGGGGGCTTCTCCAAGTTCAAGCCCACCACCGGGGAAGTTTGTTACCGTCCCAGAGGGAATCCGGGTCGTCGCGAGTAAGACCTTGCCCTGTTCAATAAGGACGCCGTAGACCGCGACGCGAAACCGTTTTACTTGAGTCGTCATATCCCCAGTCTAACGGGGGCGAGCTGGTCAGGGAATAGCCTTCTGTATTGGTCAATCTCGGTGGTTTCGATTAAGATTGAGGAGCCCCGCCCGGTAAGGGGTCTATCTAAACCTTAAAGAGGTCTCTCATCATGGAACTTCGAAGTGTTATCCGCTCAGTCGCTCACTACGTCCCAGAGCGACGTGTTTCAAACGAGGATCTCTCAAAGATCATGGATACCAGCGACGCGTGGATCACGGAGAGAACCGGAATTAAAGAGCGTCGTTTTGTTGAAAGTTCTGAGGTGAGCACCGCGGATCTTGGAGAGCGGGCTGCTCGTCTCGCCTTGGAGAAGGCGGGATGGTCGTCGGAAGATCTCGACCTGATTGTGTTCGCGACATTGTCTCCCGACTATTACTTCCCAGGCGTGGGAGTCATGATGCAACAGCGACTTGGGTGTCGCCCCATTCCAGCGCTTGATATTCGCGCCCAATGCAGTGGTCTAGTCTACGGACTCTCTTGTGTTGATGGGTATGTGAAGAGCAGACAAGCACAAAAGATACTTCTGGTTTGCGCGGAGGTGCAGTCTCCCGTTCTTGATCTGACAACGCGTGGGCGAGATATGGCGGTGTTGTTTGGCGATGGAGCTGGGGCCCTCACGATTGAGGCGGCGCGTGTCGGTACCTCAGACCCCACGCAGCGCGGAATTATCGATTCCTTTTTGGGGAGTGATGGTAGCGGAGCGGATGTCCTTTGCATGAAGACGCCAGGGACGGCGGTGCCTGGATTTATCAGTCAGGATGATATCGCGCAGGCACGAGTTCATCCGTACATGGATGGAAAGGTGGTCTTCAAGAACGCGGTTACGAGACTTATTGAAACAGCTACCACCTTGATGACTCGTAACGGCGTAAAACCAGAACAGCTCGACCTCGTTATTCCTCACCAAGCGAACCTTCGCATTAACGAGATGGTTCGAACGCAACTTGGGCTTCCGCCAGAGCGGGTGTTTAATAATATTCAACGGTACGGAAATACGACCGCCGCGACGATTCCTATCTGTATGTCGGAGGCGGTAGAGCAGGGAATTCTACGAGAGGGAGCGCTCGTCCTGACGATAGCCTTCGGCGCTGGCTTTACCTGGGGCGGTAATTTGATTCGGTGGTAGTAGGGGCGCGCTAACGGTCTCTGCGCAGGGTCGGAGTTCATCAACGAGTTGTGATCGTGAGGTGAGGGGGCCTCTGCGAGGTCGCGGAGTGACCGGTTACTTCTTGGGTGTCGGTGCAGGCGTCCTCTTTGCTGGAGCTTGTTTCTTTTTCTGAGCCGGAGTTTTTTTACTGGATTTCTTCTTGTTCGACGGGGTCGTTGTTGGCTTAGGCGTGGTGGCCGGTTTCGCTTCGGATGCCTTTGAGGGTATCACCGCTGTCTCCAAGGGGGTCTGTGTTGGCTTTGGAGTCGCCGTTGGAGCTGGCGTAGTCGAAGCGTTCTGAGCGGCTATGCCCATGCCACCCATAGGGTTGAGCCCCGTTGAGGAATCTTGCACGAATGTTACACGAACATCACCCTCGGCTTGGCTTCGATTCTCATTGATAAAGATCTTGATGCGATCGGCTGTTAGGATGCTCTGGTTTTGCGCCAATTGTGGGTTATCGGTCAAGATTACGATTCCGGCGACAGCATCATAGGTGGCAGTTTGCCCGGAAGCTTTGATGTCTTGCTTGGTAATCAAAACATCTCCACGAGCGATGAGCTTTTGAAGTTGATTCGTCTCGCTGTAGTTGCCCTCGAGGGTTTTTGAAGTCAGTTTCATGTCCCCTTGGGTAACGATGACATTTCCCTGATACGCGAAGACCCTGCTCTTCGGATTAAAAGATAGGGAGTCCGCAACTACATTTGTGGGAAGCTTCCCAAAGCTGTCGTCGAAAGATTTCTGGTCAAGGAGAGGGGCGGTGCCTGCGGCTGGCTTGTCTTGTGCCGAAATCGACGAAGTGAGTGAGAGGGCAAGCGCGATGATGGTAAGAGTAGAGGTGCGTTTCATAGCTTACTTCTTCTTCCGGGGCTTAAAGGTGCTTTTGACACCGTTGCTTAGTACAAATTCTTGAGGTTCAAGCTTGGCGAACATTTTGTTCCCGTGAATGGTAAAGATCGGGCCATCTATTGTTACCTCTGACGGGAATTCTACTGTGTCCGCTTCCTTGATGTAGATCGCGTAGTTCGTCGTGAGGGTCGTTTCCCCTTTGTGTACAACGACCACGTTGTCGAAGAGCTCTACCTTCTTGAGCTCCGTGCCTGAGATGTTTAAGAGTGCCCGGCCAGCTCTCAGGTTTACGGTATCGCCGCTCTTCTGGATCAAGGTTAGTCGAGGTTCCTCGACATCAGCGGTATTCTGAGTGGCGTCGTAGCGACCCCGTTTTCCAAAGATCTCCCATTCAACTTTCCCGTCTTTGATCGAACTCCGATGAAAGTCGTTCAGGACGAAGCCGACTGAAGCCGACCCTGGCGTCGCGAGTCCAGGCGCGGCGACGCCTTCGATGCTCTCTTTGTCGAGAGATCCCTTTTGGGGCGGGATGCGAGCAGAGTTGTGTGAGTAGATCACCAGACCGCTCATAACGAAGAACGAGCCGAGAAGGCTGAGTCCCAGTATCATGCTTTTTTTGCGAGTGAGTATAATGGGCACAGATAAGTCCTAGGCGGCTGCCTCTCGGATGCGCAGGAGCTTCTCCAATATGGGTCGCACGCGATCGAGTGGAAGCATGCACGGCCCGTCAGACGGGGCGTTGTCGGGGTCGTTGTGGCATTCCATGAATAAGCCGTCGACTCCGGTCGCGACTGCGGCGCGGGCCAGAGCCTCCACGTAATGACGTGCTCCACCAGAGCTGCCACTTCCCCCTCCCATCTGCTGCACGCTGTGGGTGGCATCAAAGATTACCGGATATCCAGTCTCTCTCATGATGATCAGGTTGCGCGGGTCCATGATGAGATCTCTGTACCCAAAACAGGTCCCGCGTTCGCAAAGCATGATATTTTTGTTACCAGTGCTCGCTATCTTCTCCGCGACGAACTGCATATCGGCTGGGTGAAGAAACTGCCCCTTCTTAACGTTGATGGTCTTGCCCGTATCGCCTGCGGTGACAAGGAGATCCGTTTGGCGACACAAGAACGCGGGGATCTGTAATACATCGACGACCTTTCCGGCAGTGGTCGCCTGCTCCTCGGAGTGCACATCGGTGAGAACGGGGATGCCAAAAGTGGAGCGGACCTCCTCGAGGATTTTAAGCCCCTGATCTACCCCAACACCTCGTTGGCTTTTAACGCTGGTACGATTCGCCTTGTCGAATGAGGATTTGTAGACGAGCGAGATTGGAAGTGTCGCCACCTCAGCGCTCAAAAATTCGGCTATTTTGAGCGCGTGATCCCGAGATTCGATTTGGCATGGGCCTGCGATGAGGAGGAGTTTCTCGCCACGACCGACCTGTACTGTAGGGGTAATTGAAACCGTCACTGCTAATTTCCTGTTGTAGCCTCTGTAGCCGCTTTGTCTGATGATAGTGGAGCTGTTCCTTTGGCCTTTTGTGTCGAGGTGTGCTTCTCGACTTTTTTTGTGAGCCCCTCATCGCTTAATCTGCTCGCGAGAGCCGCGGCGACGAATGATTTAAAGAGTGGGTGAGGGGTTCTTGGGTTCGATTGAAACTCTGGATGGAATTGAACGCCAATGAACCACGGGTGATCCCGGAGCTCTATCATCTCAGCGAGAGTGTCGTCAGGTGAGGTTCCCGAGAAGATAAGGCCCGCCGCCTCAAGTTTGGCCCTGAACTCATTGTTGACTTCGAATCGATGGCGATGACGCTCACTTATGAGTGCTTTGCCATATATCTCGCGAGCCTTCGAGCCGTCCTTGAGGGCGCACGGATAGGCGCCAAGGCGCATCGAACCACCTTTCTGCTCTACCGATTTTTGGCTCTCCATGATGTCAATAACGGCACAGGAAGATTCTGGAGTGAACTCACGGCTTGTGGCGTCTGTTATGCCACCGATGTTGCGAGCGTATTCGATAGTCGCGATTTGGAGTCCAAGACAGATTCCAAAGAATGGCACCTTCTTCTCGCGAGCGTAACGAGCGGCGGCGATCTTTCCTTCGCTACCGCGGACTCCAAAACCGCCCGGAATAAGGATTGCGTCCACCATTGCGCCGTTGTTAGCCGCGCGGATCGTTTGTTCGGCGTCGTTAGACTCAATTGCTTCGCTATCTACATAGACGATCTTAATCTTGCAGTTGTTGGCGACTCCGCTATGGATAAGGGCCTCGCTGAGGCTCTTGTAGCTCTCCGTGAGGTCTACGTACTTACCCACCATCGCGATAGTAACCGTCTCGCGGTTTTTGTCGGTCAGAGATGTCGCGATGCGACTCCACGCGTCAAGCTTAGGCGCGCCTGTCCAGATGTTCAAGAGCTCGGCGATACGTTGATCGAGCCCCTCTGTGTGTAGAACCATCGGCAGTTCGTAGATCGTTTTCACATCGGGAGCATTGATAACGCAGTTTTGACTAACGTTGCAGAAGAGGCTGATCTTGTTCTTGAGCTTTTCGTCGAGCGGCTTCTCGGATCGGCAGATAATAATGCTTGGGACAATTCCATACCCGGTAATCTCTTTGATTGAGTGTTGAGTTGGTTTTGTCTTGAACTCGTGGGCGGTCGCTATGTGCGGTACGAGCGTTACGTGAACATAGACGGTGTTTTGTGCCCCTACGTCAGCTCGCATCTGACGGATCGCCTCAAGGAATGGGAGGCTCTCGATATCACCCACGGTTCCGCCAACCTCAACGAGGCAGATGTCGAAACCTTCAGCCGCGAGTTTTATCCTGCGCTTAATCTCGTCTGTGATGTGAGGAATCACCTGCACCGTACCGCCGAGGTAGTCTCCACGACGCTCGTTCGCGATAACGGTCTCGTATACCTTGCCCGAGGTGAAGTTGTTGAGCTTCGACATACGGGTGCCCATAAAGCGCTCATAGTGCCCGAGGTCTAGGTCTGTTTCGCCTCCATCATCAGTGACGAATACCTCGCCATGCTGAAACGGGCTCATCGTCCCAGGATCGACGTTGATGTAGGGATCGAGCTTGACCGCAGTGGCTTTCAAACCACGAGCCTCGAGGAGAGCGCCTATGCATGCGGTCGTTAGGCCTTTGCCGATGGATGATACTACTCCGCCTGTGATGAAGATGTATTTTGTAGGGCGAGATTCCATAGTGATTACAAGCACTCCCGGTGAAGTTGACCCTGGAAAAAGGGCCTTCAACAGTATCGCCCGTCTAGCCGCCGATGACAATTAAAGAGTGGGGGGAAAAGGGCGATTTTTGGGCCGGTCTGCGAGCGGCTCGGGCGGCGGGGCCGCCGGCTCTCCATGGGTGCTGCGAAGGGGCTCGTTTGAGTAGATTCCGCCGATAGGTGAAGAAACTTATAGAAGAGATCCCGGCTTTAGAACGGGTTGCAAAGATTCAGGGAAGGCAATGCGCGGTTCCGGATTTGCGCTGGCGGGCTTCGCGAGGAGGGGCCTGTGTTGAGGCTCATGGTCATTGAGAGGTGGGAGGGCTTAAGGTTACTAGCTCCGAGGAGGGTTTCTCGGGGGTAGGATTCAGATAACAACAGAGGAGGAGCGTATGAGAGGGGGAAATAGCAATTGTAAGGTGTCAAAGTTTAGGATCGCCGCTGTGGCTTTGATGGTCTCTTCGGTCGTCCCGTTCGTGGACGCTTCCGCGGTATGGCAGGAGATTACAGGCTCTATAAAAGAAGATATGGGCGCGCTACGGCCCCCGCTCGGTCCTCACAACGTTGATATTGAGTATCGTGGGAAGGGCGTTGTTCGTCTCAATGGAGTCGTGTCCAGCGAAAGTGAGCGGGAGCGTATCGCTTCGATTGCGGAGCAAACCGACGGCGTGAAGGAAGTTGAGAACGAGCTCACGGTGTCAGCCGCGGGGTATGTCTCAGGAGAGGCGCAGGACGAGGTTCGCCGTATCAAGCAAGAGCTCCGGGAGCAGGTTCGAGGTGGGGGATATTCCGTTTCGATTGAATCTACTCATGATGGTGTAGTGCTTCGCGGAGATGCGGCGACGGTCCAGACGAAAGAGGAGATTCTAAAAGTAGCGAAAGCAGTATCAAAGAAAAACATTATCGACCAGATCGTGGTGACAAATCTCGTTGACGACGCGGCTATTAAAAAGTCGATCGAGCAGTTGGTGCGGAAAGAGTATCCTTCCCTCCTCAAGACGCTTGATGTGGAGGTTTCTAAGGGGATAGTTACCCTTCACGGCAATCTTCGCAGTCGTCGTGAGGTTGATAAGGTGCTCGCGTCGATTCTGATGGTTGATGGGGTTACGGACATCCAGAGTGATCTCACAGTGGGTGGACGGCCCTACGTCCGAGAGAAGTAGTTACTGGGTGGATATGTCACACCGTATGGTAGTTTGACACTAGCCTCGAGGGGGGCTTCGAATAAATCCTTAACGTATCTGAGAAGATACCCCTGGATTGTTTGGAGCCTCCTTCCTGTTTTGCCCACGCTCTTACAATGTTCGCCGTGGCGCCTTTTTTCGCCGACCTGCTAGCCGATTCAGATATATAGGCATTGATGCGCCGCCCACGCTTTATATACCGGTGGCAATGCTGGGGGACGTACGCTAAGATCCCGGCACCCCTTTTCGCGAGAGGACTCTTCAACATGATGTGAGAGCCAGGGGATTGTTCATCGGTAGGCATCAATGAGTGACAAATCAGCCCGTCCCGTAGTCGTTCTCAGGCAAGGTCGTGAGTCTGCCGTGAGGCGAAGGCATCCATGGATCTTTTCGGGGGCTGTCGGTGAACGGCGCGGAACTTTGCAGCGCGGATGCCTTGTTGATGTGCGCGCGAAAGATGGGGCTCTTCTTGGGTGTGGGCACTGGGGGACCAGGGGGATCGCTATTCGAATGCTCTCCTTCTCGGAAGTTGCCGACGAGAGAGCCCTGATTCAGTCCAAGATAGCGAATGCCATTAGTGTTCGTAATCGTCTCGGGTTGGTTCGGAACACCGCCACCACGGGGTATCGACTCGTCCATGCAGAGGGAGATGAGCTCCCGGGATTAATCATCGATCTGTATGGCTCAACGGCCGTAGCCCAGTGCCACTCTGCCGGAATGTGGCGGTTAAAGGATGACATTCAGGAGATCCTGCTTACAGCCGCGGAGCTTGGGTTGGAGCAGGTTGTGTTTCGTCGGGTTGAATCGCAGATTGAGGACCCGGATCAGCAGGCTGCTGAAGGGGATCAATCTCCTCCTGAGCCATCACAGATCGTATCTTTCTCGGAGAATGGGCTTCGCTTCCTTGCGGATATCACCGGAGGACAAAAGACCGGATTCTTCCTTGATCAAAGGGTGAATCGTCAAAAGATTCGTGAGCACGCCGCGGGCAAGCATGTTCTTAACGCGTTCTGTTATACGGGAGCGTTCTCTGTGTACGCGATCGCTGGGGGCGCGGAGTCGGTGGTCTCTGTAGATGCCTCAAAGTCTGCGATCGATCTCTGTCGTCAAAACGTTGTCGCTAATTCCGTAAGCGCTCCTCACCACACCGAGGTTGCTGACTGCTTTAGTTATCTGGGGCAGATTCCAGATACCTTCGATCTTATCGTTCTTGATCCGCCCGCGTTTGCTAAGCACCAACGCGCGGTACAGAGAGCGATGCGTGGCTACGAGACAATCAATGCGCTGGCTCTCAAAAAAATTAAGCCAGGTGGGGTTCTCGCGACGTTCTCGTGCTCGCAGCTCATTTCTCGAGAGATGTTTCGCGACTCAATCATGCGAGCCTCAGTGGCTGCCGGTCGGCTCGTCCGCATAGTTGATGTGCTTCACCAAGCGCCGTGTCACCCCACGAATATCTTCCATCCTGAAGGGGATTACCTGAAGGGCTTCATACTGTTCGTTGAATAAACACTGGTCTATTTGTGTGATTTGGACCAGCCTCTTTACTCTATAGCTCGCTTGGTTAAGATGTTTCGGCATCATACCGAGGGAAGTGGTAATGGGGAGATGCGTGCATCTTGTGGAGGTTCATGAGAATTCGAACGATTGTCTTGGGTTTCATCGCTACAGGGCTCGTTTCTATCGGCTCTGGAGAGGCTCAGCAAACGGCCTTGATCGACCGAGATGGTAATGGCGTAGTCGAGCTCCTGGCTTTTGGTGATAGCCTCACCTACGGCGTAGGTGATGACACTCCCCCTGGGGATTACGTCGAGGAGATTACAGATTCAGGATACCCTCGCGGCTATCCTATTCGAGTGTCTGCCGCCCTTGGAGTGCCGGTTCTCAATTCCGGGGTGCCGGGAGAGATACTAACATCGGGGGGAGTGACTCGATTCCCGGCAATCGTCCGGGAGGGAGGATTCGATACTGTTCTCATATTGGAGGGGGCGAATGACGCGAACTTCAGAGTCGATAGCGGTGTATATGCTCGGTCTCTTCAAAAGATGATCAACGTGGCACGCGCGGAAGGTAAGGGGATAGTACTTCTCACAATACCTTCGCCGACTGGGAGCCATTCAAGTTTGCAGCCCTTCACCAACGCGTATTCTGCCGATATGCGGGAGTTAGCGTACTTGAACGAGATTCCGCTCATTGATATTGAGAGCTCGTTCATCGCGGCGTGTCCGGATTATTCAACGTGCTCTTTGTTCAATTTACCGGAGGGCTTGCATCCAAATGTCCTAGGATATGACTCGATGGCTACGGCCATAGCGAGCGGGCTTCAGAGGTAGGAGACGGAGTATGCGGTTACCTAATACGGACGTGTTCTTAAGGAGGCTCCTCTCGCCTTTGATAGTTTTAACGCTCGGGTTCTCCGCCTGCGGCGGCGGCGGAGGAGGCGGTGGTGCCGGGGAAGGAGATGACGATGGCAGCTCCAGTAGCTCAGGGGTGCGAGTGTTGCACGCCGCAATTGACGGATCCCCGATGGACGTTCTCTCCAGCGGCAGTTCGAGTGTCGTCGTGGATGGTGCCGTGTTCGCCGGGACGAAAGGCTACAAGGAATTGCCTAGCGGAGCTCAGATTGTTTCTTTAACGAGAACCAACACTCCCTCCCGCGTTATTGGATCGTTCGACGTTACGGGCGGCGGCTCCTACTCAATTCTCCTCTATGGGTCGAATCAGACGACGGGATTAAAAGCGGCGTTGCTTACCGATACTGTCCCAGACCTCGGAGGTGGCGCCGGTGTGCGTGTGGTTAATGGCGCCTTGGGATCAAGTCAGCTGAGTGTGTCTGTTGGGGGTGCCTCCGCATTGGTAGCTTTTGGGGAATCGAGTGAGTATCTCAACGTTCCGGTTGGAGCTACGACGATGATCGCTCGGGGAAGTGCGAATGGAACGATTGGTTCGCTCTCGTTCACGGCGGAGGCTGGGCGCGCATATACGTTGTTGATAGCCGGCGAGGTTGGCTACTATGTTACTACACGCTCTTTTACCGATCGGTAAATTCAGGGCTATTTCACAACCGTGTTACTCTAACGCGCGGCAAGAAGAAAAAAATTTCAGAAATGAAATTTTCCTGATTGCGCCTTAGCGAGTTGATGCTCAATCTTAGGAGTATAACGTCGACCGTCTTTTGCGAGATGGTCTTAATTTTGGGCGCCTAGTTCGGGCAAGCTCTCTCTCCTATAGGGAGAGGATCCCGCATTAGAAAGGAGGTGATCCATGTCGGCTATAGGAAATAATTCTGTCGAAATGGGGAAAGGGGTTCTCACAGCGTGAGAAGTATCTCCACTTTTTCCTAGACGGGGTTTAGTAGTTGGTTGTGTAGTTTATTGGTTTGCTTCCTCGTAGCGGAGTCTCGCTCAAGAGAGAGAGACTCCGCCACGACATCTTCTCTTGAGGCGATGTCACCGGCCGAAACGGCCTAGAAGTAGTGGGGCGTAGATCTCCGCCGCTCTTTCGATACCTCAGCCCCGTGTTTTACCGCCCGGATACGTACTCAATCTAAATCAAGAGGGCCCGCTATCGGTTGCGATGAGCAGTTCTTGTGTAGGGCTGATTTCGAAGCAAGGGAGACTATTCCGCGACCGCGATCATCTCGATCTCTACGATTGCGCCGAGGGGTAGCGCGCTTACTTGAATAGTTGAGCGAGCTGGTTTGTGACCTTCGAGCCTCTCCCCGTAGATTTTGTTTACCGTCTGAAAATGAGAGAGGTCTGTTAGGAAGATAACGCTCTTCACGACGTGCTTGAACGAAAGTCCAACTCCAGCGAGCACTGTCTTGAGGTTATTTAACACCTGCTCGGTCTGAGATTCGATGTCTGTGCCTACGAGTTGAGAGCTCTCTGGATTAAGGCCAACCTGTCCAGAAAGATAGACCATATTCCCGACCCTTACGGCAGGGGAGTAGGGGCCTACCGCCTTAGGAGCTCCTGGGATTGAGTCGAAACACTTGATTTCTGTCGTCATGGGGTATCTCTTAAAATTCTAACGATTTGAGGTCTTTTTGCAGCATATTCCGGGGGCTTGTGGGAGAGAAGGGGCTTTTTTCGCTCTCTGTTGCAAGCGCCCTGATCTTGTTAAAAATGTGTGAGATCCGCTTTGCTGATTCGCCTTCTATGAAGTTGGTATTAAGATAGGAAGTGAAGATAACAATGAGTAGTTACTAGGTAGTTTGATACTATGAAAGATCCAATTCTCGTCGTGGATGATGAGGAAGATATTCGAGAGCTCATCCGATATAACTTAACCAAAGCTGGATATACGGTCGCATGTGCCGCGTCTGGAGAGGAGGGGCTCACCCTTGCTCGCGAGAATAAACCTATCGCCATCATTTTAGACATAATGTTGCCCGGTATTGACGGGTTAGAAGTGTGTCGGCAACTCAAGGGTGATGCTGCGTTAAAGAGTGTCCCCATTGTGATGGTTTCCGCGAAAGGGGAAGAAGCCGATATCGTCGCCGGATTGGAGTTGGGTGCCGATGATTATGTGTCGAAACCTTTTAGCCCGGGAGTGTTGCTCGCGCGGGTCAAGAGCGTGATGCGAAGAGCCCAGTCCGAGCCTGTTGATATGGAGGCCGTCGTGACGGTTGAGGGTCTGGTGGTTAATCCATCTCGGCGTGAGGTGCTGGTAAACTCAGAACCGGTCGAATTAACGAACACTGAGTTTAAGCTCTTACACTTTCTAATTAGGCAACCTGGTGTTGTGTATACCCGCAGCCAGATAGTCGACGGCGTGCATGGGGATGACTATCCGGTGACGGACCGATCCGTAGATGTGCAGGTTGTTGGGCTTCGCAAAAAACTCGGGGAATGGGGTGCCCAGATTGAAACCGTTCGGGGAGTGGGATACCGTTTTCGCGGATAGTATAGCGTCCGGATCTCATTCGCAGGCCGGAAGCGGGAAGTGTGTGGCTTGAATGAGAGAAACGACCTCTTCACATCTGGCGGGTAGGTTCGCGGCGCTTATTGTGTTGGCCATTGTGCCATTCGGTTTTGCGCTCGGCCTTAATCAATCGGTGCCACGGTCATTTATCGTCTTGTCTGGAGCCTCTCTGCTGATTGCGCTTGTCGGGGGCTGTTTTATCGCGTGGGGTATCGAGTCGAATCTTGAACAGGTTGAAGACGCGATTGAGCAGTTTTCGGTGGGGGTCCTCGATACCTCTACTCCGATCTTACAGGAACCTCATCTAACCGCTCTCTCCGAAGGTTTGAGCGAAATGGCGCAGCAGCTTCGCTCTCGTCTTGAATCGCTTTCGCACCTCAGTAGTGAGCAGGACGCGATTCTGCGCAGCATGACTGAGGGGGTTGTGACGATCGACTCTGAGGGACGGATCCGCCGAGTGAATGAGGCGGCACGTGATCTGTTGGGCGTCTCAAAGGGTGTGGCTGAGGGACGGCAGTTCTCTGATGTCTTGTCGAACACCGAGGTTCAAAATTTTATTTTTAATGCTACAGCGTCGATGCTTCCGCAGACCGGGACCATCTCCTTGGCGAGCGAGCCGGAGAGGGTTCTCGACATCTACGGTTCGCCGCTGTTTCAGCAGGATGGTTCTACATCAGGGACGTTGATCGTCGTTCGAGATATGACGAGGGTGCATAAATTGGAGAATGTGCGGCGAGATTTCGTGGCGAATGTATCGCATGAGTTGAGAACGCCGATAACGTCTATCAAGGGTTTCGCGGAAACTCTCCTCGAGGGCGCGATGCATGAGCCCGAAATGTTGCGTAAGTTCGTGGCGATTATCGCTAAACATGCGGAGCGATTGCATGCCATTTTCAACGATCTCCTGACCCTCGCTCGTCTTGAGGCTGGTGGTGACACGGAGCAAGTTGAGGTGGGCTCTCACAGTATAACGCACTTGGTGTCTGAGGCTCTGGAAGCGTGTTCATCGAAGGCTGCCAGTAAACAGATCGACCTCTCGAAAGATATCGCGGATAACATTAATGTGGTCGTTAACCCAAGCCTCGTTCAGCAAGCGCTTGTTAACCTCATCGATAACGCGATCAAATATTCAGATTCGGGTGCCCAGGTCTCTGTTACCGCAGAAAGGGCTGGCGATTTTGTCAGGTGTGACATCACGGATACAGGGCCAGGGATCGAGGCGCTGCATCTTACGCGACTTTTTGAGCGTTTCTACCGAGTTGATCACGGACGCAGTCGGCAGATGGGGGGGACCGGTCTTGGTCTGGCGATAGTTAAGCATATCGCTCAGGTGCATGGCGGACGAGTCGAGGTGCAGAGTGAGATAGGAAAAGGCTCCGTATTTTCGATCTTTTTACGAGCTCTTAAGTGATCCAACTATCCGAACATGTACGGGAAGCTGTTTCGTCCTTTAATATGCCGTTTCGAGCGAGGCCTGGGCTGTGGTACCTTTCGAAAGGATAGGGGGGATACCCCGTGATAGGAAAGACATGAAACTAGGTGCGATCATCTTCGGCAGTCTCGTAGTAGCGGCTAGTGTGGTTACAAAAGCTCACGCAGATATTCCTCGTGGTGAGGGAGTTCGCAAAGGGGCGGAGCTTCGCGACGTTCTCGCGGCTTGGGGTGAGCCTGCTGAGAGAATCGACCGAAGTGTCAAGAAAGAGCTCGTCTGGCGATATCCAAAGGGCGCCTACGTCGTATTCAAGGAGGGTAAGGTGACGTCGTTTAAGACCGCCGTTGACTCGACTGAGACTGTCCGTGAAAAAAAGAAGGGCGTTGCCTCGACGTCGGCGCCGATTGCGATGGAAAAAGACGCTGCGCCGGGGGGGGATTCTAAAGATATGCTCCGCGATATCGTGCGAGAGATACCTTCAGGAGCTGATGGGCCCTATTCCGATTCCTCCGCGGGAGCTTCTGGAGCCACGAGTGGTCTGATACCTAATCCTGTTCCTCCGGTCCCGGGGAATCCAGGTCAGGTTATCGTCCCTGGTCAGGTGGTGCCAAGCCTTGACGAAGAGCAGGATTAATACGACTTCGGGTTAGGGCGTCTCGCGCTGCTGGCGACGATAGCTATTTTTTAGGAAATAAAAAGAGCATCCGTGCTTTGTGTTGTAGAACACCGGCGACTTTTTTTGCTTCGTCTCCTCTTCCCCAAAATAGGTCGATATGGTCCGTGCCTGTGATGGCCCCGCCTGTATCTTGATTAACCACTATTCGCGATATTGAGAGGGGAGATTGAGTATCTCCATGAGAAGTATCCGGATTAACTTGTGTTGTCATCGCTATGAACGCCAACGAACCGCGTGGGGCGTATTTCGGATCTGAGGCGATTGTTCTCCCCGGGGTCGCGGGAATTCCGAGCGCTGTGATGGCACGTTCTTTAGAGCGCTTAAAGAAGACATAGCTCGGATTCTTGTCGAAGAGATCTGCTCGTTCCTTCGGGGACATGGCGTGCGCGACCTCCTCGATCTTTTGCATCGTCACCGGCTCAGGAGCAAGCCGCTCCTTTAAGTATTTCCCTATAGGTTCATAGCGGTGCCCGTTTTTCTCCGCGTACGTTACGTAGATCTCCTCTCCCTTGGCGGTGCGAACGGTTCCTGATCCTTGAATTTGGAGAAAGAACGCATCCACCGGATTCACCCAGCACAGCTCCAGGTCGTGCCCTTTAAGAACACTCTGAGAATCGATCTCAGTTCGGGAAAAATACGGGAGCACCTGCGTATCCTTTATCCGGGCGCGCAGAGTCGCTTCATCCTTAAACCGGGGTGAGAACTGTTTGAGGTCGATCGTCACGAGATCCTTGGGGCGTGCGTAGAGTGGTTGTGAGAATTGCGCGGTCCTTGTGAGGCTGCCGGGAATAACTGGTTCGAAGTATCCCGTGACAAGAACCTCTCCCCATGTGGAACCTCCGTACCACTCAAGAAAATGAAAGTTCTGACGGATGTAGAGGAGACTCTCTTCGGTTGACTGAGCGGTGTTGAGAACCGCGATCAGCTTGTCGAGGGCTGTGCCGTATTGGCCCCGAGTAGTTTTCCATCGTCCAAACTGCATTACTTTGTCGGCGGAGTTGTGGAGGATTCTTTGTTGCGCCTGTAGCGCGTTAACCAATCCCGCGAGGTGAAGGTCGTCTGAGAGCGTTTCTGAGGTGATGGTGGCTTGCCTAAAGGCGAACTCGGGTTCGATGACCCGTGGTCGCGCGCAGCCCGCGACGAATGAAAGGCAGATTATTACTACAAGAGCCGTGCTTGAAGCGCGTGATTTTTTGCCGAGGCGGGGATGTCGGAAATAAGAAAAGGATTCAGGGCCCGTAACTTTTATTTTGTGAATCATATCCGCTTTGTAAGCGACGGTGCGGGGGAGCGCAAGGATTGTAATTTTTTTGTGAATTTTCTGAGCCATCGCTTTCGGGAGGGCATCGTAAGAATGAACGCTTTTGCGTTTCCGCTCTGGGAATGGATGCCTGTTGTTAGTGGAGAAGGTTATGGAAGGCCGATATTTTGTTCAGGCAGTCTATGTTGTTTTCGCCATGGTTGTAACCGCGTTAGCAGATTCCCATGAGGCAGTTGCGGCAACACCTTACCGGGCTCAAGTCGCGATGCATGGAGTTCAAGGGGCTCAAAAACCCTCAACTTCTTCGCGAGCCTTTGATTCTATTGCCACTGTAAAAGTTTCGGGCCGAGTCAGAACGGTTGGCTTCTTCGACGCGCGGTTTACCATTCGTCGTAATAAGACGTGGCATTCGGTGATCGAACGGAATGGGCGACAGGAGAACGATACGCTTGTCCCCGTCCTCTTAAGAGGCAAGGTCGCGGTAGGCGGGGGCTCTCCCCGTCATGGGCGACGCGTGTTTAATACCGCCGCGTCAATTATCAAAAATGAGATGAAGATAACATTCCCGGGAAGGGCCACCGGATCGCGACAGAGCCGTCAGCGAGTCTACACGATCCGTATTTTAACGGATGGAACAGTAAGGGTAACGGCGAAGATCTCGAGTGTTCCGGCCTCTGCGTTTCGTCGGGGCGCGTGCGGATCGGCTGTCGGGGCTGGCACCATGGCCAAGGCAGAAGAAGGCGACCATGAGCTTACCATTCAGCCAGTTCCAAACGAGGAGGCAACGCCTGTTGGTACTACGGATGAGGTCGCGCCGGTGTTGGCGAACGTACTCACGATGAGTACTGATGCCGATCCTGAGTGGTATGCGAAGCATGGTGACGCGAGCAACGCGGTTATCGCGAGTATTATCAATACAGCTGAAGCTCTCTATAATCGGCAACTCGGATTGCGATTTAGAATCGTCAAGCAGCATGTGTATGCGAGTGGTTCGCCGTATACATCAACGGATCCTGGATCCCTGTTGAAACAGTTTACGAGTAACGCCGCTAATAAGGAGAACATGGGAAGCGGGGGCGCGGATTTTAATGAGGAGGTAGACCTGAAGCACCTCTTCACGGGTAAGAACATCGATGGAAGCGTCATTGGGATCGCCTATATTGGCACGGTCTGCGCGGCTCCGTCCCTGGCGTTCGGCTTGACACAGCATTATCTCGACGCTGCGAACCCAGGGATTTTCGCGCACGAGCTGGGACACAATTTCGGCGCGTTTCATGACACCTCAGATCGCGCGGGCCTGATGTATCCAAGTATCTCGTTGCCCCCATCAGATCACTTTTCGGCGTTGAGTTTGGCTGAGGTTCAACAACACCTGGCCGCAAATGGAACGTGCGTGTCGCAAGAGTACATGACGCCTCGGTCGGATGTGCCGGGTGGTGGACCCGAGTTCGTACCTCCCGTCGTGACCCCAGATGTAACGCCATCTACTATCACGCTTAAACGAGGGAGGGCTGGTACGCCCAGTGCTCCGCTTGTCCGTCTCTCTGGAGTGGTACTTGGCGCAAGAGGGTCTCCGATAGCGGGGGTGCCTCTCTCCTTGGTTGTGAGCGAAACCGTTGTCGCAAGGGTTGTGACAGACGCTGCAGGTAAGTATCAGCTCCTTGTTCGGTTCTCGATGGCGAAGGGAGCCGCGTCATATGCCTACGTCCAGACGGAGGATGGGGGGGTGTCATCCAAGTTTTTATGGGTACAGCCGACGGTCTCTAAGTCCAAGAGGACTAGAAGAAGTCGCTGAGCCTTGACTCGCGCGGGTTTCTCGGGGATATCTCGCATCGTAAGCGACACAGCCGGTGGGGATGTCCCGGCTACTGGTGAGATATAAGGAGTTCGGTATGAGCGGTAAGATCGGTAAACTTGAAGAGGGCCTTCTTCAGGCTATGCACGCGATAGACACTCAGGTAGCTCGTGCGATGCAACGTAGCCCAGCTGAACGAGAGACGATGGGTGTTCAGAAATGGGAGCCCTACGATACCCGGGTAGAGCAGGTTACCGCCTACGTGTTAAATGAGTTGGGTGACAACTCTGTCGGTCTGGATTCAGTGCTCGTGCTTGCGCAGGCCTTCACAAAAGCCCTTCGGCTCGCCGCGGAAGATCTTGGAGCCGATGGTCTCGGGACCGTTCGCACCGCGTATTGTGTTGACGCAATGGAGAAGGTTCAGCGCGATGCCTTGCGCGCGCTTGGAGAGCTCCGAACGGAGTCGATTATTTAAGGCCGCATAATTCATTGGAGGGACACCGGACCTCAATGGTGTCCGAGCGCTCACATCGTGGGTCGGCATCCCTACGGCGGTGTAGGCAGTCGACTGCAGACACAGACTGTTAGTCAGTTTCATCTAACGACTGTCATACCCCCGAACTATTGTTCGTCCTATCGTTCTCACGAACATATATTCCATGGGGGAATTTTTCATGCAGGTTGTTCATTGTATCACCGGTTTAACCCCCGATGGGGCTCAACGGATGCTCTTGAGACTTGCGGAGCAGCTTCAGCGCAGGGGCGTGCGTAATCACGTTGTGAGTCTAGGGCGACGTGAGCCGTTTGCCGAGATGTTTGAGGAGAGAGGCATAGAGGTGTTCTCTCTCGGAATGGGTCAAGGCCTTTCATTCCTCCAATTCCTCCGAGGCCTGCAAGCGCTTAGAAAAATTATTCGAACGCTTAACCCCGATATCCTTCAGGGCTGGATGTATCACGCTAATTTTGCTCTCTCCCTTGTTCGACCAACGATAACTCCGCAGCTGCCGATCGTGTGGAATATCCGCAGGGGGCTTGATGATTATTCCGACAGGAAGTTTCTTACGAGGGCGATGATTCGGACGAATGCCCGAATGTCGTATGGCGTTTCTCGCGTTATATACTGCACAGAAGAGAGCAGAGTACAGCATGAGGAGTATGGATTCGACGCGTCAGGTAGCGTCGTTGTCGGGAATGGTTTCGACGCGCAGAAATTTCGTCCTCGGCCTGAGGCTCGTGCGGCGGTGCGGTCAAAGTTGTCTTTGGATTCTGACACCACTTTGATAGGAAATGTTGGGCGGTACGATAGCGCGAAGGGTAAAAATTATCTCCTGGACGCGTTTGCGATGGTTCATCAGCGAAATCCGAAGACACATTTGGTCCTGGTCGGGCGTGGCATGACGCCTGACAATAGTCAGCTTCGAGTGCGTGTTCAGGAGATAGGGCTCTCCTCTGCCGTGACTCTGTATGGGGAGGTCGGGGCGATGGAGGAGATGTACCCGGCCTTTGATGTTATGTGCTCGTCCTCAGTGAACGAAGGTTTTCCTAATGTGATTGCGGAAGCGATGTTGAGTGGCGTCGCTTGTGTCGCGACGGACGTGGGTAATACTCGGCGCCTTCTTGATGGTATCGGCATCGTTGTAGCCGCTCGGTCGGTAAAAAGCCTCGCTGATGGGCTAGGCGCGATGTGTGAGCGTGGTCCTGAGGCCCGTGGTGAAGCGGGGCGTTATGGAAGAGAGAGGATCTCGAGGCTCTATTCCTTAGAGGGGATCGGTCATCAGTATGCGAAGCTTTACAGTTCGTTGGTAGGAAGGGGTGAGAAAGAGGCGTTTTTTGCCCAAAAAGCGACCATTTAATAATAAAGTTTGTGCTGGAAGGGCGCTCCTTCTGTTGGGTTAAGGGGGGTCAATTCAGTGGGTTAGCTAAGGCCTGCGGATAGGCGATCGCGCGGCCTGGCTACTTCATTGTTGACCCAGTTGTCAAGTCCCTGGTACCATTCGAGGCTGATCTGGTTTCCGCTCCGGGACACTACCGGTAGATGTTCATCGCTTGAGGTTAAACCGAAAGCGGCAGTGTACTTTCCGTCACTGAGTTCCTGCGGCTTATCAGAAATGTAAATGCCGTGGAGGAATGTTAATGTCAAAGAAGTTGTATATCGGAAATCTGCCGTTCTCGTTAGAGGACGCAGACCTTAGCCGTCTTTTCGCACAAGCTGGTAACGTTACGTCAGCTCGAGTAGTTCTTGATCCAGCAACGGGCCGTAAACGAGGTTTCGGCTTCGTTGAGATGTCGAGTGAGGATGAGGCGCAAGCTGCTGTTACTATGTTCAACGGTAGCGACGTTGATGGTCGTTCAATCGTGGTTGATATCGCTCGTGAGCGCGCTCCACGTGAAGGTGGCTTCAATCGTGATGGTGGTGATCGCCCTCGTCGTCCACAAGGTGGCGGAGGATACGGCGGTCGTCGTTAATCCAACTTGGTGTAGTCACGGATATTCTTCCGTGGCTGCACCAGCTCCAGTTCTCCCAGTAAATCCCCAATACATCACAAAAAATCAAGCTACCTGTCGCTCGACGGAAGGATGTTTCGTGCGCTTCGCTCGAGGTGTCTGCTCAGTGCGGAACGTAGTGATGGCCTTCCACTAGTGAAGCGGTCGTCCTGCAGCGTGGAGCAAGCGTCGCCATGTCAGTGCAAGAGATATGGCGCGAAGGATGTCTGTTTGTTCTAGATCCGGGAAAGCAGTCTGAAGCTCCCCCAGGATCAACCGAGGGCGGCGAAGCTCCTTGGTTGGGTACATTTCGAAACATGAATCGGCGAGTGTCAGGATCTGATGTTCTTTCTTACTTCTGCTTGGGGAGAGGTCGAGGGTCTCTGAGTAGTTCGTCATGAAGATGGGCCTACGAGCAGTTTCTGTTTGACTGACACTATTCGATCAATCACATCCTGTATAGGTATTATTGACCTACGAATTTGTTTTATCCTTTGATTCCGTGAGGAGCTTCCAGGACATAACTACTTCTGTCGCAAGGGATCGTTAACATCTCAAGACGACTGACTCCAACACATGGTATCTTCAGGGAAGCGAGGGGATGTCTCCATTTTAGCTAGAAATGGGATGCCGCGTTGTCACGCAATTTTCGAGGAGATTGAAAAACCATGGGTATTCGCCTCACGACACGGAAAGTATGCCCCTTGGAAAATCGGAGAGTTTTTCCGGATACCAATTTTTAGTTGATAGAGCGCGGTGCTTTTTCACGTAAAAGCCCATCGACGACAGCCGTTCGGAGATGTGGCATACTTGCTAGTGTATGGCTGCTTTGAAAAATCCCACCAAGGTAAAACTAATTGACAGGTTGTTGTCCGACGAACTGGTTTCTTCTCGAGATGTCGCGGAGAAGCAGATTCGAGCAGGCCTTGTCAGGGTGGATGGCGCGGTTGTTGATAAGCCGGGGACGCCTGTTTCTCCGCAGGCATCTATTACTGTTCAGCAGGGTAAAGAGTATGTCGGTAGAGGGGCGCTAAAGCTTGTGGGTGCGCTCGACGCCTTTCATGTATCCCCACACTCTCTTGTGTGTGCGGATGTTGGGGTTTGTACGGGCGGGTTTACCGATGTTCTTTTGCAGCGTGGAGCGGAAAAGGTGTACGCAATCGACGTTGGATATGGAGACCTCGATTGGAAGATTCGCAGTAATCCGAAAGTTATAGTGATGGAGCGTACCAACGTGCGGTATGTACCTTCACTCCCTGATCCGATCTCGCTTGTAACAATTGATGTATCTTTTATCTCGCTCACGAAAGTGCTGCCCGTTGTTGCCCAATGGCTTGTTCCTCACGGCTCGATCATTGCCCTTATAAAGCCGCAATTTGAAGCCTCGAAAGATGAGGTAGGAGAGGGAGGAATCATTCAGGATAGTAAGGTCCATGAACGTGTCGTTCAGGAGATTATCGACTTTCTCCCCTCTATCGGGCTCGACAAGAAAGGTCTCGTACCGTCCCCAATTCTCGGGACCGAGGGAAATAGAGAGTTTCTCGTCTGGGCGCAACGGACGTAACGCGATAACTGGTATCACAACAATTCTCAATCAGGAGAGAGAACACTATCCCTCGTCCCCATGATAGTGCTCATTGGTTGTGTGCGCTCTTAGAATTATTAGTCTTCCCTACAATATGTGCGGCGTAGAGCGATGAGGTCGTTTCTATGCGCGCGCCAATGTTTAAGTTAGGGAGACACTACGTGAAGCAAGAATTATATCATCGTAAGTCTAGGCGGCGAGTTCGACAGATCGCGGCGAGTGTTGTGATCTGTGGCGGGTTGTTGGGACCGCTTGCGCATGCGCAGTCAAAACAAACTACGATCTACAAAGAGACCTATCGTTACTGTACGGGCAGCTTGGGACGAGAAGCCGCTCTTGAGGGAGTGTGGGGTGGATACAAAAGTGGGAGCCCGTTAGGAAAGTTCAGCAACTTGAAGGTGTTTTCTTACGGAAGTTTGAAAGTTGGCGGGTCGGTTAACAGTAATCCGCAGGGTTTCTCAGAGGGATACGCTTTTTGGTTTCGCCCCGTGTACGGGCTCTCGATAGTGACCGCGGAGATGAATTTCGATGTGAAGTATATCTCGACCCCTGGCTCGCTCGTTTCCTATGACCAGCGGTTGAGTGGAATCGATGTGGCTGGCGTGCCTAATCGAACTCAGCTCGCGTTTCTTATCGATCAGACATGGTACATCTCACGAGAAGCCGCTCGTCAGGTGATTCCGGGTGCTTGGGAGCCTGTGCAGGTTGATCCGTCTACCTTATTGTATGGCACAGTTCCATATGTTTCAGGATTGGGCGCGGAAGTTCCGACAAGCTACGGCACGTCGTTGCCAAGTGGAGGAACGGTGCGAGCGTTCGGTATATTTATGACCGAAGTAAATGGGCGTGTCCGGCTCGATAACTTCGAGATTAAAACCAGTGCGCCGGTAGCTCCATCGATCTCTACCGCCATCCAAGCATCGGGGTTGTCGGGATGTCCTGCCACGAGCCCTGACGTCACAGGAGGTGGTGTGCCGCCGACTCCGCCGCCACCTGATCCAGATGACAGTGATGGCACTATCGACCAATTTCTTCCAACTGACCCAGTTCCGCCGGGGGTATCGATCGTGTCGCCGATCGCTCCTCAATTCTGCCCGATCGCCGAACAGGGCGTAGGGGTGAAGGTAAAGATATCGAAATCTGGTCGAAAAGCTTTTTTGAGAAAAGCAAAGAAGACTACTCCTATGGCTTTACGGGACGAGGCGATTGCTCAGATCGTGAGTAGTCGAATCATGCCGCTCGGCGCGCTCGTAAACGTGCGGGTCGGAGATTACGATACTACAACGGGTGGTCTAAAGGTGGTGTTGCGCCGCAATGCCCAACCGAAGACCGTCCGTTTGTCAAAAACTGTGCGTGGTGCTCTTGATTCATATTTGGCTTCGTTGGGATCTGGGCGTAAGTCGACAGATCCGTTGTTAGTGACCGCGAACAGGACAATCCTAGATGGTACGAAGGCGGTATGTTCGAAAGAGCTAAAATCGGTAGTGACGAAGAGGGCTCGAGTCGCCCGACTGTCAACGAAGAGTATCTTTGTGAAGTAACGTAGATGCTCGCTGGCGGAGGATCCGCCAGCGAGCGATCTATTTCTCTTGATCCCAGTCCCACTTAGTACAGTAGCGATATAAAGAGATCTACAACGAGAGGTGTTGTTCTGGTACGGTGAACATCTCGGTGAGATACCAATTTAAGCTAGGGATGAGTCTACTGTGCTATGAAGCATCGCAATCTATACATCGCTGGTTTTGCTGTGCTCGGCATAGCGGCCACACTCATCGCGCGTTATCTGTTCGGCGTTTCTGAATCGACCGCTCTCCTGCCATCTCTGCTTATTATCATAGTAGGTGGCTCGGTGCTCGTATTCACCCTTATTGCAGGGATGTTTAAGGGGGAGTTTGGTTCAGATCTTCTTGCGGGCATCTCTATCATTACCTCTCTTCTCCTAGGCGAGTATCTCGCGGGCGCTCTTGTCGTACTTATGCTCTCTGGTGGAACCGCGCTTGAGGAGTACGCGATGAGTCGAGCGTCTTCAGTTTTGGACGCTCTCGCGAAACGGATGCCCTCGATCGCGCACCGACGTGTTGGTGTGAGTATGGAGGAGATTCCTGCTGAGGAGGTTCGTGCCGGTGATGAGGTGGTGGTGCTACCCCATGAGCTGTGCCCAGTCGACGGCGTGGTACTTGAGGGCCGCAGCTCGATGGATGAATCGTATCTTACTGGCGAGCCCTACCGGATTTCAAAAGGCCCCGGCTCCGAGGTTATTTCTGGAGCCATAAATGGAGAGGGCGCAATCGTCATAACAGCGAGTCGAGAGGCAAAGGATTCACGTTACGTGAAGATCATGATGGTTATGGATGCCTCGCGACAGCGACGCCCTCGAATGCGAAGGCTTGCTGACCAGCTGGGTACCATATACACCCCCCTTGCGGTCCTCATCGCGATTATCGCGTGGGCTATCTCAGGAAATCCCCAAAGATTTCTCGCCGTATTGGTTGTCGCGACACCGTGCCCTCTTATTATTGCCATCCCTGTATGCATCATCGGAGCTATATCTTGGTCCGCGCGTAGGGGGATTATCATCAAAGACCCCGTAGTTCTTGAGCGAGCTCATGCCTGCCAAGTCCTCATCACTGATAAGACCGGAACGCTCACGGTGGGCGAGCCATCGCTTGTTGAGGTTCGGACGATTTCTATGTCACAGGATGAGGTTCTGCAAGCGGCGGCAAGCCTTGAGAAGTACTCAAAGCATCCCCTTGCTCAACCGATCATTGAGGCCGCTCATAAAAGACACCTTGTACCTGTTGAGGCTTCAGATGTCCGTGAAGTTCCCGGTCAGGGATTGCATGGGGTTGTGAGAGGTCGGCATGTTTTGATAACGAGCCGCCGTAATGTTCATGAAGATATCGCCTCAACATTTCAGGCATCGAGCGCTGGCCTTGAGTGTCTCGTCCTCATTGATGGACGAGCAGAGGGTCTGATTAGGTTCCAGGACGAAGCTCGACCTGAGAGTCGGGACTTCGTTTCTCATCTCGGGGCGCACCATGATTTCAAGGATGTGATACTTCTGTCGGGGGATAGAGCAGAGGAAGTTCAGTACCTCGGGAAACAGATGAACATCACGAAGATGTATTTCGGAAAATCACCTGAAGAGAAGGTGGAGATAGTTCGATCAGAGACTGAAAAAGCTCAGACCTTATATCTGGGGGATGGTATTAACGATGCTCCCGCGCTCACGACCGCTTCCGTGGGAATTGCTTTTGGTCCGCGAAGCGAAATTACCTCGGAAGCAGCCGGAGCTGTAATTCTTGAGCCTTCTCTCCGTAAGGTTGATCAATTACTTCATATTAGTTCGCATATGCGTCGAGTCGCGCTACAAAGCGCCGTTGGCGGGATGGCGCTAAGCGTCGCTGGGATGTTCTTCGCTGCAGCCGGTTACTTAACTCCTGTAGCCGGAGCAGTGCTTCAAGAGTTGATCGACCTTGCGGCGGTATTAAACGCGCTTCGCGCTTCCTCTCTTGCGAATCATCAAAGTAACCATATCTAGGGTTCCGCTCGGGAGTCGGATAAGAGTCCCCGTATCTCTCGAGACGGATGGGCGTTGTTTCGATTCCTTAGGCATGGACATTGAATCTTAATTTGTGAGCGCTCCTGCCCTCGAGCGACCTTAAAGAAAGATCTCTTTGCTAAGGACTTTATGCGAAATGTTTTCAAGTGGTTGGCGACGTCTCTTGTGTGGTCTCAGTGTGCGACCGCGGCGGTCCCCAATGACTTTGACGGGGATGGTACGTCAGATCGCACCTGGGTTGAGGTGGCGAGTGACAAAACTTTGACATGGAAGACGGAGTCTTCGGTTTCGAAGATGACCTCAACTATCGCAACTCTTGGGTCTGAGGGAGATGTTCCGGTCATGGCGCAGTGGATCGCTGGAGGCTCCCAGATAGGAGTGGCGTCAGTCAACGGAACTACTGGCGATATCGTCTGGACTATCCGTGACTCGATGGGAAATCTAACCTCAAAGACCTTCGGTAAGAAGGGAGACCTCATCGTGTCCGGAGCTGACTTGAATGGGAATGGCCTCGCCGATGCTGCTGTTGTTCGATTAGTTCGCGGCAAAGTTGAGTGGGATGTCGCATTTGATCTCTTCGCAAGTACTCTCCTCGACCAGAAAACGCTTTCGTTCGGAAAGACCGGGGATAGGGTATTTTATGCTCGTGTGGTGGATGGAACTGCTACCGATTGGATCGGGCTTATGAGAAAGGGGTCTCGACGACGTAGCTCGGCCAGAATGAGGGACTTTGTGACTGGGGAGGTGAGGACGTTTTCGCGGTTGCCACAGTTCGCCAGTCAGGGATCTAGACCTCGAGCTTTTCCGATTCGCCAAGCCTCTGGTCCGGATCTTCTCGGGTTCTCGGTGCCAAGTGGAACGACAACTACTATAAAAGTTTTTGCGTTCGATGGGACGCCCTATGCCTCAACAAGTATTGCTGGCACGGGTACGACGGTTGTTGGCGAATTCTTGCAGGATACAGGATACGAGGTGCTCTTTCAAAGCAAAGAGGATAGCGTTTTTTTCAGTCCGCATAGCATAGGCGTGACGCAGACAGTCGGAGTTGGCGGCACTCTTGTAGGGGAATTCAACATCAACGTACTAGGAGAAACAGTGAACTCAACTCCAACAAATGGTGGAGGGACAAGTGGCGGCGGCTCTGTGTCTTCGTGCTCTGAGATCGTTCCGTGGCCTTCGGGACATATCTACAAGACGATCGGTTCCGAGCATTTTTCAGATATCCGTCGGAACACTGTCGGAATCGTGTTGAAGCAGGGGGCTCGAGGTCCGTATCCGTCATGTGTTGACGCGGTCGATAAGGATGGCCGTGTGGTAGCCAAGCTTGGTCTCTACGAGAAGGGTAACGGATGGGCCGCTCGTTACTATGCGGGAATAAGGTGTGGGACGTCGACGCCCTTCAACGGCAATGCGGTTGCCGCGCGCGCACGTGAGGGAAGCGGTTCGTCCCAGATCTACATGAACTTTGGGAGTGTTTGTTACGGCCCCATTGACGCGAGTCAGTGTATAGGAAGTAAGCAGTGCTAGGAGTCGTTCGTTTATTCGAATTCCTCGTTGCATTTGTACCTGCGGCCGGCGAGGCCGCCGGCCCTCCAATCGA
>CAIXKI010000073.1 GCA_903920005.1 uncultured delta proteobacterium
AAAGTCGGTTTTGAGTGTGATGCTTGTCACAAACTGAACAAGGATCTTGATCGCTAGTTCAAGATCTCGGTAGCTGCATACCTCTGCCTGAGTGTGCATATATCGGTTCGGGATTCCGATACTTGCCGCGGCTACGCCACCGCGCGCGACCTGGATAGTGTTAGCATCGTTGCCAAGAGGGCGAGTTGACGGAGCGATTTGAAACGCGCTCTTCGTTTTCTTCGCGGACTCCCTCAACATCTTTTCAACAACTGGGTTGATGTTCGGTCCGGCGCAAATCGTCGGGCCGGCCCCGAGCTTGCAAGGAGTCGCCTTCGAATTTTCGTTGCCAGGATTGTCGCTCGCGTGAGTCACGTCGATGGCGATACCAACTTCTGGATTAATTCCGTATGCCGAGGTTGTCGCTCCGCGTAGACCAACCTCTTCTTGAACGGTGCTCACAGCGTAAAGCCCAACGTTCAATTTCTTCGTTGCGCAGATTCGTAAAACCTCCATTGCCACGAAAAGGCCCACTTTATCGTCAAGTCCTGGGGCTGAGATGAGTCCATTACCCATCTCCAGAATGCCAAGATGGAACGTTGCTACATTGCCGATGCTGACACGTCGTTCGGCGTCTTTTTTGTCCTTCGCTCCGATGTCAACCCAGACCTTTTCGATGTCATTTCGTGTTTTCTCTCGCTCTTCGCCGGATTGAGCGTGAATAGGTTTTCGACCGATAATCCCCTCCACTGGCCCTTTATCGCCATAGATAGTGACACGGGCTCCGTGAAGTACTCCGACATCGATTCCACCGAGCGCGGACACATATATAAATCCATCCGAGGTGATGTGCCGTACCATGAGACCGATCTGATCACAGTGTCCAGCAAGCATCACCTTTCGAGTCGCTTTCGGGTTGATTGCGACGATGACGTTGCCGTGGAGATCTGTTTCTATTGAATCAGCGTATTGCTTCATCCGTTCACGCACGATGCGCTGAACCGGCTGCTCATATCCCGTTGGGGAGGGGGTCAGAAGGAGTTTGTGAAGAAAGTCTTTCGAGTCCATTCAAATTTATCCAGAAAATTTTGAGATACCTGCCATTTAGATGGTACGAGAGTCACTATCGATGCGCCAGTTGTTTGGGTGCCGCGAACCAGAGATATCGTTGATTTTGGCTCAGAAAACGTTGGCGCGAGGTAGCGTGTTTAAGTATTCTTCCGGACACGACCCTCTATGACACCTAAAGTAAAAACAGCATCTCTTTCTCGCCTGGACCGTGAGCTCATCAGCTCGTTTAAGGATCGCTACGCCCGAGTAGCTTCGAGTAGGGGATGGCGTAACAAAGAACTCTACAAACGTCGGAGTGAGATCGATTCCCTGGCCCAATTTCAAAGGCTAGAACGGGAGCTTGAGTCGAAGGGGCTCTTCGATGTGCGATGTGAAAAAAGGACGTGGAGAGATCTTGATGGCGAACGTCGAGTGTTTACGCTCGCCCGAGCGGCCACAACTGACATGTGGCCGATGGGAACGCATTATTGGGTGAGGGATAACGCTCTCATCGGAGCCCGCTTTCTCCTCTCGGAGAATCACAACCATCGTCGATTAGGAAAAGAGCTTCTGCTGTCAGCGCTTACGTTCATGTCCTCTGTGAGCCAGCTCAAGCGAATGGAGGCGGTTGTTCTTTCGAAATCAGCGGGATTCCTAAAGGATGCCGCGAACTGGCCGTATATATTTGCTGGCGTCAAGACAAACTTAGCAGCACATGAGAAGGAAGAGTGGGCGCATAAACAAGACGCGTGGCAGATCCTTGCTTGGTATGTGCTTGAGGGGATTGAAAGGGGGCTCATTACTCGGCACGATCTGACGGCAAAGCATCGCAATTTTCTCTCTCTGATCGTGCCCTTTTTGATTAAGGTCTCCTTTTGGCGATGTGAAAATAGCGGGTCGTGGGAAGAGCTGGTCGCGGCGCGCAGCTCCGTTCGCGCGTGGGAGCACAGACTCATCGCTCGTTTAGGGGAGTTCTCTCAAAATCGCGGATTCGCTTTTATTGACGATGGTTTTACGCGTTACAGAAACTCTCTTGCTGGGACATACAAGAAGCGCTCCCTTCTCGAAGCTATCAAAGTGGCAGAGAGGAGCGTGGCTAAGGAGATGTTGCAAGATTTGCCGTATGAGTCTCCTTCCTACAAGCGAAGCGATCCGCGGCGCAGACAGGCGGACGCGGCGCTCATCTATCTCTTGCAGATTGACTATCCTCGATTTCTAGCCGCACGGGTTGGCCGATCGGCTCAATGGGCTGAGGCGCTGGAAGGGCTCATTTTCAAAACGGTTTCCAAACTTGATGACAAGGTAACCGGAGGGATCGCTCGGTATGGAAACGATTCTTACCAGCGACAAGGATTCTTTCGATACCTTACGGTCGCAAAGTTACAGAAGCTCTACGGCGCGCCCTCAGGAGACGCGAGCTCGCATTTTGTGGGGAGAGACAAAGTGGTACCTCGTGGTCGAAAAGCCGCTTGGACACATTTTGTGTGGCAGCTCGCGGCATGGGCGGGTAGACGGTATCTTCGTACCGGAGATCTCAAGGATAAAGCGATGCACGACCGCTTTTTCCGTAGAGGAATGTCTCTGATAACTGGGGATAGGGAGACTAGTATTGACTGGGACGCCTCTGGAAAAGCGAGGATCCTCTCCATACATCCCTACCGAATGCCTGAGTGTTACATCTCTGACAAGCTTCCGGGTGGAGACGTTGCCATCTTTCCCTCACCACATACCCCCCTTAACTGGGCCGTGGGAGAGATGTTCGATGCCTTTCAGATACGACGTCAGGTCTTGGCAAGTCCGACCTAGCAGGGTGGTGAAAAATGGTTCCGTCGTGAGCATTTTGATCGTTGAGACGAAACGAGGCGGAGATTGCGAAAAAACCGGAGGCGTATCCTCTGAGATACGCTGAGGATTTTTTCGTGGGCTCCAACGAAGTTGCAGT
>CAIXKI010000074.1 GCA_903920005.1 uncultured delta proteobacterium
GCAGCTTCCTTCATCGACAACCGGATCTTGCCCTGTCGGTCGATCTCAAGACACTTAACCCAAACCTCGTCGCCCTCGCTGAGTACGTCACGCACATTGTTCACGCGAGAGTCGGATATCTGAGAGACGTGGACAAGGCCATCGGTTCCCGGAATGATCTCAACAAACGCGCCGAAATCAACGATACGCTTCACGATTCCGCGGTAGATCTTTCCAACTACAGCCTCTTGGGTGAGGCTTTCGATGATAGAGATCGCTGCCTGCACCTTGGTGCTGTCGTTGCTGGCGATATTAACGGTTCCGTCGTCCTGAACCTCCATCTTCACACCGCAAGACTCAGTGATCGACCGGATGGTTTTTCCGCCTGGTCCGATGATGTCACGAATCTTGTCAGGGTTGATCTTGATTGTGACGATCTTCGGAGCGTACTGACTAAGCTCTTTACGAGATGACGTAATGCACTTAGCCATCTCTCCGAGGATATGAAGGCGTCCATCGCGAGCCTGCAACATCGCTTTATCCAGGATGTCACGGCTGAGGCCCTTAATCTTGATATCCATCTGAAGCGCTGTGATACCTTTCTCAGTACCACACACTTTGAAGTCCATATCACCAAGATGATCCTCGTCTCCAAGAATATCGGTGAGAACAACGTACTTCTCACCATCCTTGATGAGACCCATAGCAACACCAGCTACGGGAGCCTTGATAGGAACGCCCGCGTCCATCAACGAGAGACTTGCTCCGCACACGGTAGCCATAGAGCTCGAACCGTTACTCTCGGTAATCTCAGATACGATACGAACTACGTATGGGAACTCCTTAAGGTCCGGCATAATTGCGCGAACAGCGCGTTCCGCAAGAGCGCCGTGACCGATCTCACGCCGACCTGGACCTCGCATTGGCTTCGTTTCGCCAACCGAGAACGCTGGGAAGTTGTAATGAAGCATAAATGTCTTCGCAGCTTCACCCAACAAGTTGTCGATACGCTGAGCCTCTTGCTCCGTTCCGAGCGTTGCAACTACGATCGACTGAGTTTCACCTCGCGTGAAGAGCGCGGATCCGTGAGTACGGGGAAGCCATCCAACTTCAACCGAGATCGGACGAACGGTCGTTGTATCACGACCATCAAGACGAACTCCTTCATCAAGAGCAAGGTCACGAACTACTTTGTAGTGAGTATCCTCGAACACCTTTCCAGCTACCTTTACTACGGTGGCAGCGTTGGAGTCGCCCTCTTTTACGAATTCGCCCATGAGAGCCTTCTTCGCTCCACCTACAGCATCTCTGCGAGCAAGCTTCTCACGAACCTTGATCGCGTCCTTGAGCTTCGGTGTTAGGAAAGCTGTCATCTTAGCGATAAGAGCTTCATCCTGCTGAGCATGAACCACTTCCATGGTCGGCTTACCGATCTTGGACTTAAGCTCTCGCTGCATCTCATTGATTACTTGAAGCTGTTCTTGTGCGTAGAAAAGCGCCTCAAGAACTTCAGCCTCTGGCACCTCTTGCGCGCCACCCTCAACCATAACCGTCGCATCGCCGGTTCCCGCAACGATGAAGTTAAGATCGGCATGAGCCAACTGACTTCGCATCGGGTTAATAACGAGCTTTCCATGGATGCGCGCGACGCGAACACCGGACATAGGTCCCTCGAAGGGAAGCTCTGAAATAGTGAGCGCTGCTGAAGCGCCGCACATAGCCAAAATATCCGTATCGTTCTCGTCGTCAGCCGAGAGGACCGTGGCAACAACCTGCACCTCGCGGTGAAACCCCTCTGGGAAGAGCGGTCGGCATGGGCGATCGATAAGCCGAGAGACGAGCGTCTCCTTCTCGCTTTGCTTTCCTTCACGTCGGAAGAATCCGCCGGGAATCTTTCCGGCAGCGTACGTCTTCTCGATGTAATCAACAGTCAGTGGGAAGAAATCAACATCCTTCTCCGGACCAAAGCACGCCGTAACGAGAACTACGGACTCGCCGTAGCTTACAATCGCTGAGCCAGAAGCCTGCTTCGCGACGCGGCCGGTCTCGATTCTTAATTTTTTTCCGTGAAACTCTCTTTCAACTACGAACATAGGAACACCTCTATTAGGTTTAAAGCCGTGATTTGCACGGACATACGAGAAATAGGACCCACACAAAACGAAACCCGCGCCTGAAGGACAGCGGGCTTCGTTGCGGAAACCGATACCATCGCTTTCAACTCGTGGGAGAGCTTACTTACGGAGGCCAAGAGCTGAAAGGGTATTTCGGTAACGTACAACGCTTTCACGTCGAAGGTACTGAAGTAACTGCTTACGCTGCGAGATGATGTTCATCATTCCACGACGGGAGTGATGATCCTTGGGATTTGTAGCGAAGTGTTTGGTAAGGATCGCAAGACGACGAGTAAGGAGGGCAACCTGCACCTCGGGAGAACCCGTATCCTGTGAATTTATCTGATACTTTTTAACTACCTGAGATGGGTCTAAATCTGAGAGCTTTGTCTCGCCTACAGCCATATCCTGATCTGAGAAACCACCAAGGTTTCGAGTCTTTTCAACTACTGCGGTTGTGCTGGAAGATTCCATCTGGACTCCTATTTCTCCAATTGTTTCGAGCAGATATCAGTTGATTACTCTGTTAAAATCCGCTCTTTTTCTTTTTTATATTAC
>CAIXKI010000075.1 GCA_903920005.1 uncultured delta proteobacterium
AACGCATGAAACATTTGTACCCGTGGGCACCGGGGCCGGTGCCCCTCCAATTTTATTCGACGGTACATTTGTACCTGCCGCCGACGATTTTTCCCTTTAACGAAATCTCGCCCGACAGATATTTTTATGGTTATACTGTGCGAGTTACCAGTTCATAGCCAAAAGGAGGCTGTCATAGAAGTCATAATCTGCCCCACCGCCGAAAGCGCAAATCACCTCGTTGCACAGCTCATCGCCGACACCGTTAGAGCAAAGCCTCGTGCGGTCCTCGGCCTCGCAACCGGCAAAACCCCTGAAGGGGTTTACGAGCGTCTCGCCACACTTCACAAAGAGCAGAAGCTCGACTTCTCATTCACAACAACATTCAACCTGGACGAGTACCTCGGAGTTGCAGCCTCAAATCCACAATCGTTCCGCTCCACGATGGATCGACAGCTCTTCTCAAAGATTAATATCAAACGTGAAAACACCCACCTTCCTAACGGTATGGCCTCAGACCTCGAATCCGAGTGCGCCGCTTACGAAAAGCGCATCATGGATGCCGGAGGGATCGATATTCAACTTTTAGGGATCGGCTTGAACGGACACCTCGCTTTTAACGAGCCCATGTCATCTCTCACCTCTCGAACTCGCCCGAAATCCCTCACACCAGAAACACGGGCCCAGAACGCTCCTTTTTTCGGAACCCTCGACCAGGTTCCGGCGCGCGCGATTACGATGGGCGTCGGTACTATCCTCGATAGCAGGTGGTGCATCCTCCTGGCGACCGGTTCGAGCAAGGCTGAGATACTTCTTAAAGCTATTGAAGGCCCCATGAGCGCGGCCGTTACGGCGAGCGCGCTCCAGATGCACCGTCGTTGTACGGTGGTGGTCGATGAATCTGCGGCCGCGTGGCTTCAGATGAAGGAGTATTACCGGTGGGTCTTTGCAACCGAGCCAGAGTGGGCGCCCTATCGCTCTTTGGTTACTGCACATTAAAGTAGTCGAGCACTTCGTGGCGAAAGACCGAGTATTTTTCTGAACAGAGCGCGGAAATAAGCTCTGCTAGCTACCAAACCTCGCCTCCAGTGTCGCCTTCCACTCAGGGACCCTGTCGTATTGATGCACGATCGTGAACGGCAATCCTTGCGACGTCACCACCTGTCCATTCTCGAATTTGGGACTTGGCTCTAAGAGAACTGGCCTAAAGGATTCTATCTTTGAAGGATCCGCCGTTGTACCCAACTGAGCCGCCCACCCATCTTCGGAACGAACGAAAAGAGACGTCTCCTGAAAGGGACTCATCGAGATGAGAAGATTCAGATAGGCCTGATCGCTGTTATGAATTCTCCGATCCATCGCCCCTGAAAAAAGAAGCAGCGAGAGATCGCGAATCGCATGCGAGCGTCCTGCCAAGACCCCTGCGTTAAAGATCTCCTTCTGCTTCATGTGTTCATACACATATCCGCAGAAAGTACTCGCGAGATTAGCGTTCCCCCATGACTCATCTTTGTAGCAAAGACTCTCAGAGCTAAAGATAAGATTCTTATCTCCGAGATATCTCTCCAGATACTCGCTCGGATTACGCTGAAAGACGACATCCTTCACATCCGTCGTTATGACATATCGATATTGTTTGCTCGATAGAAACTGATGATAGAGCGCGAACCTCTCCACAACAACCGCGATGTCGGAGGTATGGGTACAGTTTCCGTCACCATCTTTTGTAAGGCAGACGAGCTCAAAACCCGCGTCGCGGACACGAGCCGCAGTCTCCGCGTCGCAGTTCATGACGATGAGAACTTTATCTCCGGCAAATCCTGACGCGTTGATAGAGTTCACCCAGCACTTAAGCTGAGTCCATGTGTACTTGTCTGAGCAGCTGATAATAAGGTCTTTCATGAGTCTTTTTCAGCTTAGTATCGGCTGTACGAGGAGGCTACCCTTTTTCTCTTAAGAGCTTAATTCTACGCGACTTTTTTACAGCACCTCACGCTCTCAGAGGATCTCATCATAACAAGGGAAGTCATACGTTTTTGGGGTGCCGTGGGTAGCACTCTCCACTAGGTTTTTGGGAATTACATGCGATCAACCTATTCGTCTCTCATCGCCCTTACCTTACTCCTAGCTCTGAGCGTTACGGACGCTCACGCCGGACGAAGACCAAGCGTCGACACCAAAAAACCATTCCAACATAACGGACGAATATACTACTGCCCCAAGGGACAAGTTCTTTACGTAGCTCCTGGAGGAGGGGTGTACTGCGATACCCCTCCAGGCAAAGTTGAGTCACCTCCAGTGATATCTCCGACCTCCACCGGCATAGCGTACGTGTATCCGGACGCAACCGCGTGCGTTAAAGCATATGCTCACACGAAAAATCCCTTTCGAGGGCCGATCGCCGGCCGGATAATCGGTGGACGAATCAATACCGGGAAGCTACCTCGAGTGCGCCGCGGCATAGATGAAGCCAATGCCCTAGTCCCTATTGAGATGGGGAAATCTGTGACCGTCATGATGGACGAGATGAAGGTAAGTATTCGCGATACCTTTGCGAAGCTCGGTTTTCCTACATGTTTAGGCATCCCGAGTCAGTTTCTATCCGCAGCAACCGCGCAGTGCTCCTCTCCGGAGGCTAGACAGAGATATAGCGCCGGCATAGATCAGAGCTGCGCGCAAAAAGATGAGGCCGGCGCATTTGTATGTCGTTGCCTGAAGCCTTCAACGATGGCCGCTCTTGAGGCAAACTGCAGAGCGCTCGTGACATCTCCAGAGATTACAGCGTTCGTTCAGGAGCAGTTCGAGGCATGCAAGAAAAAAGGGCTTGAGGGCCTTACGGGCCTACTTACTGGAAAAACCCCCGATGCTAAAATTGAGGAATAGACATTAAAGGGAGGCTTTTATCCCTTATTAGATTCCACGTTACATTTGTACCCGCAGCCGGCGAGGCCGCCGGCCCTCCAATCGAATTCCACGTTGCATTTGTACCTGCGGCCGCCGGGGCCGCCGGCCCTCCAATCGAATTCCACGTTGCATTTGTACCTGCGGCCGGCGAGGCCGCCGGCACTCCAATCGAATTCCACGTTACATTTGTACCTGCGGCCGGCGGCCTCACCGGCTTGTCGCGACCCCCAACATCAGCCACATCGAAATATTCTTACCCGTGGGCCCTACGGCCGCGCCAGCTTCAACGTAAACTGCTCATTCGCCCACTCAGTCACCGCGTATCCCTTTAGACCAAGGACCTCTAGCATCCGCTTAATTTCATCAAAATTACTTAGTGAGTTCGCCTCAAAACGAACCTCATCGATGAGTGGAAATCCTGCACCAACCGCCTCAAGATACGACTCAAGAATGACGAGATCGTGTCCCTCCGCATCTATTTTGAGGAGCTTACAGCTCCCTACTCCCTCAACAAGCTTAGAGAAGGTCATAACGGGCACTCTATCAACCGTGACGACCTCTTCCTCCTTAACTTCCTTTTGCTTGATCAATTCCACGACTCTCGGATGAGGCTTATGTATCGAGCTACATCCTCGTACCCACTCCGGCAAAGCTAATCGTTCAATCGCTTCGGGGTTTACACTGTACATATCGGCGAACCCATTAGTGTTTGAAATAGCCGCATGCACCTTCATCACCCCTTGTATATTCGGGAGCGCGTCGAGATACCCCTTAACCGGCTCGACCGAGATTCCAAGACGGGTACCATCAGATCTCTGAAGCTCTGTATCGAAATCGCACGTTCCTATCTCTATAAAATCGTAAGAGCGAAGAGAGTTTCGATTCATAGTTGTACCTGGAGGGCCGGCGGCCTCGCCGGCCGTGCCTTTAGAGAGCCTACTCTACCGTCCACACCTTCCCCTCCTTCGTGAGGTACATCTTCCGCCTCTCCTCTAAGGTGAAGGGGCGTGAACCGATTCGACCAAGGACGCTCACTTGGTGTCCTGTCTCATCCACAGCTCTATCGCGATCAAGAGGCTTTGAGAGAGCCACCGCGGGCCCCTCAGTCTTCTTACGGGCAATAATCTTTGGCTTCACCGGCGGAGAGAATCCGTAGAAACCCGGCACCCGCTCGGGATCGGTCATCTGTAATACGACGAGCCCATTCTCTCCGTCGGCGACATACCCTATAAGGCTCGCGTTCGTGGTGGCTACTTTTACGTCGTGGGCATCGGTAATTGTGCCGTCGCCGTTAAATTTCGAGTAGATAAATGGGGATTCCGGCTTTTCCACATCGATGATAACAACGCCTTCTTTTCCGCCACCAACATACGCATAGGTACGAGCGACATAGACGCTTCGCGCATCGGGCAGAGATATCGAAGCCTTTGAAATAATCTTCGGTTTATCCGGAAAGGTAGTATCGATGACGTGGAAACCATCGGCATCTGTCATAAAGGCATATCTAAATTGCACCGCGACCGATGTTGGCTTACGGGCGGGCCACAAGGCCTCAACCTTCGGCTCCATAGGGTCTTCAAGGTTCAAGACAACAACCTTATCTTCAGTGCCAACGAACGCCCGCGCTCCTGACAGAGTGATGTTTCGAGCTCCGGTAAGAACACCACCCTCATTCCAGGTAAGAGCTCGCTCAAGGAAATTGTTGCGGGGCTCTCCATCCTGAAGGGTATCAACGTTCACCACGACAAGCCCCTCTTCACTATCGGAGATGAAGGCGTAGTGATAAATCTCATGCATCGGTGTCTCAAGATTTTCAGGAAGCTGTTCCTTAAATGGAGCGACCGGCATGGTGGTAGGTAGCGCTAATCCTGTGGCGTTCTTACTCGGCACATGAGTATTTTGCCCCAACGGAGACACGGGACTGGTTACGATGCGCTCAGAGAAACCTTTATTGGCGATGTTCGCTATGTCATAGACTCGAAAGCCATCTGAACCAGCCGCGGTGTAGAGATATTCTCCCCGCATCTGAATGGCATGTGTCTGCCCACCCGCTCCGTGATGCACATGACTCTCCGCCAGTTCGAGATTACGCCCCTGATGAGCCTTGTAGTAATCCGGATAGGCATAGCGGTGAAGGTAGCTTCCAATAACAGCCTGTGGCTCATCCCACTCAGTCACCTGAACAGCCTCAACTCCTCCATCGGATGAAGCGAGCCAGGTGTAGTGTCCCATAAAATTGACGAAGTTCGTTCCGAGTAACATCAGCTGCGCCAGGATCGCGTTGTTGTCATTCTCTTTTGAGACGTGACAATCTTTGCAATCTTTCGTCTCCTTGGTTCGCACTGTGTGCGGGAAGTGAGGAGCGAACGCTTGAGAACTATAACCCGCAGCGGACGTCGGCGGTTGCTGAATGTAGATCTTCTGCCGATTCGCATCGGTCGAGCTCAAGACTAATGCGCTTGAGGACCGAATGGGAACGATCTTTCCATTCTTGGCTGGCCCGTGACGCCCGAGTTGATACATATCGTCGCGCGCAACCTGAGGGTTATAAGAGGCCCAGTTCCTCGTCTCCTTACCTTCATAGTGATTGGTCTCAGTCTTCCAGTTCGCTTGGATCGGAAGGTGGCATCCCCCGCACGCCGTCGTCCACGAGCTGTGGCACGCAAAGCACGACATATCGCTGTTGGCGTGGGCAAGCTTCGATTCAAACTCTGGGTCGATTCCCTGCTTTAATGAGGCAACGGTATAGGTACTCTCCCCCTCTTCGATCTTCTTGACGAGCTTCGCCTTTGCCGACTTCGGATTGTAATCTCGGCTCGACGGATTAATGGAGTCCTGGACCTGCTTCACACGCCACTCCAAGTCCTTCGTAACAAGAGACCTCTGATAGAGGTCATCGCCCCTCCAAACGAATTGTCGTTCACCCCATGGGGTACGCTTTAAGGAGAGGTCGTGTCCACCTTCAGGAGCCGCTGGCCCAGAGGTCTTAAGCATCGCTTTTTGAGAGATACTTCCGTGACAATCATCACAGGTAATCTCAACGGCCTGGGCAACCTCACCGTAGATATTGCCGTCACCGTGAGTGTCTTGTCCGAAGTGGCAATCAACACACTGCATTCCAAAATCGACGTGAATATCTTGAAGGTGAACAGCTTTTTTAAACTTCTCAGGATCGTCAAACGACACGATCTTTCCATTTTTATCGAGAAGGTGCCCCTTACGATCCCGCTTGTAGACCGCTCGGAAGTTCCATCCGTGTCCGTGGTAGTCAGCAAACTGCGTCGTGTTGAGCTTAGGATTAAGCTCGCTTACTCGTTTAAGGAAGTCGAGATCGGTCCATTTACCTCGAATAGCGGCTTCTTCGGGATTGTGATTGAGAGAGGTAAAGGTCTCCTCAGTCGTCGGATACTTCTGCTTCTCAGGCCACATGGCAGGCGCGTCGCTCTCGTAATCCCACATCGTGTACCCTATGTAGGTATTTACGAACATGTTGGGCTGATGCATGTGACACACCATGCACTGGCTGGTTGGAATCGACCGGGTGAAGGCATGCTTTAGTGGATGTCCCTCTTCGTTCTTTGGAATAGTAGGATCTATAGTCTGCGTTTTTCCTTCGTTCCCAAACTTTGCGTAGGGACCTGAATGCCGAACATCTCGGTCGTTCGCGTAGATAGAGTGACAGGCCGTACATCCACTACTTCTGTAATCGCCAGGATGATCGTTTGTTCCAAGGAAACTTAAGTGCGGATCGTTTAAGCGAGTCTTGTGAATATTAAGGATCGGCACCGCTATGCGAGCACCGGTTCCTGCCCCACGATTCGAGGCCTTAACATCGGGCTTACCCGATTCTTCCAGTGGATTAGGAACTCCTACCTCGGCGAACTGAGACCGGTTAAACAACCCTCCCCGCTCGAACACTCTGAATATGTCCGCCGGTGGCAAGACCTCCCACGTTGGCATCGGCAGGAGCTTCTCTAAAGCGCCCCGTGCACGCATCTCTTTAGTAAGGGGACGTCCATCATGAACGATACTCGCTGGCTGTCCCTCTTGCGTATAGCTTTCGCCGAGAAGGTACTGCTTGTAGGGCAAGATTCCGTTGTTATAGGCCGCGCCACCCCACAGCATCGCCGAAGTAGTCATTAAACTCTTCTTCACGGCGGTTGTTATCTCTGAATGACAACCACCGCACGCTCCTGGAGCGGCACGAAGATCTCCTGGATTTATAAACCGGACGAATTCAACAGATTCTTTCAGGGTGTGCGTATAGGAGTGCTTCGGATTCGCTGAAGAGGGCCAGTTCTTAGGGTATTTGGGAAGTATATGAGCCTTACCCTTTCGCTCCTCATAGTCCTTCGACCCCTTATTGAAACCCTTTGCTCGAACGTTCGGGTCTCCTCCATGACACTCAGCGCAACCGATGTGAACGGCGGGGTTTTCATGCATCGTTGGAGCATCAGTCTGCGTGTGGCAATCCTTACATCCAACGCTCGTCGCCTCTTGTTGCTCTAGAGTGCCCCCGGGTCGAATTATGTTCGTATAAGGAGCGTCGTCGGCAA
>CAIXKI010000076.1 GCA_903920005.1 uncultured delta proteobacterium
ATGACTGCCCCCCAATATAACCCGCAGCCTAATGACGAGCACCCGGCACTGTCTGTCTCTTCATCAGTCGGATATCGTAGACCAGTGCCAAACCTGATTGGGCGAATTACCAAGACATTCTCGAGGGGGGGGGCTCTTATTGAGCAGGTTGTGCATCGTGTCTGGCCCCTCTATCGTTGGCGCACTGTCACCTGCGTTGCTACATTTGACCCGGTGGGCACACGAGATGCCAGACAGTCCTCGTGTTACATCTGGACGCTAACGCCTAAACATGAGCAATCCTTACCTGGCGGGGTGTGTCTTCTCTCACTTGGAACAACCTCAAGCACCTTCCCGATCACTGTGAGGCTTCAATACGACGATGGGCGAGGATTCGGAGGAGGAGAGGATATTGTTCTCTTCGTTGACCGCGAGGAGACGCTTCAGAAACTCATTTATCTACCAAAAAGAATAATGGGGCTTCGCTTAGCGGTGTTTTTCGGCGACTCCTCGGTCATGATTACATCGTGTCGTATACGTGAGATCGGAAAGATTCACCGAGCGGTGAGTAAGGGCTGGTCGCTCGCAAGAAAGATTTTGAAAGAGCCTCGACTGTACGGGCTGTACGCGAAAAAGGCATTCCGACTGTATCAGCAGGGTGGCCTAGCTGCCCTCAAAGAACGCGTTTTACGAGCAGAGCGCTATCCTGAATGGGTAACTCAGTACGATACGATCTCGGACGTTGAGCGGAGAGAGCTAGGAGCTGTTTCAGAGAAGCTTCAATATAAACCACTCATCTCAGTCGTCATGCCAGTGTATAACGTTCCTGAAAGGTATCTCCGAGCTGTTATCCAGTCGGTATGTAAGCAAGTTTATTCAAACTGGGAACTTTGCATCGCAGATGACAACTCACCAAATCCCAACGTACGGTCTATCATCAAAGAGTACGCTGAACGGGATCCGCGGATTAAATACATTTTCAGGTCCTCAAATGGACACATCGCTGAAGCAACGAATACCGCTGCCACGCTCGCTTCAGGTGAATTCATTGCTTTTCTGGACCACGACGACGAGCTTCGAGAGCATGCGCTCCTCATGATGGTGCGGGAGCTAAACACACATCCCGACGCGGACCTCCTGTACAGTGACGAAGATAAGATATCTGAGGAAGGAGTTAGGCACAGTCCTCACTTTAAGAGTGATTGGAATCCAGAACTCCTTTTGTGTCAGAACTACGTGTGCCACTTTACAATGGTGCGGCGTTCCCTCTTTGCCATGGTAGGAGGGATTCGGAAGGGGTTCGATGGCGCCCAAGATTGGGACTTTGTCCTCCGGGCATCTGAGGCTACCAGTCCGGCAAAGATCCGACATATTCCGCATGTGCTGTACCACTGGCGCGTGATTGATGGGTCTACAGCGAAAGCGACCGAGGCAAAGCCCTATGTGACGGCAGCACAGATAAAGGCCGTCTCTGAGCATCTACGTCGCAAGGGGGAAATAGGCGCCGAGGTTGAATCCCTCCGCAACATATCGATGTTGCGCGTTCGGTACCCAGTCCCATCGCCAGAGCCCTTGGTTAGCTTGATCGTCCCGACGTACAATCAATGCGCGCTGCTAGCAATGTGTGTAGAGGGGATTCTCAAGCGTACGGCGTACAAAAATATAGAACTTATCGTAGTCGATAATCGGAGTGATGATCCAGAGACTCTGGCGTATCTCAGAGAACTAGCGCAGGAATCTAGAGTCGTAATTTTACGAGATGAGGGAGAGTTCAACTTCGCTCGCCTCAACAACCGTGCAGTACAAGTAGCGCGTGGGGATATTGTCGGCTTTATCAACAACGACGTTCAGGTCATTGAGCCTCAATGGCTCAATGAGATGGTATCGAACATTGTACGAGAGGGGGTCGGAACCGTAGGAGCGCGCCTTCTCTATCCCAATGGCACTGTTCAGCATGCAGGTGTGATTCTCGGTATCGGAGGAGTGGCAAACCATATTATGAAATTAACCACAGGGTTTGGCTACTTTAGTAAAGCCGTGTTGGCGCAAAACTTCTCGGCGGTCACTGCAGCCTGTATGATTACGAGGAAGGACGTGTTTCTAAATGTAGGGGGATTCGACGAAAAGAATTTTGCGGTTGCTTACAATGATGTGGACCTCTGCCTTAAGATTCGCGAGGCTGGACAGCTCATCGTCTACACACCGTACGCCGAGCTGGTTCACCACGAATCGATATCGCGCGGCTATGAGGATAGCCCTGAGAAAAAGGCTCGATTCGAGCGCGAATTCGCCGCTATGCGGGAGAAATGGGGCAAGATCCTTGACCAAGATCCGTACTTTAACCCAAATTTCTCGCGGGAAAGCTTACAGCCTGAGTGTGCCTTTCCTCCGTATCATCCAAGGCCCTGGGAAGCCCCGCAGTAAAGTCGGCAGGTCCATTTGCCACGTCTACCGTAACCCCTTATAGTGCTGGGGCATCTTTTGGAAGTAGGAGTCTCATGGAGAAGACAAACGTCGCTGGGTCACGCTTAACCGACACTGCCTCGGAAGGGTACACTGATCGTCTGAGGCGCCTAAGTGGTAGTCGTTGGAAGCAGGTCATCAACGTCCAAGCACCATATCAGTGGAATCTTCGCCGCTTGGCACTTGGTAGAACCCTCGACATCGGGTGTGGTATCGGAAGGAATATGCTCTCCCTCGGTGCTGGCTCAGTGGGCACAGACCACAATGACCACTCGGTAGCATACTGTAGCGAGCAAGGATTTGAGGCGTACACGCCAGATGATTTTTTTAGGAAGGTCTCCCCTGAGAGCACTCCGTTTGACTCGCTGCTCATCGCCCATGTATTTGAGCACCTGACCGCTGAGCAAGATCTTGGGATTCTCCATCAGTATCTGCCCTATCTTCGCTCCGGTGGCCGAGTTGTGATCATCACCCCTCAAGAGGCGGGATACGCGTCAGACGCAAGTCATGTCGAGTTCATGCCATTTGAGAAAGTTGCGCAGATAGTCGGCAAAGCGGGATTGAAGGTTCAGAAGTATTACAGCTTCCCATTCCCACGCCCCGTCGGCAAAGTGTTCAAGTACAACGAGTTTGTGTTTATAGCGAAGAAGCTCTAGTTCCAACCGTCATCAGGAGAGGGGGGAATTTATGTCATCTCACACCTTCGTTGTGCTGGCGTTCAAAGAGTCTCCGTTTTTGCGAGATTGTCTCGACTCGCTTTGTGCGCAAACTCAACTAGGTTCGATTGCTCTTGCTACCTCAACACCATCCTCGTTTCTGGATGGAATCGCTCGTGAGTATGAAATCCCGATGTACATTAACACCGGAGAGAAAGGGCTTGCTGCGGATTGGACCTTCGCTCTTCGCCAGGGGGGCTCAAAATATGTGACGCTCGCGCATCAGGATGACTTGTACGATAGCAGGTATGTTGAACAGATGGTCTATCGAGCAGAGGAACGACCTGACACCGTTATCACTTTTTCCGATTATGAGGAACTTCTCGGAGGTCGACGACTTTCCTTCACAACCAATCTTCGAATTAAGCGGTTGTTGCGCAGGCTCAGTTATCTTCATCAGTTTCACGTAACCTCTACGTTCCGAAAGAAGCTCTTGCTCGCCTTTGGTTCACCGATCCCGTGCCCGAGTGTGATGTACAATCGAGAACTGCTCCGCGAGTTTTCCTTCTCGACCGAGTTTTCTATAAACGCGGATTGGGACGCATGGCTCCGAATAGCTTCAATGCCCGGTACTATTTCATTCGTGCGAGCTCCTCTTTTAGTACACCGTATTCATGCAGAAAGTGAGACCTCAAGCGGAATTGGGGATCGGCGCAGAGCGACCGAGGACCTGCGCCTCTTTGAGACTATCTGGCCAAAACCGGTCGCGCGTGGAATAGCTAAACTTTATGAGCTGAGTTATCACGGAAATTCA
>CAIXKI010000077.1 GCA_903920005.1 uncultured delta proteobacterium
GGATCTCTTTAATCTCGAAGCGGCCCGCTATTTGAGAAAATCTCAGTGGAATGCCTCAACAGAGATGCTTCAGATTATGGCCCGACACCAAGAACCTCTTGCCCGCTCCTTAGCGTACGCGAAACTGAGCACCCGAGATCCCGCACAAAAAGCTATCCTTCAGAAGAGAGTGTCTGAAGAGACAGATCAGGGGCTCCTTCGAGCTCTTACAACCAAGCTCTCGCCACCACCGCCGCCGCCAATAGAGGCGGCGCCCGCGGCGCCACTCGTAGAGGCAAGTCCGCAGGTGATACAAATGCCATAACTCGATACTGAGGCCCGGGATGTATGGGGAACAGAAAAGAGTAGCCAGTTCGACTTAATCACCCTCGTATCGAACCGTATTGACAGACAACCATCTCTGTCATGCGACCATCTTTGGCCGGACCGATATAATCATGGCATGCGAAAATTTAACAAACTCTCAATTATCGCAATCGCATCTTTATCGACAGCGATCATCTCTCGGAACGTGTCCGCCGCGCCGAAGACGTGTGACGCGCTTGTCGCAAGGTGTGTAAGCGAATCGTCCAAAACTCGGAGCGCCTGCTTCCAGAAATATACCCAGTCCCGAGCATGCTCCCGTTCGCCACTCAGTAGGATAGTAGCCAAACGGATCAAATACGCCCCGCAAAGCAGGAAAACCGAGAGTAGAGCGCGCTCCTCTCGGGGCGCAAAGCCCGTCGAACCGCTCTGCCTCGATTATTTTGATATTCAACTCCGTAACGCGATCGATTTTGGGCCGATTAACACCGACCGGCAAAAGGCTCTTATTGCCCAGCTCAGTCGATGCTCGATTCGGACGTCGACCACTGCTTCGATGGTTACTGGTATCGATAGCGCACCCGGTTCGAGCCAATAGTGGCAGACGCCGCATCAGTAACGCGCACGTCAGAGCGTTGGTTCTATGCGGCGTTACGAAACGAAAGGCGGAGAGAGCCCCTGGACGACCGTGCTTAGTGGAGATAGTTTAACGCCAGCGCCAGTGAGATTTCTAAGTTGCTTCCTTTCCGCTGCAGAGTCCCACATTAATTCCATCAAGGGTGTGATTCGCTACGGCCGTTTTTCGATAGACGAACAGCGGTTACAAAAACACCCTGATGACCAGGGTGCCGGAGATACGCGAGAGCGGAGAGGCAGTTGGGCAACGCGCGCGGATGTATCCCCCGCGAGGTATAGCCGGTTGTCCCTGAGGACGATGCAATCGCACATTCCAACACCCAACTGCTCGAGCGATTTTTTCACCCTCTACATCCATGAAACGGACCGCACGATGGCTGACGGTTCAGCCAGGGCAGGACACATCGTCCATCGCTGCCGAGCATCATTACCCACACGGAGCATTCCGGTATGTTGAGTGCGGTCCTCGTCGACTTCAGGATTTGGGTCATAAAACCCGAGTCGCTTCCGTATCTGATCGAGGTCGAACGCCTCTCCTGTAAGAAAATACCAGCCGTCTCCTATCCCTCGCGCCTTGACATAACTTCGCAATCTCTCTGCGGTGTCTTTCTCTGGCTGCAAGGTAATTGAATACATAAAAACGTCACGACCGACGCGGTCGCCTAGGGCTCGATACACGTCCTTAAGATTTGTGGTCATGCCGGGGCAAATGCCCTTGCAGGTGCTATACATAAAGTTAATCAGAACTATCTTCCCCTCAATAAGATCTGAGTAAAATCGCACACGCTTCCCCTCATGCGTAACAACCGGAAGGTCAGGGAGCGCATGTGAACGGAGGTCCTTATTCGCCGCGAACGTTGTCGGTATAGCAGGACCCAGCGCCGCTACGGTACACGCGGGGATACAATGTAAAAGTGAGCGTCTTGATATCATAAATCTCTTCTTCTATCTCTCTGTTATGGATTGATTCGCCAATTAATCATCATCGCGTGGTCCTCGTGCGAGAGATTGTGGCAGTGCATCACGTAGCGCCCTACGAAATCTCGAAATCGCAAAAACACCTTCACCTCCTCATTAGGGCCGATGTTATAGACATCCTTGCGTCCCACCTCGAGCGGACGCGGTGCGGCGCCGTTCCGGCTCAGAATTCGCCCCTCCTCGAAATGGATATGCATCGGGTGATGCCATCCGCCGGAGCTATTCCGAAGCGTCCATATCTCAGCTGTATTGGCTTTTATCTCCGCGGCGAATACATTCGGTTCGTAGAGCTCGCCGTTAATAACCCAGGATCCGTTCGACCGACCCAAATCGAAAGTGCGGTTCTTCACAACCTCGTTCAGATTAATTGGTGGTAGGGGACGAAGAGCCTTTGGTACTACGCTAGGGTCAGCAGCGTCGCTGACAACGTCAAAGCGCATAATATTTTGCGGCTTCTTGAGAATTCCTTTCGGCCCTCGACCATCGGTCTGCTCAAGGATGTTATTGAGGAAGACCGATTGCCCTATCTTGTATCTCGAAAAATCGATAATAACGTCCATTCGCTCCGCTGGCACAATCATCACATCTTTCACCTCAACAGGTGCAGGAAGGAGATTCCCGTCCACTCCAACAACCGTCATTGGGAAACCAGAACTCAACGCAAATTGATAGAACCGCGCCGGTCCGCCATTAAGCATTCGAAAGCGATATTTACGACGGGCCACCTGGAAGTATGGTTGAATCTTCCCATTCACTACATGCTTGTCGCCGAGAAACCCATCGGTATTAAAAAGGTCGTAATAAAGCGCTCCTGTGTTTTGAAACGACTTATCCTGAAACAAAAGCGGCACATCGTATCTGCCACTGGGTAGTCGCAACGCTCCGGGCGTAGGATCCGTTTCGCTACCGCTATCTAATGTATCATACAGTAGATAGAAACCCGCCAGTCCGTGGTAGACGTTGGCGGCTGTGAAATCAAATCTATGATCGTGATACCACAGCGTGCCCAGCGCCTCGCGGGGATCGCCGCCAGGGGCGACATTTAATCCAGCGTATTCGTTTGGGTAGTGCAGATCTCGAAACGTACCTGAATCAAAGAAGTCCAAGGGATTCCCGTCGCTCTCTGATGGTGTGTGCAAATTATGGAGGTGCAAGCTTATCTGTGGAATTCCGGGGCCTACATGGTTTTTGGGGAGGTTGTTTCTTACGCGGACGCATACGGACTCTCCGTAGCGCGCGTGAAACGTCGGACCAGGGTATATGCCGTCGTACCCCCAGATACGAGAGGTAGGAAGGTCTCGGTGAAAGGAGTGTTGGTTCTCTCGAACGTCTAATTCGTAAAACTTTACTGGAGCACACGTATCCCATGCTTGATGAGCGGTGCGCGAGCACTCTCCAGCCACCGGTAGCTTAGCGGGCGCGGGAACGAGCGAAGAAAGAGCAACAGGAGCTTTGGGCGCGTATACTGGAAGTGGCTCGACAAACGGCCTCGTTGGAGGGCTTACAAAGGTTCTTGCTGAGGCCGACCGCACGGGCAGGGTGCCGATAGCGGCGATGCTTGCACCTACCGCCGCGGTTTTTAGCATCTCCCGACGAGAGATCCGCAAGCTCTTGTTAGCGATGGGTGCTTGCTCTGGACAGTTCTCTTTCAGCGGTTCCATGTAAAGACTCTCTTAAAATTAGTACAGCATTTTTGTTCAGGCCGGCAGCTTGTTCGTTTCTATCGCTAAAGCCTGCACGGATTGATGCCATGTTTGGACGATGTATAGAGAGTCTCTTCATCACCATAAAACTGTTACGTCGCTCGGGAGGTGATTACAGCTACCCAGCTTTTATTATCACGATCTGTGGTCTACGTGAGGACCTAACTAAATCGAACCTGATTCCCTCTGCCTTCACAACGATACATTGCTGAATCAATTCGAAATTCATCGGGGACGAGCGAAGGTCATTATCACGGCATGTCTCTAAGACAGGATTGTTTAAAAGCCATAGCATCAGCACAACGAGCGTTTTGTTCACGACATTCCCGTGTTTTTCAGACCTTTGTGGACCAAACGTCCAGGGAACGTTCACTTAGAGCATGATTATCCTTCTTCGGAAATTCTATTCGCTCAAGCTACGTTCGCACCACTTTATGTCTCGATGCGTAAAAGGCACGCGCTCTATGTGTAACAACAAGTATCGTTATCTCCATATCTCATCGCGACTCATTGTCGCGAGCTTGATAGTATCTTTCGCGGGCACTGCATGGGCGGTGGATCCGCCGACAGGGCTTCCAGCCACCGCACCGGCCCCACCATCCCTTAAGTCTGTCTCAACACCATCCGTGCCGGGGTTAACTGACGGACCAACGCCAGTGGTGGTAAACAAGGCGGCGGCGATAGCGCTCGGCAAAGCATGGTTCTGGGATCAAACCGTAGGAAGTGATTCGATGGCGTGCGCCAGCTGTCACTTTCAGGCAGGAGCGGATTCACGAATCAAGAATCAGGTTAATCCAGGCACCAATGCTGGCGGCTCCCCTACTGCACTAACGTTCGAGCCACTTGCGTCTGGAGCTCAGAGAAGTGGGCCCAACTACACGCTTCGCAAGGCGGACTTTCCGTTTCATCAGTTTGTCGATCCCGCGGACACCTCGTCCGGGCAAAAGTATCCCCCTAACGGAGAGGCTCTACGCGACGATGTATGCTCCTCCTCGGGAACCTTTAGTGGAGAATTCATTGGACCGAGCTCGAAAAAACGTCGATTCGAGATGTGCATTCGGAGCGCAACAGCTCCTTTCGCCCTCAATGGCATCGCTACGCGTCATGTAGAACCGAGAAACTCTCCAACAGTAATTAACGCCATCTTCAATTTCCGAAACTTTTGGGATGGAAGGGCAAATAACATATTTAACGGTGTCAATCCGTTCGGATTGCGGGATCCAGACGCTCGGGTTTGGGTAGTACAACGGAACGGAACAACTATTGCGCAACCATTCGTCCTCGCCAATGCATCGCTCGCTTCACAAGCTGTGGGGCCACCATTGAGCACCGAAGAGATGTCGTGTGCTGGGAGAACTTTTCCTGACATCGGACGAAAGATACTTTCACTCAAGCCCCTATCCACGCAAACGGTCTCTCGTGACGATAGCGTCTTGGGATCTTTCCGACAGTCGACCGGCGTTGGACTCAATACGACCTATATGCAGCTCGTTAAACAGGCATTCTCCCCACGCTACTGGAGAGGTACGGGCAATTTCGGTCGACCGAAAGACGTAACGCAGGCACCGTACACCCACGTGGAGGCTAATTTCAGCCTCTTTTGGGGAATCGCGCTACAGATGTACCAAGGCACCCTGGTATCAGACCATAGCCCGTACGATAGGTACCGTGATGGAGCAGACGCGGCGCTAACGGCTCGTCAAAAGAACGGCCTTAGTATCTTTCTCGGCAAGGGACGATGTAGCAGCTGCCATCACGGCGCTGAGTTTACGAATGCCTCCGTTAACGCACAAAGCGAAAACGGTCCTAACGGATTAGTAGAGCGGATGACTATGAAGAATAGTAGTGCTGGGCTCTATGACCGAGGGTTTTACAATATAGGGGTCGTTCCGAGCGCTTACGATATCGGTATTGGTGGTACGGATCCGTGGGGCAACCCTCTCTCCTTCACCGACCAGTACAAAATATACTTGGCTACCGGCATAGAACCAAAGGATCCCTTCACGGTGGACCCATGCTCCTTCAGCACTCCTGTAGACTCAAGCCAGTGCTCGACTCCTCCAAGCGCAACGGAGCGGGGATTCGTGCGAGGAGCATTCAAGGTACCGACCCTGCGTAATGTGGAGCTGACGGCACCGTATATGCACGACGGAAGTATGGGGACGCTAAGGCAGGTGGTGGAGTTCTATAATCGAGGAGGAAATGTCTCCAATCAGGAGCTTCACCCCGATATTAGCTCGATCGGCCTTACTAGTTCAGAGATCGATGATCTCTCCCTGTTTCTGACTTCGCTCACAGACGACCGAGTACGGTATGAAAAGGCGCCGTTTGATCATCCATCCCTTCGTGTACCAAATGGTCATCAAGGAGATGCGAATACGGTTTCAAGTATGAAAGGAAAGGATAACACAATTATCGCCAAGGACCTGTTGTTAGACATTCCGGCTGTGGGTAAGAGCGGACGCGCCGCGCCGCCCGCTGGATTCTGGAGCAAGTTGCCGTAACACATTCACCGAGGCGCGGGTGATAACATCCGCGCCTCACTTCTAGACATTTACAAAATCGCGCAGGTAGTTCCGCATGCAGGAATACGGAGATTGTCGAATGAATGACGCCTCACATGGGCCCACACATGACGATCGTTGAATATCGCTGAACAAAACACGAAATTAAAAGTATCGCTAACCTTTAAAGCCAAAAGAAAAGTAGGTCCTTATGAATATACGAAGCTCTCTGATACGTATACGCCTCTGCATCCTAATTAGCCTCTGCCTCTCGATTGTCCTTGGTGTCGACAAAGCAAACGCTCAGGGAACGGGCCTCGCCACACTAGGAGCGATCAACCCGGGAAACGGATTTCCCCAATACTATCAAGACAGGGCAGGCCTCGCGTTACAACCATGCTTGGTAACCCCCAATGATCCTACGAACCCCGTGCCTGATCCGTGCGCACTTACGGGAACACTAACAGGGGGCGATGCATCCGAGATCGTCTTTCCAACTAATTTTCCGGACGAGCATTTCTTTAACCTCTCAACGAGCGTGATGCCCGGAATTGGAGGAGTGGCACGGAATCGGGCGGTCTTAACGATGGGATTGGAGGGAGCGTTCGCGACCGGAGCTGTAGCAGACGGGCAACAGATCGTGTTCGCCCGCTTCCGACTTCGAGTGAGCGGGGTAACACCCGGAGCAACGTACACCCTTACCTATCCCTATGGCGTGAAATCGTTCCAAGCGGATCCAAATGGCTCCATCAACTTTACCGACGACCAAGGATGCCTCGCTGCCGGGTGTACCTTCGACTCTGTACTTACGTCAACGAACACAGGTCCGTTCCTTCAATGGGATCCAGCAGAATCGTCTCCCCCAGTTGGCTATGTCGGCGATCCTAATATCACCCATACGGTCATTGGCAGTCCATTCAACACAAACGTATTCCGCCTTCAGGGTCCCAACGTAGGTGGAGCGGGGATCGACACGATCGAAACTGACCAATTTTCGGTTCTTGGCAAACTGTACACAGGAACAGTAGCGTCCGCGCTGAGCATTGACCGAACGAGCTATTCGAGAACCACGGCCACCAGCGCCAAGGTGAGCGTCTTCGCGCGCTCGGCAGGAGATGCCAGCCTTGTAGCTAGCGGCGTTGGGATTCCAACGACCGCCTTGACACGAGATCCTGTATCAGGGCGATTTTTCGCGGCGATTATCCCCACTGATCCACAAGCCCTTCCGGCGGCGATTCGTGTTACCTCAACTGCGCCAAATTCGACAACTGTTATGCGCGAAAGCGCTTTAGTGGATGAAGTAACCATTTCACACGCAATGTTTGACGAGGCTACGGGGGAGTTGAGTATCCAAGCGTCATCCAGCGATGCGACGCTTAAGCCAACCCTCTCGGCGATCACGAGCCTACCAACGCTTCCTCTTGGAGCCCTGGACGCGCTTGGGACGCTGACCGTAACAACCACGGTCCCATCGTCATCAATCACGGTAACTTCGGCGGCAGGAGGTGTCAGCACTCTACCGGTGACTTTAGTTCCCCAAACCACAGTGACGACTACGATGCTGTCGGCTTCCGCCTCTTCGATTATATCGAATCAAAGCGTCGTGCTGACGGCTGCGGTAGCTGCATCAGTACCGGTACCGAGCGGAGGCATAGCGTTCAAGGATGGCGCTACCACCTTAGGGACGGGCACCGTAAATTCGACCGGGTCTGCAACGTTCACCGTACCTGCCAATACCCTCACACCTGGAACCCATTCGTTCACCGCGGTGTACGCAGGCAATGCCACATTTGCTTCGAGCACATCTGCTCCAACAAGTGTGATTGTCGTAGCACCGCCGGTTATCGTAGCGACGACCACAACGCTTACGTCGTCACAAAATCCTGCTCGGAGCACCGGAGCCGCAGCTGGCCGGAACGTTGTGCTTACGGCGACTGTGCGCCAAGGCTCGGGCACTGTTCGTCCCTCCGGTACGGTGACGTTTAGAGATGGGAATGTTGTAAAGGGGACCGCCACTGTGAGTACGACGGGTGTCGCCACACTCACGCTGACCGGAGCGCTGAATAACAACGCAACGAATCTTGCGGTTGGCACGCATCGGATTACCGCGACGTATAATGGAAGCTCGACCTTTTCTACCAGTGCGTCCAACACGGTGAGTCAGGTAATCCGTTAGGGTTACAAGCTGCCCTGAGCGGAAACGTGCGTCTAACCATGGATACCTCCACTACGGGATTCGTGGTTGGCGCGAACGACCGCTTAGCTTTTTAGCTCACGTCGCCACGAAACCTCGGAGCTCAAGATGAGGCAGCGACTCTGAGCCCCAAGGCCGAGAGTCGAGAGGTCAGTTCCGTCAGAATGTACGAGCGGATCGGCGGGCCTCGATTCCTTCTCGCTGGCTTTAGACGCAAAAAAAGGAGGGCCAGGGGCCCTCCTTTCCTTACCATGTATCAGCGGCGCAAGGCAGACGTTTTACAACATCAAGACTACTGCCGCCTATCGCTAGCAACCACTATCCTCTATCTTCACTTTATCAGCGAAAACTTCAGAACCGCCCGCATGGCCTTCAATCTCTATACAAAGGCCGATACGCAGGTCGTCCTTCGAGAAACCAACCCCCCGAAACACGGTGTTCTCCGTTACCGTAAAGGCTTGGCCTCCGACAGTTATAATCGGATCGACGAAAGATGTGATGCGCGCTCGAGCCGCGACCTCCACTCCGTCCTCCCTGCTGCTGCTCCCCCCTCCTGAACTACTCCCTCCCGAACTATTCCCCCCTGAACTACTCCCACCATCGTCACGACGTCGTTCAGAACGGTCCATTGAATCATCAATTCCATCATCATCAGAATCCGAATCACACCGACTACTGCCAAGGCTCCCCTCGATAATGTCAGAAACTCCATCGCTATCCGAATCCTTTGACCGAAAGCTCTTCTTGAGTTTGACACGGTCCTCAAGGGAAAGAACTTTAACTCTCCGAGAAAGCTCAGCCTCATCTCGCTTCACTCGTTCGGCGGCTTGCTTAGCGGTTGTATACCGCCGATCCGCATAGGCAGATGAGGCTGAGAGAAGGAGCAAAGGAAGTATAGTTGTTATGACTTTCATAAATTGGAGCGTCCTGGACTGATATACGTTCACTTCTTAGACGGGAGTCGGTCTCATGATTCTTATAGAAGACCATAGTGATCATGATAGTCCTGGGTGCTCATCCTATACAGAAGCGCGATCACTATTTGAGGAGGATTTGAGGAGGAATAGGTAGAAGCTGCCGGGGACGGCCGACTAGGGCGTCAGTCCTTGAGGCCTGACGCTATTTTATCCCCGCATAGTTGTGTCTGCTCGTGGAAAAGGGACGAGACTCGCGTATCAACGACGGGCGACTAACAAACAATAGTTAGCCGACCACTCTATGTTTCGGCCGCTACGCTCAATCGTTTCGCGGAAGGGTGAAAAGCTTAAATGTTGAATCTCCCAGGTCGCATAGAGCCTTTGCAACAACTCGCGGCATTCCTGGCTTGAGACTGCCGTGGTTATGAGCGGAACGAGACTTTGGTCTGTCTGACAATCTCGCTCTTTAAGATCGGTCGTAATACTCAGGCAGTTGAACCCACCTTTTCTTGTTCCTGTTTGCAGCGTGGCGATCCCTGCCTCAAAGCGCTCAGGAGCGAAGGCGTGTTCTAGAACCGACATCGCCATGATTGCGTCATACGCGCCATCCGGAATGTGAAACTCAGCCACGTTAGAGAGGATCGGATTGATGGCCCTCGATACACCCTGCGCCAACGCGTTAGCCCGTAGCTTCTCAACAGCTACATCGATGATATCGACGCAATCAACGGTCGCAGTTCCATCCGCAAAAAGCCGGGCGAAGGGAATAGCGTTACGGCCGACCCCCGCGCCCAGGTCCAAGGCACGCACCCGCTCTTGGTTTGCTAGTAGCGCCCCGATCTCCATAATCCGACTGTTGGGCTTTTCAAGCCACGTACCTTGTTGAAAGAGGTCGTGCGTGAGGTAGTAGTCGGTATGAAACCGATCCGACTCCTCTTGAGCGTTCCGTGTTTGAATTTTCTGGTCTTTCATAAAGTGGCTTGTATGGATTGAACAATCTCTTGCCGGCAATAAAAAAGGCCGCTGGATCTCTCCAGCGGCCTGGTCAACGCCTCTCTTTCGCAAGAGAGAATCTTCGGACCGGTTAGTCCTGGATCATTGTATCGTTGAAGAAGGTACCGATGAGCGAGCGGAGGATGAAGGATCCAACCGCTACGACCATCAAGCTCAATGCGGCTTTGTACTGACCGAACGCGGCACTCATGATAGCGCCTACACCCGATGCAGCCATGATCAACGCTCCGAACGAACCCTCAAGGTACGTCATGATGGCGTTAACCGCATTCGCGATCTTCTGATCGTTATAGTTTGTGTTAGTGAATCCCGACTGAGCCACTACATCGGCCGATAGTCCCAACGCAAGGAGAGAGACACCAGCAATGAAGAGGGCAGTGCGAGCCTGAGCCTCTGTCGGAGCAACCTTAGCCGCAGCGATCTTCTGAGCAAGGGTTACGGAAGCGTTCTTAATCTTGGTAAACATATACTTAATCCAAAAATTACTCGTTTCTACTTAACAGCTACGTTTAATCGACGTGACACGCACGTCCCAGTTTCATGAAGGTTATAGCAACATTCCCAAAATGTGTTGCTTAGCAAAGCCATCCAAAACCTCAAAAAACCTTGTAAATGATAGAGGTTAGGGGCGGAAAAAATATTTATAAGACTCTAGAGGGGGCCATCTCGAGTTACTCGGGTAGGTATGACCAGGAACACGTAAGAAATAGTCGTCGAGCAACTCCAGAACCTACATGGAGCTAGAAAAAGACACCGAGCAAGGGGGGAGGAAGGGGACCGGGCAGGTTACCCTTCGCCATGCGACGCGAGGCCGGGAAGGAAGTTCTCCGGGTCTGTGGGTTCACCGTTCTTACGAATCTCAAAATGAAGGTGTGGGCCAGTAGAGATGCCCGTGCTTCCGACGGTACCTATAATCTCTCCTGCTCGTACCCTTTGACCTGGCGAAACCTGCAGCGCGTTACAGTGTCCGTAGTGGCTGGTAATCCCGTCCGCATGCTGAATCACAACCAGCTTTCCATATCCGCCCAGGGGATCAGAGTACATGACTCTGCCACTCGCAACCGCCCGAATAGGAGCGTCAACGGGCGCTGCGAGATCAACGCCGTGATGGTGCTTCCGCACTCGCTTCATCGGGTGCTTCCGCATTCCATAATCGCTCGACATACGCGGGCCCATCACCGGATACACGAACGGGAGAAGCGCTTGGCGATCCTTAATCATAGTGGCCTGCAAAGGAATCGCATAGGCGCATCTTGCCGACAAAGCCACGTAACCGAAAAGCATGAAAGCCCCTAGAAGGGCTCCCGTATATCCTTTCGTGTGCGACTTGTTCGAAAACATACTCCTACTTTCCGCCGGTCATAGATTGAATTCTTTGAAAGGCGGCGTCCTCAACCGAACTTGAGAAGCCCTTGACCCGCACGGCGCTGGAATTGTCCGCAACACTGGCTGAGCCCCCGAAAGTAACGAGCGCGGAATGGACCCATGCGCGTTGTCCATTCGGAGCAAAAACGCGGTACCACTCTCCCTTACGGGCCTCTACAGCTAACCGAGCACCTCTCCCCACCTGCATAAGCGGGGAATGCTCCTTACCTGGACCAACTCGGAGGTCTGCCTTCGCCACCGAAACCGTCGCTATCTGAAGATCCGCGGAGGGAAGGGGTTCAGTCACAGCGACTGGGGACTTCGTCACCGAGGTCGTCTCAACCTTTGCGGTCGAAACACCCTGGTCAGTTGTCGGATACCGACGAAGTGCCGCGCGTGCTCGTGGATCATTAATTGAGGAGATCCTACTTAACTCGACCTCAGCCGAAGCTAGCTGTCCGCGTACCAACTCAAGCTCTCGCTCAAGAGCCAAGACCCTCTCGGCTTTAATCGCAACATCTCTCTTGAGGCTATTGTTCTCAGTTGAAAGCTTGGCGACTACTGGATCCGCTGGGCGAGGCTTCGACTGAGCCGGCGCCGTAACAACAGCCGCAGCCTTCGGCTCTTCCATTTTTCCTTCAGGGGCCTTTACTTCAGTCGGTACTACGGGAAGAGCTGGCTTAATCTCTTGTCCGACCGGAAGATCCGCTTTCGCCACCTCTACCTTTGGCTTCGCTAGCTTCTTTGCGACCTTCGCAGGGGCAACATTATTATCGAACGCTCCTATGGCACGAGCTGAGATCCCTTCAAGGATGGCCCGCTCAGTATCAACGAGCTCCTGATGTCGAACATCTTCGCTTTGAGGAGCCGGTTGCGAGACCGGAAGAACATCCAAAGTAGGCTCGGCTTGGGCTTCCAACGGTAGGATCCCCGCAAGGAGGACCGTGCCGAGGACGGCGACATTTAGAACGTATTCTTGTCTGAGCTTGAGTACACGTATCATGGCAACAACCCGCTAAAACAGGACCTGACCTACCCTTATCGGCGGCATCAGGGCTCTTGCATCAGCTAAAGTGTTTAATTTAGGTACGTATTTCTCGTAGAGCAGTGCTACTCGAGCCCTAGCGACCGCTTGATATCATTCAGTTTTTGGGGCTCTTCACCATCACTGCCCCTAGCATCCACCGGTTTTCGAGCCGCCGCAGGCCCTGGATCACCATCAAGAAGGTTTTCGACCGTTTGGTCGCCTATCATGGCAGCTCGCTTCTTAGAGCGAGCCCTATCGGCGAGGAATTGGGTCACCTCATCTTGAACGGGGGCTTGCTCAGCGGTATCCGCGCTCGCACGAGATACATTACGTGAGTCTTGCGATGAGCGGTTCGCGAAACGAACCATGCCGATCAGTGCCGCAAACACTAATATCGCCCCGATTTGAAACTTACTTCGGAAGGGCGCGATAAAGTTTTGCGTGCTTATAAGGCTCATCAGAGGGTCCTATTTCTTTGGCTTCTTGTAATACTGCCATCGCCCCTGTCGGACTTCAACCACTTCCTCGTGAGCAGGTCGGTAGTAATGCCCCTCCGGATCTAATCCTGGCGGAACCTCAACGACATCAACCATCGGCTCCTCCCACGAGTACTCGACGACTCCCGGAACGTTACGAACTTGATACTCAATCGTTGGTGGCGGAAGTGGCTCTGGCTCCTTGTGGCACCCAACCGCACCGATGCTGGCAAATGCGGCGATAATTCCCGCGGTACAATAGCTTCTCATATGCACGTCCTCCTAGGCTCCCGAATCTCTGAATCCTGTGTCCATCATCTGGTTGATAGCGCCGCCAACGCCTCCGTCCTCGGCACCTTCATGGCGACCTCCGCCCATCAATCGATCTTGAAGATCCTTACTACCGTACGGCGCAAGGTTTACCACCTCTTCAAGTGCGCGGCTGAAATCGTCACTGTGACGCACAAGAATATCACTGAACAATTGGTTATCGTCTCCGTTATTGGTGCTTACCCAATAGAAGGCTGGCTCAACCGGCAACACGAGTGCTCCTTCGCCGATATCAGAGAGCAGGTAGAACTGAGACTCCGCGCCCTTTACCGTCTTTAAGCGCATGATAACATCGGCCTGTTGAGGAGTAAGGTTGAAAGCCTCCGCTGTAAGGTGGAACTTATTAGGATCTTGGCGGAGGAATATCTTGTGCGCGCTGTTCTGCACGATAGCCTGCCCACCTGATCCAACGTAAAAGTCCTCTCCAGATTGGGAGGCCGCGATAACGATACCTTTTCGTTTACGATAGAGTCGAAAGGCGGTCTCGATCGTGTTCGCGTGGGTCTTACCGATAAGTTCGTGCGCCTCGTCGAACACGAGAACTTTACGAGTATCGAGCTCGCTCGGATCGTTCATGACCGTATCCGCCCATACCATGGCGATCTTTAAGAACACGCGCTGAAGGTCTGGGTTTCTACTTAAAGCCTTCAGGTCGAAGACTATAAATCGCTCCTTTAATTTTAGAGATCCGGGACGGTCAAAGAATCTGGCGTAGGTTCCTTCGCCGTAATAATCAGCGATAAGAAGGGCGATACGTTGTCGGCGGCGCGCGCTATCCTCGTTCTCATCAACGCGTCGTGGCGCACGAAGTACCGCCACAACGTCGCTTAAGATAAACTCTCGACGCATCGGACCGCTTCGATAGATTCGGTGGGCCTCGACGAGAGATTCGACCACACTACCACGCTCAAGACGATCGGGAAGATTCGCGCCCTCTGTCGCCATGTCGCTGATAACATCGGCGCACATATCGAGGAGATCCTTGTAATCGTCGTTCGTGTTTTCAGGCGCGAGCGCGCCGAGACGGGCGAGGAAATTCATCGCCGGAGCGCGTGAAGGGGTCGCCTCGTATACCTTCCCACCAAAAAGTCGAGCGATCTTCTCGAATCCGCAAGGTTGTCCAACCATTCCCTTATCAAAGATGAAGGTGATCGGTTGACGCTCAAGAATTCGACCGTCGGACATCGTTGAGTAGTGCCCGCGATTGAGCATCGTAATGAGGTAGCACATGAGATAGCTCTTACCAGCTCCCGATACTCCGCTGATAAGAACGTTCGGAGCGATATTAGAGTCGTAGAGATCGAATCCAACGAGTTCTCGGTTCCACAGGCTCGGCAGGAGCAACTGAGGCCCAGCGCTTCCGCGCCAGTTGCCCCAGAGAGGGAACATCCTGACCGCGCGCGAGCTCTGCATCACAGTGGTCCATCCCGCGCCATCAGTCCCTGGATCATAGGCACCCGGAAGGGAATTTATAAGCACGGCCATGTCTGATATCTCATGCACCATACCGCGCGCACCGTTCATTTGTGGGAAGGTCGCTACGGCCTCAGACGTAGCACGAATAGCTTCGTCCTCAGTCTGGCAAATAAAGGTCTGATGAACGCCCACTCGCACGATCTGCTCACGAGAGCTGTAGAGCTCCTGCCGAGCGTGACGAATTGCCGAGATCTGGTGGATCACCTTCTGGTTCGATCGTCCACCGGGGGCGCGCTCACGCATACCAAGGGTGGAATCGAGTCTATCGAGACGTTCAAGTTGCTTCTCTCGTGGCTCCTTGGAGAACGTGACACTCAAAATATTCTCATATGGTGTTGATTGGAGCGGCGCTATCATCAGTGGCATGCAGCTCTTTGGCGGTTTCACCATTGATACAGAGCGATACACACGCCCATCTTTCTTGATTATTCCATCGGTCGGATGCTCTACGTGGGTTTCAGAGAGCTGATTGGCTAACAGGTCGTCGCGATCGTACTCTGGAACGGGTATAGCAGTGCCTCGCCCTCGACGATGTTTACCTGGCTTAACGCTTCGTCGGTTAAGAATCGGGTAGAGGAGGTTGATGAGACGCTGCCCATCCACTCGTCGGGGATAGAATCCTAGATCCGCGAGTTTTGCTGCGGTACCATCCATGACCCCCTTAAATCGATTCGCAAACGCAAGGTATTCTGAGTGTCGCTGCTCAGCGCCTAAGCCTACCGCGCCGTAGAGGAACAATTTCATCGCGCGAGCCATCTGAGCCGCGAGTCCCTTGCCCTCCCACGGAGGATCGTACCGAAAACACGCATACAAGCGCAGACGACGTGGACGCCGGTGAAGCGATCGGCTCTGGCTCGCCATACGAATCGAGCGAACCCAACGTTTCGTCATCCAACCAGCGGGACCGGTCAACGGATACGAGGACAAACAATTGCGCAGAAGGTCCTCAACGTCAAACGTGGTTACCCAGCAGAACTGTGCCGAATAGGTGTGATCGAGAGAATCGAGCATCTCCTGAACGCGCTCCGTAAGCTGGAACGCCTCCATATCAGACACCTTCGTGATCCACTTCGGTTGAAGTTCCCAGATAGACCACAGGGACGCGTCGGTGTGAATGAAGATATCGTGCTCGTCATCGTAACGAGCGAACGGCAAGAGCTTGTTGAAGAGCTCTTCATCCTGAAACAACCTTTTTCTTGTTAACCTATTTATGCTCATGAAAACCTATTCGCTACTATATAAGGTCGGCTCCGTAACAGTTCGCACAAGGAATCGCACCTCTTTGTTCTCGTGGTCGACAACAACTTTTATGCTCTCCTTATCCTGAATAATCTCGGCGAGCTCATCGATCGTGCCAAGGTTCTGAAAAGAAACCTTACGGGTGGCGAGGGAAGGGGTCGTATACGAGGAATACCTAGCCATGGCGCCCAACACCCTAGCGGTTTCCTCTAGTGTCCCGTTCTTGATGGTCAACTGATATACCGGTCGTAGGCTCGGAGCATTTTCATAGGTCGAAACACCACGCCCCTCCTCACTCTCACGGGCTGGCAACACCTCGGGAAGCTGAACCCACCTAGTTCTGGCGTACACCGGCGCTGGAGCCGATGTTTGATACGACGGCATAAAGAGAGTACGTGCGTTCTTACTCTCGGGCTCGTAGGGCTTCACCCCCTTCACGCACCCGGCGAAGCACACTGTAATCAGCGCTAGTCCGAACCGAAACGAGCTCATCACCGTACTTCCTCCGGACTAACGTATCCTACCGACGAAGAGCTTCCACGGTTTCCACCGAGCTGCGACTCAAGTTCGAACGAATCTGTAAGAGCCCAAGAATCCTTCTTCACCTTGAGGTAGTAATAGTGAGCGGGAACGAGGTCACCGTGCGAATTCAGATGGTCAGGAACCCACATTAACCGTACAACCGCGGGCATCATAACCGGATTGTTTGGCTGCGGATCCTGGGCGCGCTGATACGTCCCCATAGCCTCTAGGGCCTCACGGGCGCTCTCTCCCTTTCCGCCAGTATCATTGAGCGCGGCGTCATTCTTCTGCCCGAGATACGCTACCTCGGAGGGAGTCTCATAAAATGGGTTAAAGAACGCCCCCACACTAGAGCACCCTGAGAGAATCCCTGCACCACACACCATCATCGAGAGTCGTATCGCTTTCATATCTCTCACCTCACCACCTTAATCCAACGACGCGTAAACAACCGAAGGATCTTCTTCGTCGAGCTGTTCAAGCAGCTCTGGAATCGCTATTGATTGCGAGAATACCGCTGTAGCCTCGCGACCTGATAATACCTGCACGACGGGAACCAACTGAGAGAGACGGTCCTTGATAATCGCCTGCCACTCTGTAGCAGTCGATGAAAGCGCCACGCCACCTGCGTACTTACCCACATCCCCCTGATCAACCGTCGAATACTGACTTCCATTCGCGTACACACGGTTCTGAACGTTTGCAGCTGCGATTCCCTGTCCTAATCCGGCGAGTCCACCTGCCATACCCGCGCCTACGATTGCTTTACCGATCGGGTCGATAAGGACACCTTCAAGTCCTCGGATGCCGTCCTCACCAACGATCCACCCGTCGATCGGAAACTCCTTACGCTTTCCGCTTGGGAGTCGGATGCTCAACCGGGTAAGTCGGAAGAGCACTCGGGAATCGGTGAGCGATCCCTGAGCGGCCGCGATGATGCGAGCCTCTCCAAGGGGAACTGCGTTACCGTCTGGACCCATCACGTTACTAATGAGCTTGAGAACTACCGGGTATGGGGTTCCGTCCGTCGGCGCGTTCACACCGGCCAGGAGCTTCACGCGGACCGAATCACCAGGCATCAAGGCTGCGAGCTTCGGCTTAATCGGCGGAGCGGGCGGCGCGGCAACCTCCTCAACGACACCAAGCCCCTCTAGCTCCTCTGGAGGCGCACCGATCAGATCGGGCGCCGTGACATCTCCGATATTGCGCGGACCGGTCGACGCAGGCTGAGCGGAGCCAGCGGAATTTTGCAGCTCGGCCATTCGCTCAAGGAGCTTTTTGAATATCTCCGCTGTCGTCTCTTCGAACTCTTTCATCGCCTTCTTCTGAGAATCGACATCGTCTCGCAAGGCATTACTCTGGGTGGTCAATTGATTCAACTGACCGTTAAATCGCTCGATGAGGTCGGTCCATCGCTCATTCGGGTCGTTAAGGGTCTCTTCCTCTTTGGGCTTTGGGGCCTTGCGGGTACGACGGGGGGTATTGTCCGCGAAGCTCAGATACATCAGCCCGACCACAAGGAGACCAGCGACCACCTGGGTCTTCCGGTCGCTCCTTAATCGCATTGGTAGATCTTTTAAAAACTGACCCATAAAGCCACCTACTACTCTTATCGAGCTCTCGTTACGATATAGACCTTAGCGTTGTGTTTGCCTGAAATTTGCTCCGCCCCGTTAAGAGGGCGAGCCGCAAGCTCCCAACTCGACGACGACACCGCTCGCGTTCCGTCTATACGGAATGTAGCGGCATTTATCTTTTGAGACTGATCGAGGAGGTTAGTCGTATCAAGAACGTAGCCCCAGAGGTTGGGACCGATAAAGATCTTGTCGATCTTTGCAATAATCGCCCCATCGCTCACGATCGTCTGCCCCTTGTACCGCTCACTGAGCGTATACCCTGGGACAGCTTTCTTTCCGAACTCAGACACGAGAACCATCTCGCGCATAAGACCTGAAACCTTACTTGCTGGAGCGTATTCGTATGAGCGCTCTTTGAACGGAGCCGGCTCCTCTTCCTCCACACCAAGAGCCCCTTTCCCGTCGGACACTACAACTTGCGCGTCCCGTGGGTTATCCGAATTAGCTCGACGAATTCTGACCGGATACGAACGCCCATCATCAAGCCGAACGAGAATAGCTTCTCCATTCTCATTCATGCTCTCTTTTCCGAACACGACCAACGACGAATCTTTCTTATCGAGCGCGATACCCGCGTTCGAGTTCTTAAATCCATCCTTAATTTTGCCACCCTCAAAGATTATCTCTGTTGGCTCACCAACGTTCACCCAGATCTCTACCTCTCCTTGGCCAGTAGTATACTCCACATCTCGGGCATACGCGGCCGAGAGGGGGTTGAGTAGGGAGCTCGCTGTGGTTACCACCACTATCAGCCATCGCATATTTTGCGTTACCGTCTTCATCGTCATACTCCTTATTGATTCACGTTCCCCGGCTCAGCCTTTTCGTTTTCGGCATTGGCCTTAAATTGTACGTTCGTCACTACGATGCCGTACGGATTGAGTGGATTTCGCGGGATTGTCGAGAGGGTCACGGTGAAGCGACTCGTAACTGTAGGAAGTGGGCTTCCAGCGATCACTTTCCAGCGCTCTCCGATGAGATTTACGATAACGTCGTTACCATCACGAGAGATCTTTGTCCGAAGGGGATCCACAAAGAACACCTGCGTGCGAGCCGTGCTCTCGATCGCGCCGAGCTCTCCAGCCATCATCTCCTCGGTGAACTTAGTATACAGCGGCTCTTTCAACATCGACCGCGCTACCGTGAATTGGTTGCGAGCGGTTCCAGGTTGATAGGTGGCTATGAGATTAACGTAGGTATTAGCCGCGTTAATAAACTCCGTATCTGGAATATCCTGCGCGGCATGCACGCCAGGTTCAGGCTTTGACGGTACGGTTAGGTTAATCTCTCGAGTACTCCACATAACGATTGAGAAAACGATCGCGACCAACGTCGCTGGAAATTGTATGAGGGAGAGTGACCGCCACATCAGCGCCTGGTCTTTGTAGTTCTCCCAGAGGCGAATCGTATCGCTCTCAGATCGGGTAGCCGACAGCTTCGTCTCAGCCACGACGTCCTTCATGTTTTGAGCGGCGTCTTTCACCTTCTTCATAAGAAACCCTGATACTTTAAACCCTATTAAAACCTTCTTAAGCCCGCCGACTCTGTAGCCTTCATATGGCGAAGATCTTCAAGCCCCAGTTGCGAATACATACTCGTCTTGCCAACCTCAGAGATCCGTCCGCCGCTCCAACGAGGTTGCAATTTCGCCGGAGCCGGAATTCCCGGAGGCGCAAACCCGCATGAAACCATGCACATGTTCCTGACCCCTCTCTCTTCATCCGGGAACTGTTTCCGCAAGTACGCCATTCCAAGCGTCGTCGCGATCCATACAATCACCAGAATGGGCATGGCCGTCGCTGGCTTCTCAAACGCGCTACTCGCAAGGAACGACGTCATGAGACCCGCGAGCCACTCAAACATCTTGCAGCCGGCGAATGACCAGTCTTCATTCAAGCAAGGTATGACATCACCACTGTCCATGTTCGTTCGTGCCTCTTTAAGTAATCTTCACTTCCTACTTATGTGCTTCAGGTAAAAGCCTCGGATCTGCCTCAAACTTTATCCCCCCTTTGGTTGCGCGAGGTTGAGGATCGAGTACTCGGTCTAGGTCCTCCGCGCGATCAATGAGCGTATTTCTCCATCGGACTGGATCTAACAACTCATTAGGACTTGCGATCTTTCTTCCCTTATCAAATTCATTAAGCGCAGTTATCAAGAGATTTCGCGCCCTTGCGTAATGGGCGGTCGCCTCTATCGTCTCCTCCTGGCTCGCCTGGCCTAAACTAACGCCGATTACGGGTTTCACCGACCCGTCATGCCCCGAACCTGCCCCCCCTCCGCGGGCGGACCTCTCGGACCTCGACCCTGAATGGGGCTCTTGGCCCAACTGCCCACCGTCGGCGTAAGCCGTTGAAGTAAGAATTCCTAGTACTGCCAACCCTGCTACAAGACATCGTTTCGTCATGGTCTCACCTTTGTAAGCCAGCCCTTCTAGTGAGTTACCCCCAAAAACGCGGGCAACCTCAAGGAATCTGGTACTGCCGGAATCTCCAGCTATTTCGTAAATGCGTAAATGTACCGAAGTACTATCTGAGGGTTACTCGAGGTCCCATACGGGGACCACCAGCACCTTCTGGAATGGTATGAAACGAACTAATGAAAACGTGTCCTAAAACTTAATGTCCGGTCGTATAAAGAGTGAGCTAGAAGGGTCGGATGAGGCCCTTAACCCCTCTTTTAGCGACGTTAGGGATTAGGGCAGCTCGGTAGAGAGCGGCGCAAGCTGCTTGATCTAGGTCGTCTACGAGCCTAGACTTCTACCGGGTCTTTTAGCGGTTATTGTGAGAGGTTTTAAGGAGATTTGTGGCAGGCGAGGGACTTCCCACACCACAACAGCAGGACCTGAGCTGGCTCCGTAGCGGGGGTAGAGGCTCAGGGGGGGCGAGAATTATCGCGAAGCTCATCTTGATGGGCGCAGGCACTGTCGTTGCCGTGCTCCTGCTCGTACTCGCCCTCCATCAGGTCAACGGAGGCGAGACCGAAACCGAACACCTCATCTCTACCCTGAATCAGGTCCGCGACCCCTGGGCGCAGGATCTCGCCAATGATATGACGAGTTACCGAACATGGATCGAGAACCATGGTATCGGAGCCGAGCTTGCACTCTTTGATGACATCTCTGGTTTCCTCCTTCGAAGCGTCCTTACAACAGACGGGTCCCCGCAAGAATCGCTACTTAGCGCGATCTTTGTGTCGGCTCATGAAGGGCTGATCCGATTCTCATTTCTCATCATCGCATCCCTTCGTCTGTGGATCGTTACCTGCATCCTGACCTTCTACTTCGGCTATACGATGCTTAAGCCTTACAGCGGCGATGATGTCCTCGGACAGACCGGAAATGGAAGGCTCTTTTACTCTGGCGCGCGCGCTGGGCTCGATTACCTAAGTGCCTCAGGCGCTCCTGACGTTCTTGTGCGAGGACTCGCGTGCCCAGCAGAGGCTTCTCGCCCGGAAGTTCACGCCTCAGCTCTCTGGAAGACGCTAGCCCAATTCAACGCTCAGAGCCGAACGAACGAATCCCTAATCGCTATCATCATAAAGCACGGTGAAATAGCGCCCTTCGTCGCGCGCTTTGAAGATGAGGGAATCCTGGCAAAAACGTATACGGGAGCCATGCTTAAGGGATACGTGAACGAAGTGCTTCACGTCGGTCTTACGCTTCACGCGGGCTACGCGGACGGGACATTTGACGACCCAAGTACACTCCCACCCGAAAAACCATCGATGGATGAAAAAGACTACGCGAAACTACTTCAAGCCGCGCTCAATAGAGTCATCCTCCCAGACCTTAAAGAGCTTATTGGACAACTTCCAGCCAAGGATATTGCCACCTTCATCCTTGCCCTTGAGAGCGGTAAGGTGCTTGCTCATTCCTTTGAAGGCGGTAAGTGGACCAGAAAATCTAATTTCCCTCAGCTAAGCGCGCGGGCAGTTCTGCATTCAGTTCTCGCGTACCCGGAGGAATATGAGTTTGAGGCGCGCCACCGTATTCGTCACGCATTAGTATACGCCTCTCGCTCGAGCTCGTTTGCCGCGGTTCGAATGCCTCAAGGGATGGAACCGACAGCGTGGGCGATGCGCCAGTGGGCAGAGGTACTTCTCGCGTGCCCCCATGAAGCGCGAGATATCATCGACGAGGTCGAGCTCGTCGGACTAACCCGCGCCATGCATCGTGCGTGGGAATCAGAGGTTCTTCCACGTATCAGTTCGATCGTCCCGGACCTCACGACGACCTGCTACACGACGATTTCAAACCTCTTTTTCGTTCCAGTTGGAACGCTGGTTACCCTCCTACGCAAAACCATCGGCGTAAACCAATTCTCACGACTTACAGAGCTCAGCGCCTTGGTAAGCGCGAAGCAGAAAGCGTTGTACGACAAAGTGAATCAAGGCGAGGATTCTGGGATCGCGGCACGCACCTTCGACCGAGTGCTTGCGCCCCTCTCAGATCGCGAGATTTCGTCCCTCGCGGAGCTGCATGGAGTAGAGGCGGACGATCTCCGTGCGTGGTCTGCCATGAGAAACATCCTCGTCTCCCAGGGATGGCTCGCCAGAAGAGTGGGGGACTACACAGTTCCTGAAAGCTCCGTCATCTTTTCGGTTTTCAAAGCGCCTCCCGGGTATCCAGCGGCTAACGCGCTCGGGTTCTTCGGCAAGTCAGGCTTAGTACCTCTTCGTGGAGGAAAGTTCGCCGAGGCGTGGGGACAGATGTGGGACGCCCGATTTCAATCGTTTCAACGCGCGACGATGTCAGAGAGCCGAGAAGAGTTCGATAGGCAGATGAGGGGAATTAAAGACGAGAATAAAGAGGAAGAAGCAGGCATCCTTGCGCCGACCGTGTGAACAACTTCATAAAAGTGTATGGCTAGAAACTACAAACGCACCGACCATCAAGCGCTCCGCGAGGAAGAGCTTAAACGCTCGCTTCTTCGAAGTGGCATGATTTCCGCTGGAGTTTTCGGAGCCGCGCTCTCTCCACTTTTAAGTGGAGCGGATCCCGCGCTGCTCATGGGACTCGGATTTCTTCCCGCGGCGGTCCTCGGCAATGCGGCATTTACCCTCGCCAAGCAACAGTCTGTTGAGAAAGCGCGCAAAGAGGAATCAACCCTACGCGGAGGAAGGGACGTGCTTGGAATGCCACCAGAGCGCGACTGTTTTGGCAAAGCTCTTAATGACGCGAGAGCCTCAGGCAAAAAGATGCTCGACCGTTACCTCGTTGGATTCGAGCTCGACTCCGGAAAGCCCCTTTGGGTCGATGATGACGAGATCTGCACTCACGCGGCGGTATTCGCGAAAACCGGAGTGGGTAAAACTCTCTGGCTCGAGAGTCTTATCTTTCAGCAGATGGCTCGTGGACGAGCGAGCGGATGCACCTTTATCGACGCGAAGAGAGACTCCGCGACCCTTGCCCACATCATCCTCATGGCGCTTATTACTGGTCGCATCGAAGATCTCATCATCGTCGATCCATTCGACAGCATCCACGCCTACAATTTCGTCATGACGAACCAACGTGCGGACGTGAAGGCCCGAAAGGTACTCCGAGCAGGCCTACCTCCGACATCCGACCAAAGCACCACGAAACACTACGACCGACTCGCCGCCGATTCTATCTACCGGATGGTTCGGGCGATGGAGAGCTTTGGCCTCGCGTGGTCTATTCGGGATATCGCTGTAGCCCTCTCGGCGTTTCAACTCGCGTACCCGCACCTTCGCAATATGCTGAATAAGATCGGCGCGCGACAAGCGATGGTAGAGTTAGGCCACCTCGCGTCAAGTTATCGCAGCGTCAAAGGGGTTCTCGATACAGCGCGCATCACAGATAATTTGCGAGGTATCGCATCCGAGCTTCACGCTATTGCCGGAAGCCAAGCAGGAGAGGTTTTCTGTACAAAATACACCGACCTCGTACTCACCGACGCCATCGTTCGCGGCAAGATCATTTACTACATGCTTCCACGACTTGAGGAGGCTGAGAGCGCAGCGCGCATGGTCAAGGTGTTCCGAGAGGATCTTGAGGTGTCCATCGGAGAGATCACCTCAAGTCGTATTCACAACCTTGAGGACCCGCACCTCGTCATCATCGACGAGGGCTCCTCAACATTTGGACCGACGTGGGCAAATCTCTTTGAGCTAGCGAGACGCGGTCGATTCGCGCTGCTCTTCGGCGCTCAATCGACCGGCGGTCTCACTGACGCGGCGATGGGGTTAAGTGAAGCGTTCTATGAGCGCGTCATGGCGAACGTAAACCTGAAGGTAATGATGCGTATCGGAGACAACCGCACCGCGTCGGACATGACCGAATGGTTCGGAAAGATAGCCTCGACCAAAAAATCAGTTGGCGCTGGTGTTACAACAGCCATCTCAAGCAATCTCCTTAAGGGCTCTCTCGATCTCGATACCCGCCGATCGGGAGGCGAATCCCAAAGTGTCAGCTACTCTGAGGCGGAGGAAGATCTGGTAAGCGCTGAGGAGTTAAAACACGAGATGTCGGCGGAGAAGGGGCTCGCATGGTTCGATCTCGGAAATGGAAAGATCGTAAAAGGGCGGTCGTTCTGGTTTAACGCCAACCTACCTGAGACATGGGAGGGGCGTGAGTTCGTCGTCCATCCGGAGCGATTTGAGGTCGACGAGATCGGACTCTCGGACTGGGTCGACGAACAGATACTCTCTCAGGAGCAGGACGAGACCTCTACTCAATTCGCTCCAAAGCCTCGACCTCAAGCGCCAGAGGGACCATCTGCCTCTGACAAAAAGACTGCCGAGCCACGCTCTGCTCCGAAAGATGAGGATCCAGGCAAACCATTTAGACTTTCAATAATGCCGTCAGGCGGGCGTCCCCGCGGGGCTGTAACGTCCATCGCCAAAACACCTCCGCCACCACCTCCCACACCTCCGCCGCAAACGCCTCCACCTCAAAAGGCGCCCGCAGCAAAAAAGGGGGGTGCGACAAAACCTCCGCCGAAATCCGAACCTCCAAAACCACCAAAGAGTGGCCCTCTAAAGTTTAGGAACTAGGTCGATAAGGAAGCCCGCAAATGACCAAGAATACAGCGGAAAGGGTTACATTAAGGTGTTATTGCTTTTGGATTGGCTCAGAAGTAATCTTCAAGAGAAGGAAATATTCCGAGCCCGTTAGGCAGCGCGCGAAGCAGCGGCAACGAGAAAATCCGAGAATCTCGTAGTCGCTTTTTGGAAGCATTCACGCGACGTGGCTCGAATAGGGAAGTGACCGATCGGAAAGCGATCGCGTTACGCAGCCCAAACGGTCGTTGAAAGATGCGCTTTTGTAATGAGATGCGCTCGTTTCATCGAGAGGTGCGTAAGGGTTTTAATAAAAGGTGAAGGTTTCTATGTATCGTGGCGGAGTGACGTTCTCAATCAACAAGTCCTTTGGTCGTCTCCAACTCATCCCAGAACCGCAAGGTCTCCGATTATTCTATCTACCTATCCTCGATGGTGTTGAGAGCCCCGGCGCTCCCGGTAACCTCGATATGCTGCTTCCGATCGACGCGATTGGTGGCTTGTGGGCTACAGCTCGCGCATTTCTCTATGGCGTCGAGTCACTCGATGAAAATGTCATCCTCCAGAGCGGGGAGAGCGAAAGCGAGTCAGATACCCTGATTAAACTCTATCGTGACAAGCCTCGCGGACAGCAGGGCAAACTAAATGGTGAGGAGACCTGTTGGCTCCGCATCGTGACTGGCCGCACTGAGGAAGAGCGTCGTCGAATCAAGCTTGGACCAAGAGATCTCTTGTGCCTTGAACTCTCTTGCAATTCGGTGATGATCCTCGCCGGAGAAGAGAGGACACATAAGCCAGTGTTGGGGTAGGCCCCTGCTAGGGGCCATTCCGTAGAAGCCAGGCCACACACCGCCCGAAATAGGGACTTTATAGGTACAGAATCACCAATTGGCTCTGTAGCACGTTCTACGGGCGCTCCTAGAATTGACCGATAAGTAACGTTATCGGACCATCGAGGCACAGCTCCAGGAACCAAGGGTATGAGTAAGGCCGGCGCGTACTTCTCACCGTACAGCTACACCTCACGCCCAGGCTTAAGGGAAAGCCTTCGAATCGATGCCCTACGACCGATCGAGATTCGACCCTTGTACACCACGGTACCGCCGAGCCTGTCAGAGACCGTGAGCGTGACTGCGTAGGAACCAGTTCGCGTAAACTTGCGAGTAACTATCGGACCTCGCATCCGGCGGCGGTCTGAGAATGTCCACAAAAAGCGGAGCGGCTCGCCCTCCGGGTCGACTGTCGCGGAAGCGTCCAACTTAACGGTGCGAGCAACCCTCGAGGAGCCTCGCACAAGCTTTACCATAAGCTTCGGAACCTTATTTACGTAGATCGCTGTTAGGGTCATCGGCGCCGGGCCGGTCGTAAACGCGCGTACGGGGTCCGTTACCCCATCGGACCAGCCAACGAAGGACCTACCGATGGATATCGGAGCCGCGCTGATAGCTTGCTTTGAACCAACGATCGGCTGAGCCACATAGGGGGCCAATACCTCTTTTTCTTCATCGATATACGTTATCGCGGCACCCGGCGGCTTACTCGCGAAGGTATATGACGCTGTAAGTGGCGGCACTTCGCGACACTTCTGATCTAGTAACCCACCCTCACCTATCGCCATCAAACAAAGTTCGTAGGCGCAGTTATCGCAGTGTTCCTCGGGCAGAAACGCACCACTAGGCCCGCTGATCTCAGAGACCAAGTGTTCGTGCAAATTATGCCGTTGTAGCACGGCCCATGACATCTCCACACCGAGCGAGGGCTCCGTTCGACCGCTAAATGTTACCGGGACGCCGATCTGATAGCGAACATCCGTGCTTGGAAGATCTATGAACGCTATCGGAGGCGTTACACCTGTCCTAATGGTAATCATCCTCTTGGAAAAGTCGAATGGCGCAGTCGCTTCACGGACCGTTAACACAGCTGAATAGGTTCCGACCTTTGTATAGACGTGAGAGGGATTTTCCTCGATCGAACTAGTACCATCACCGAAGTCCCAATTGTACTGGAGCTGCTGTCCATCCGGATCCGCCGTGCCAACACTTGAGAAGTTCACCACGAGCGGAATATTTCCGCCCGACGGGGACGCACTCGCGCGAACTATCGGTGGATTATTACTCCCCTCAAGCGCTCTAAATCGACGCACCTGCCCAGTACGTGTCTTAAGATCAAGATAGACAGCATAGAGATTTGTGTCAGGGCCGATCGTAAGCTGCACGGCGCCAAAACCGGATCCGATCTCAGTCGCGAAGTCATGCGCCGTCGGAACACCTGCAGCATCAAACGTAAGGTATCGAATAAACTTGCGCGCATAATCGGCGAAGAAGAGCGCCCCCTTAAAGTATGATGGGTACGCGTCGCCGTTATAGACGGCAACCCCCGTTACCGAGGCGCCGAGATCCTTTCCAGTCGCATCATACGGATGCCGGTAATTGAATAGTGGCGCACGGACTTTCGATGAGCCCGCTACATACATCTGGGTACAAAAATCTATGGTGTTTGGAGCCTTTCTAAAGCCGACCTGCTTTTGGCTGAGCGTCGCTGCCCCTTCTTTCTGCGCGCCATCGAGAAAGCCACCCTCGTAACACGGCCACCCATGATTAGCCCCTTTTCCCGCGTTTATCTCTTCGTAATACGACGTACCAACGTCCCCACTATAGACCTCACCATTCACTGGACTAATCGTTATCCGAAAAGGATTCCTAAACCCGCGTGACCATAGCCGCGATCGGTTCGAAGCGGGATTCGCCGGGTCAAAGAATGGATTACCCGGAAGCCCGTTACCGTTGTTTGGATCAATCCGAACGATCCTCCCGGACATGGCATCCAGACTTTGGGCTCTAAAAGCGAGCGTGGACGGGAAGTCATAGTTAGACGCATCCCCGAAGCTCGCGTACAACGATCCATCTGCCCCAAAAATAAGCGAGCCTGCCGAATGGGAGGGCGCATCCGCCGGGATACAGTCCTGTATAGGAGCTCCCGCCATAGTAAGACCCGTCATGCACGAGGCGGGTTCCGGCTTGCTGAGATCCACGACCGGAACAGGTGCCGCCATGTTTTCTTCAGTGCTATTTTTTCCAAGGACAACCTCCTCAGAACTAGGAACCGCAACGTTATAATTTGCGGCCGCATCAGCCCTATAGCGGACGACCCGCACGACACGAGGATCCCTACGGTCGGCGACTACGCCCGGCGGATCATAGACATACGAAAGGTACACAAACGGCTTCCGAGGAAAGCTCGGATCGACCGCGATAGCTAGAAGCCCACGATCTGTTGACTTATTAACGATCCCAGAGATGTCTAGGAACGGCGCTGAGAGTAGCGTTCCGTTACTCACTACCCTTACTGTCCCCTCCTTGAGCGCTAAAAAAATGCGGTTGTCCGGGGCAAAGGCGATCGCCGTCGGAATGGGAATCCCCTCAACGACGATATCCTCACGAAACCTCTCTCCTTGGGCGAACTCCGATTGGGCCAAGGTTTCTTGAGCTTGACCGAGAATGAGCGCGCAAAAAAAGAGTATGAATCCACGACAAAAAAATACCATATCAGAAACTCCAGACGACGAACCTTAGCGGATTCGAACTGGAACATCTGATACCGTGAGAACACCTATGCGGATATGATAGGCGTCAAGAGTAACCAGCCTACGATCGTGCCTCAACAGCCTCTTCAAGGAGATCGCTGAGTCGTTGTGCGATTCCACTCCACGCAAACTCCTCGGCGCGCGCAAGACCCGCCTCCGAGAGCTTCAACCAGGCGGAATCATCAGACAGCAAGATATCAACAGCATCGACAAAGCTTTGCGCGTACTCCGGAGAACCCGGAGCGCCTGCGATTAACACACCCGCTTCTCCCACACTCTCTCGCATGGCGCCTAAATCCGATGAGACAATCGCACACCCGGCGGCCTGCGCCTCGAGCGCGGTAATGCAGCTCGTCTCCGCGAAGGTGTTCGGATACGACAGAATTGATGAGCGCATCATCTCTCTAGCAAGTTGCCGCTGCGTCACGTTGCCGTGATTGTGAAATTGCGGGAACCGCGATAACCGCTCAAGCAGAGCTTGGTGAGCGCGTTTATCATTCTCATGAACGCGATCGTCGTAGACGGAGAAACCCCCAAACGAGTGAAATTCAATATCTGGGTGACGCGCAACGAGCACCTCTAAGATGTCAGGCATCAGCTGTAATCCCCGGTAAGGCACCGAAGAATAGATGAGACGCTTTCGGGTGCGCTCCTCAGACCCGTGAAAAAGTCCTAGGTCCACTCCATTGCCTAGAATAAAGGTCTTTTCTCTTGGAAATCCTGACCTCTCACAAAGCACCTGAGACTGCCACGTGCTTACCGTCAGGAGGAGGTGAATCTGATCAACAACTCTCTTATCTCCTAATCCTATCGAGTAGGGTTGCTCGTCAGAGTCACCAGTCCATAGCAGCTTCAGTCGAGCCTGTATGGGGCCAAAGAGGTGCTTCCAGTCCCGGACACTGATGAAGGCATCAACCGGGCCCAAGTCCTTTACTGAATCAACGGATACGTAGAGAGGATTACTCAAAGGGGGATTAGGGTCGGCCGTTAGAACGGTTATCTCATGACCCAAGCCGTTTAGCGCGCGAGCCAGCCTCGACACGCCTGTTTCAGTACCACCCAGTGGACGCTCTTCGAGAGTGCGATCGTTAAACGGGATCGTATTAATGAAAAAAGCGATACGCACGAATATCTCCCCTCCGGACAGGAGTACCTACATCCCGTACGGGAAGGTCTTATAATCAATCACGGCGCTTGACCGAACGGACTTGAGAGCTTGAGCGTACTGTAAAAGGACCGAACTGCCGTACGTAAGACGCGCGCGCGTGGTTTCATCGTGTTCATTCGCTGGCATATCACCGTTGAGCAGCTCCTCAACATTTCGAACTATCACGTGCTCTGGGATATACACGAGCCGATTGTTTTTATACGAGGAGGTTCGTAGCTCAGACACTGGGTAGCTACCACCAATACCACTCGACACAGATACTATCAGGGCTGGCTTATGTCCCACCTCTTTGGGTGAGCAGAGCAATAGAAAGTTCTTCAATCCCGGGGGGACCATCCCAGACCACTCAGGTGACACAACGACCAGCCCATCGCTCTCCTGAAGTTGCGTAGCGATAGGGTTCCATTTTTGAGTCCAGGTATCCGAGGAACTCCACACCCCCTCATCCCAGAGCGGAAGGGGATTTTTGGAAAGAGAGATGATGAATGGAGAAGCGTGTTGTGTTTTCAACACTCCTTCGATGAAACTCCCCACTCGATCAGACTGGGACGTCTCTCTATGGCTTCCTGTAACAATCGCGATCTTTAGTGGCGCAGACATACTATTCTCCTACACAAATCTCTGTTCTCGAAGGACCTTTCCCTCACCCATCACCATACGAGGATATGCTCCTAGATGGAGAGGGTTTATATCCCACACAAGTAGACTTGCAAGCATTCCCTTTTCGACGCGCCCAATCGTACCCCCGATCCCCACAAGCTCAGCGTTACGACCAGAGATAACATGCAGCGCTTCCTCTGTACTCATCCCGTACATGAGAAAATACCGGAGAGAGTCCCTCAGAAGGCTGGAGTGAATAACCGGATGATCGGTCATTAGACCGAAAGTTACCCCTGATTCGATCACGAGCTTCGCATTCTGATAGAACGCATGGCGCAGTTCAGTTTTATAAGCATGGGAACCGAGCGGCCCAAAAACAACGGGAATCTCGTTGTCGCGCAGAGAGTCGAACACCTCACGATGAAAAACATCCCCACAATGTTCAGCACTCGCCCTTATCTTATATTTCTTACAAAGGTGGATGAGATAATGGACATCATCCTCTTTGTGCACGTGGACCTTGACGGGCTTCTTACCCTTAAGGAGCTCAAGGATCGCGAGTTCCTCAGGGGAAAACTCAAGTTTTCTCTCGCGCGCAAGAAGGCTCTGTTCCTCCGCAGCCTCTTTTTTCGAAACTTTTTTACGAGCGAGCTCAAGCTCCTTCCTCTCAAACGCGACCTTACTTTTAGCTTCCTTCGCCAACACCTCGTCGAATCGCTTCTCAAGCATCGCATAGATACCCATACGGGTATTGGGGCGATCCCCCTTCCATCCGCCTGTCGAGCGAGGATTCCAGCCGAGGGCCATCTTGTAGCCGTAATCAAGGAACTCACACTCTCCTACATGTGAGGCGAAGTTCCGAATGACCTTACTTCGACCTCCGAAGAGGTTCCCACTACCCGGCATAATACAACTGTAAAGCACCCCGAAATCGATCGAATCAACAAAGGCGAGATCGTCGAAGTATATGCTGCGTATCGGATCGCAAAGGGGCTGAATCTGGTGGGTGATGTCGTTACCCTCCTGCTCATCACCAGGCTCACCAGCACGAAACATTCCGATATGAGAGTGAGGATCAACGAACGCGGGCGTCACGATCCCGGCGTAGTCCGACGGCCGCTTTTTCGCCGAGATCTCCACGATAGAATCCCCCTTCACGACGATCCAACGATCGGAGAGGACTCTCCCCCCAGAGAAAAGGGTTTTCGCGTGAACGACGATCTCTTTTTGTACGGGTTTCGGCATGCCAAAAGGTTAGCAACGCCCTGTTCTTTCCACAAACCCAAAACGATAGGGAGAGCCGGCTAGTTGCTTTTTGCGCTTTCGAGGCCGATTAAAGAAGCCCGCTAGGCCGCACTCCTTCCACGCCCTACTCGCCCGTGGCTGAAAACACGGTCCGGGTGCTCGATCTGGGTCAATACATTCCTGGACTCGCGAGCATCGCCAATAATGTTCCGCACGGTTCGCAACACGTCACCGTAATGATTGCTCGCCAATTTACCTGCTACGCTCTCCATCCGCTCCTCAGAGGCGCCGCGAAGCGCTCGCTCCTCTGGAATCACGACCAGAAGCTTCCTCATCTCGCGCTGAATCCCCTGAAACTGTTTCAGGAACTTAGCGGCATTCTGCTCATGTTCAACTCGCTTAGCTCCATAAAAACCAACTCCTGGATGAGCGGCCTCGACCGCATCGTGGAATTCCGTAAGCTTCGCGATGAGCTGTTGGCAGAGTCCGTTTTTTGAGACGTATTGCTGCCGGAGATGGGAGACGTATCGCTCGTTGAAGTCTAAGACCCCGGCGCAAATACTCTCATCGACAACCTTGGTCGCTCCATCGGCGCTCCCAGTAACAAGAGCTCGAAGAACCTGCTGCGAATCTTCCATGCCTCGCAGGGCTACGATCGATTCAAGTTGCCCAACGCTAAACTGTCGTCGAAACCGTTCTAGCCCGCTCTCCAGTCGAGGCCCATCCTTGGCGCACATCATCTTGAGGAGACGATCAGATGCTTTCACCACGTCGCTAGGTTCTATCTCACCATCCCCGCGTGCGAAGCGCTCTATTACTGTCCACGGCTTCTCCATATTCGGGTGCAACTGGGACCGCTCACTAGCGAAGACAGGCAATACGATCCGCGCCTCTTCGTCTGCCTGATACCCAAAACTTCTCTGTTCTATCAACTGTGGGGCCGGGGCCTTGACTGATATCGCCATGAATAAATCTCCGATAGTGGAAGGCTCCATGAGGGTAGCACCACCTATGGCCCTACTCACGCCACACCTACCCAAAACATCTGTTTCTTACTTTTCCGACCGTCCCAAGCAGATTATGACACGAGTACCTCCATAAAAAGGTCCCTCCACCCGGCTAGGCCGACCGCATGATGAGCTGCTACTATCTAACCGTTCAGTAGAAGCGAGATTTCGGTTCTCTCTGGGGGAGCGTTGTCCGGTAATGCGGAGAGCGCTCTCTCAGAGCACTTATGGAAAATGCACTACACTGCTACATCGTAGGGACACTCCCCTCTGCCCTGCTGGCGTTTATAGTAGGCAAGAAGAGAGGTGTTCTCGGTCTCAAACTGCTCTTCGGGGCAGTTGTCTTCAGCGCTAGTTGGCCGTTGTGGGGAGTTGGAGGATTCCTTCTCTCAATAATCGGCATAGCGCTTACAATCGCCTCCCTGGTGATCTTGTTCATCGCGGGAGTTGGGTTACTTGTTGCCGCACTCTGGATCATCGTGCTCATCAAAACGCTCGAAATCCTTGGGTGGTGCAGCGAATAAAGGTTGAGGGGCTGAAGTTCACTATCGTGTGACCTTCAGCCCCTCATCTCGCTACTACTGAATACCTTATCACCAGCGAACCGATGCGAGATTTCTTAGACCACGCGCTCCGCGGATCTTTACTGATTAGCCGCCGACTCCTCTATCTCTGAACAGGGCTCATCCGGACGACGAGTCATAGATAGGGTCTTCTCCGCTTCTTTTAGAAGCGCCTTCTCGATAAAATCATCTACGGGACACCCGACGATCTCCGCGGCCAGCCTGACCTTACGGTAAATAGTATCGCTAATCTTTATCTTGTTCCCTTGGCGAAACATCTTTAAAACTCACCTGCGGTAGACTATCGTACTATTAAATCACGGAATTAAGCCGTATCCAAGCGAAACTACGAGAAGTGCTACCGGTGCCTATCCCCCTGCGCGTTTGGCGCGAATCCCTCGCCTATCTAGATCTCGAAGAATGGCGTCACAGTGGTCTCCCTGAATCTCTATGACGCCGTCCTTAACAGCTCCGCCCGCTCCGCATAACTTTTTAAGCTCCTTCTGAAGAGCCTCAACTTGGTCTCGATTCATGGCTAACCCAGCGATTATGGTCACCGTTTTCCCGCCGCGCCCCTTGGTCTCACGCCTTACCTTAACGTTCCCATCCCCTACAACAGCCGAACGCCTTTGCGCTGAGCAGGTGCACCTATCCTTGGGTTTCTGACAGCTGCCGCACACCGCCCCGTGGTCCGTCGAATAGACGACTCGGTACTCTTCCTCCCGCTTCGCAACCATATCCCTCTATCCTCACTCACCTCAAACACAGATACCGCTACAGACTCGTCCGATTAGCTCCCACCATGGGCGCCCTTCATATTGACGCCGTGAAGCTGACTCTTAAAGAGGCGCTCATCGAGCGGTCTGAGCTTACCACTTTGACGGGGTAGCAGTATCGGGTGGTGAGGCTGCGCTGTAAGAAGTTCCACCACCATATCACCCGCGCCATCATCACACTCCCAGTCCAACCGCGAGCGCGAGGGGAGCCTCAGCGGCTCCGAAAAGTTCCGCAGCGACTTCTCCCCTTCGAGATTAAAATAGAACTCAAAATACGAAAGTACGAGCTCACGCGGTGACTGGTAAATAGGCTCCCGAAATCGCAGCCCAGGGAAGTTAGACTTCGCAACCGCCCCCCAACGTCCCCGATAGAGGAAGCTACAGATAATGTGGTCGTCATCTCGAACAGCACAAAGGTCGATTAACTTTGGGGTAAATCCAGCACGTTGAAGCGCCGCAGCCGCTAAAAGAGAGCCATCAAAGCAATGCGCGCACCCATCTCGCAGCGCGGCGGCAGCCGACAGATGCCCATCCTCACACCGATAGGGTAGAGCATCAATAAAGCTCTGAACCTTGTCGGGGTTAGAGAGGCGTTTCAGCGCCGCGAGCTCTCCCTTCGACCAATCAACCTGACGTGCCTTCTTCACAAATCACCTAACCACTCAAGGAACGCTACTTAAACATTATGGGATAGGATACTTAGTTTTCGTGTCGGAAGGGAGAGTTAAAAAAGATCGCCCGCGCGCGCTATCATAATACCTAGAAAAAACCTCTGCGACCCTACTCCAGGTGGGCACCGAACGTTTCAAAGGCAAGATGAGAGATCTCTGCCCCTACTAAGCCGCCGCGCGCTTCTCTGAAACACTAGCTGGGTCAATTATTTTCTCAGGTATCGACAGAATAAACCGCGCCCCATTGTCGCTCTCCCAAAAGAGATGGCCCTTCAATTGGACCGATAGGCTTTTAGCTAATCTGAAGCTCAAGGTCGTTGGCTCGCTCACCATATCGGAGGCCTCCGCGTCACGGCTATTGTCTGATATCGTAAGGCGGATGCTTCCGTCGCTCCGCTTTAAGCTCAC